>DASWQM010000210.1:0-6646 GCA_036403675.1 Solirubrobacteraceae bacterium | reverse complement strand
CCGACTTCGAGCCCGACCCGGCCGTCCTCGGCGAGCTGGGCCTCGATCCGGCCGAGCCGATCGCGGTCGTTCGCACGCCACCCGACGTCACGCTCTACCACCGCTTCGAGAACGACGTGCTCGGCGCGGTGCTGGAGCGCCTGCGCGGCACGCAGACCGTCGTCCTGCCGCGCACGCCGCAGCAGCGCGCCGAGCTGCGCGGCGGCGGCTTCGTCGTTCCCGAGCGAGCGATCGACGCGCAGTCGCTCATCGCCTACGCCGATCTGGTCGTCTCCGCGGGCGGGACGATGAACCGCGAGGCCGTCGCGCTCGGCACGCCGGTGTGGACGACCTTCCAGGGCCGGCTGGGGGCCGTCGACGAGCGCCTCATCGCCGAGGGGCGGCTGCGCGCGCTGCGCAGCGCCGACGAGGTCGTGCTCGCCAAGCGCGCCGCCGGCGACGCCGGGGACGTGCGGATCCGCCGTGACCCGGCGCTGCTCGCCGAGCTGCTGCTCCGGCCGGCGGCGCACTGAGCCTGGCCGACCAGATGCGCGGATCGCGGCCAAGGAGCGGCGGCGCAAGCGAGTCGCCCTCTCGTTGACACAGGAGGAAAACGCGACGCGCTTGGGGCTCCGCGGCGCTCGAGCGGTCCTCGACCGGCGCCGCGTACCCCACTTCCTTCATCGATGCCGTTCGCGAGCGCCGGCTCGCCCGTGACCACGGGACTTCACGCCGCCGCGCTCCCTACAATCCGCAACCGATGAGCCGACGGATCCGCTCCGCGGCCTTCCCTTTGCACCGCCATTCGCTGGCGCAGATCGTGGTGGACGGGGTCCTGGTCGCGCTCGCGTACTGGCTGTCCTACCGCTTTCGCTTTGACGGTCCGTCGCACGTGCCGTCGCGCTACCGCGAGCTCTTCGACGCCACGCTGCCATTCGTCGTCGTCAGCTCGCTGTTGACCTTCGCGGCATTCGGGCTCTACGCGAAGTGGTGGCGCTACGTCACGCAGCGCGACTACAACGCCATCGTCGAGGCGGTCGTCATCGCCGCGCTGCTGCTGCCGGGCTACGTCGCGCTCGCCCACCCGGTGACGCAGACGTCGGCCACCGGCGAGACGCCGGTCACCGCGCCGACGGGCATCCTGGCCCTCTACTTCCTGCTCATGCTCACCTTCGTCGGCGGGTCCCGCTTCCTCGCCCGCACCGTCTACGAGCGCCCGCTGCGCGGCTTCCGGGCCGGCAAGGATGCGCGCGGCCTGCTCATCGTCGGCGCCGGCGACGGCGGGCGGCTCGTCCTGCGCGAGATCCTGCGCAACCCCGAGCTGGGGCTGAAGCCGGTCGGCTTCGTCGACGACGACCCGACGAAGCGGCGGCTGCGGATCGACGGGGTGCGCGTCCTCGGCGCGACGAGCGACCTGGCGCGGATCCTCGACGAGGCCGAGCCCGACGAGGTCACGATCGCGATCCCGTCGGCGCCGGGGACGCTGCGCGCGACCGTCGTTCGCGCCTGCCGCGAGCGCGGGATCCCGGTCCGGACGCTGCCCACGGTCTTCGAGCTCCTGCAGACCGGCGGCAACTTCGTGCGCCAGGTGCGCGACGTGCAGGTCGAGGACATCCTCGGCCGCGAGCCGGTGCGGATGGAGCTCGACCGCGTGGGCGCCTACCTCACCAGCGAGGTCGTGCTCGTCACGGGCGCCGGCGGGTCGATCGGCAAGGAGCTCTCGCGCCAGATCGCGCGCGTGGCGCCGCGCCGGCTCGTGATCCTCGACCACGCCGAGGACAACCTCTTCCAGATCCAGCGCGAGCTCGAGCACGATCGCCACGTGCACCCCTCGACCCTCGACGCCGTCCTCGCCGACTGCAAGGAGGAGGAGCGGATGCGCGAGGTCTTCGGCGCCCACCGGCCGACGGTCGTCTTCCACGCGGCGGCGTACAAGCATGTCGGGCTGATGGAGCAGAACCCGGTCGAGGCGGTCCGCAACAACGCGATCGCGACCAGGCTCATGGCACGGATCTCCGGCCAGCTCGGTGTGAAGGCATTCGTCCTCGTGTCAACCGACAAGGCCGTCTCGCCGGCGACTGTCATGGGCGCCTCCAAGGCCCTGGCCGAGTTCGCCGTCGAGGCCGAGCAGGCGCGCTTCCCGCAGACCCGCTACTGCGCCGTGCGCTTCGGCAACGTGCTCGGCTCGTCGGGCTCGGTCGTGCCGATCTTCCGCCGCCAGATCGCGCTCGGCGGCCCGCTGACGGTGACCGACGAGCGGATGACGCGCTACTTCATGACGATCCCCGAGGCCGTGCAGCTCATCATCCGCGCCGGCGGACTCACGAAGGCGTCGGGCGCGGTCTCCGCCGACGAGCACAGCCCCGGCTGCGACGTCTACGTGCTGGAGATGGGCGAACCGGTGGGGATCCTCGACCTCGCACGCACGATGATCGAGCTGTCGGGCCTGGAGCCCGAGCGCGACATCGCGATCGAGATCGTCGGCCGCCGCCCCGGCGAGAAGCTCCACGAGGAGCTGTTCAACCCCTACGAGCGCCCGCAGCCGACGCCTGCCGAGAAGATCCTGCGGGCGGAGCGCGCCCCGCGCGCCCCGAAGGCCGTCGACGACATGTTCGACCAGATCGGCCTGCTCGTGCTCGAGGGCGACGCGGCCGGCCTCGCTGCGAAGGTGTCCGAGCTCTCGGCGTTGCCGGAGGGCTGGCCGACTAGGATCCTGCGCTCCTAGCGAGGACGAGCTGTGACCCATGCCGATGACACCCGACGAGCAACGGCGCGCAGTCGTAGCGAGGACGAGCTGTGATCCCCGTCCCTGACATCCCGACGTGAACGCGGCGCTCATCGCCGTCGCGCTGAGCGACACGATCCAGAAGTTCGGCTCGTATGCCGGGCTGGCGGCGGTCGTCGGTCTCGGCGTGCTGTCGCTGCTGTACTTCTCGCAGGCGCGCGAGGTCAAGCGGCTACGCGAATGGGCCGGCCGCGCACCGGAGCGGGCGGTCGAGCTCGAGCAGCGCGTGCAGGCCGACGCCCAGCGCCGCGTCGTCGCCCAGCCGCTCTCGCCCGCCACGACGGCCGCCCAGAAGGCCGAGGCCGCGCGCACGGCCGCGGCCGCGGCGCTGTACGCGAAGCTGCCGCCACCACCACCGCCGCCCGCACCGCTCGTCAGTCCGCCCGGGCAGCTCGCGCGGCCCGCCCTGCCGGGCACCGTGCCGGCGGCCGGGACCGCCGCAACCGCGTCCGGGGAAGGCGCCGTGACGACGCCGGCGCCCGCCGGCGCCCCTGACGCGACGACGTCCGGCACCGCAGAGCCGGCGGTGCCGCCTGCGACGACCGCGGGCGCGGCCGCGCGGCAGGCCGTCGCGCCCTCGCGCGCGGCGTCGGCGCACGACAACGGCAACGGCGGACAGGAGACGCGCGAGTCGGCCGCGGCCCGTCCCGATCCACCCGACCTGCCCGCGCCGCCGTCGACGGTCGCCGGGCTCGCCGGTCTGCCCGGTCCCGACCCCGACGACGGCGGCGGCATGTCGACGGGGCGGATCGTCGCGATCGTCGGTGCGGCGGTCGTGGCCGTCCTCGTCGTCGTCGTGGTCATGCTGCTGAACTCCGGCAGCAACACGACGACGAAGCCCAACGACTTCGGCTCCGTGACGCAGCCGTCGGGGGCGGGCGCACAGTCCGGTTCGCCGACGAGCGCCGGCGCGGTGACGCCGGGCCTCGACCGCCGCGCGACGCGCGTCGCGGTGCTCAACGGCACGACGCAGACGGGCCTCGCCCGCGCAGTGGCCGACAAGATCGAGCAGGCGAAGTTCACGATCGCCGGCACCCAGAACAACGCCGACCAGTCGGTGCCGATCACGACCGTCTCCTACCGCGCCGGCAACCAGCGCGCAGCGCAGGTCGTCGCCCAGGTCATCGGCATCGACAGCTCCTCCGTGCAGGCGGTCGACGCGAACACCTCGGCGGCCGCGGACGCCGCCGTGGTCGTCATCGTCGGCGCCGACAAGATCGGATGACGAGGACTCGCGCATGAGCGACGCCAATCACGGTGCGCCGAGCAACGGCGCGCAGTCGTAGCGCCTACAGGGGTCGTCGTGGCGGGGTCGAATGAGGTTCTGCTCGTGCGTCACGGGGAGACCGACTACAACGCGACCGGTCGCTTCCAGGGTCGCGCCGACACGCGGCTGAACGATCGTGGCCGCGAGCAGTCGCGCGCGCTGGCATGCGCGCTGGCGAACGCGGGGCTGCTCGCGCTCTACTCGAGCCCGCTCGCGCGCGCCCGCGAGACAGCGCAGATCGTCGGCGCGCAGCTCGGCCTCGCGCCGGTCTACGACGACCGCCTCGTGGAGGCCGACGCGGGCGCGTGGCAGGGACGGCTCTGCGCCGACGTCATCGCCGAGAACCCCGGCGGCTTCGCCGCCTGGCGCGCCGCGGAGCCCGCGTTTCGCTTCCCCGGAGGCGAGTCGGTCGCCGAGCAGGCCGCGCGCGTCGCCGCGTCGCTGGCCGACGTTGCGGCCGGGCCGCTGCCGGCGCTCGTGGTCACCCACGGCGGCGCGATCCGCGCCGTCGTCGGCGTCGTCGCCCCCGGCGGCGCGATCGCCAACTGCGAGCTGCACCGGGTGCCGGCGCGGGCCGCCGCCAGCCGGCCGTAGCGTGGACGAGCGATGGTCTGCGCCACGGACAGCCCGACGAGCGACGGCGCGCAGTCGTGGCGAGGACCGGCGATGGTCGTTGCGGCGGACACCCCGACGAGCGACGGCGCGCAGTCGTGACCACCGCCGCCCGGATCGCGTTCGCGCTCCTCGTGGGCGCGACGTTCGCAGCGTTCTTCTTCGCCCAGGAGCTCAAGAGCACGCCGCCGCTCGTCCAGGACGTCAAGGTGACGCCGTTCTTCTCGCCCAACCGCGACGGGCGCTTCGACCGCGCCCACGCCTCGTTCGTCCTCAAGCGCGCCGACGATGTCACCGTGAGCGTCATCGACCGGGCCGGGGACGTCGTGCGCGAGCTCGCCGACAACCGTCACCTCGCGCGCGGCCGGCGGATGGCCATCGTCTGGGACGGACGCGCCGCGGATGGCCGGATGGTCTCCGACGGCGTCTACCGCATCCGCGCGAGCCTGCGCCGTCAGGGGCGCTCGGTGACGCTGCCGCGCAATATCCGCAAGGACACCAGGCCGCCGGACATCGTCGTGACATCGATCGGTCCGATGCGCGACAAGGTGCCGCGTCCCGAGCTGCTGCCGAACGCCAAGGGCGAGCCGGCGCGCGTCTCCTTCCGTGCCCCCGGCCGCCACAAGGAGGTGCTCGTCTACCGGACCGACGCGCGCCCGGTGCGCCCGGTCTTCGCCGCGCCGGTCCAGCTGCCCGACGACGCGACGCGCTGGACCTGGGATGGCACCGTCGCCGGCCGCCGCGTCGCCCCCGGGACCTACCTCGTCGTCATCCGCGCGCGCGACCAGGCCGGCAACATCGGCTCGTCGGCCCCGATCCCGCCGCGCTTCGCCTTCCGCGAGCCGCTCCGGGGCCGCGGCGGCATCACGGTGCGCTACCTCACGGCGCAGGCGCCCTCGACGCCGGTGACCGCGGGCGACCAGGGCAGCGTGGCCGTCGACTCGGTCGACCAGAACTTCACGTGGACGCTGCGCCGCGCCGGCTACCGCGGGTTGCGCAAGCGCGGCCGCGGGACACGCTCGCGCGTCGTGCACTTCCCCGCCCCGGGCGGCAAGTCCGGCCTGTACATCTTCGAGGTCCGCACGCGCACGCACACGACCGCCGCGCCGCTCGTCGTGCAGTCCCGGCAGGCCAGCGACGTGCTGGTCGTGCTGCCGGTGACGACGTGGCAGGGGACGAACCCCGTCGACGACGACGGCGACGGGCGCCCGAACACGCTCGACGCGGGCCTCCCGGTGGCCATCGCGCGACCGTACGCAGGCGGCGGGCTGCCGGCTCAGCTGACGACGCAGGACGCGCTCCTGCTCGCCCAGCTCGACCGCAGCGGCCGGCGCTACGACCTCACGACCGACGTCGCGCTGGCCCGTGGCGCGGGCCCGCGCCTGGACGGCCATCGCGGGGTCATCCTCGCCGGCGACGCGCGCTGGCTGGACCCGCGCGTGGCCCGCGCGCTGCGCACCTTCGTGCGCGGCGGTGGCCGGCTGCTGTCGGCCGGGACCGGATCGCTGCGGCGGAGCGTGACGCTCGACGCGCGCGACCGCGCGGTATCGCCGACGCTGCCGACCGAGCGCGACCTCTTCGGCGCTCGCCTGCGGCCCGTCGTCCGCGAGCCGGTGTCGCTCGTGAACGTCGTCGACGGCATCGACCTGTTCGGCGGGACCGAGGGGCTCTTCGCCGGCGTGGACGCCTTCGAGCAGACACTCGACGTGCGCGGCGGCACGCGCGCGGTCGCGGCCGCGGCGGCGACGCAGCCCGGCGACAGGCAGGTGATCGTCGCCTCGCGCTTCGGCGAGGGGCTCGTCATCCGGCCCGGGATGCCGGACTTCTCCGCGAAGCTGCGGACGAACCCGGAGCTGGCGACATTCCTGTCGCGGGCGTGGATGCTGCTGAGACGCAGATGATCGCGGCGGTCACGATCCTCGGTGATGTCGCGCAGACGGCGGGCGTCGTCCTCGCGGCACTGCTGGCCGCGGCGGTCCTGCTCGTCCGGTCGCCGCGCGCGC
>DASWQM010000209.1:0-2789 GCA_036403675.1 Solirubrobacteraceae bacterium | reverse complement strand
TCCGGCCTTCGAGCGGGCGTTCGCGCAGCGCCTCGGCGTCGCCCACGCGTGCGCCGTCTCGAGCGGGACGGCCGGACTGCACCTCGCGCTGCGGGCGGTCGGCGTCGCCGACGGCGACGAGGTCGTGACGTCGCCGTTCTCGTTCGTCGCGAGCGCCAACGCGGCCGTGTTCGAGCGCGCGCGGCCGGTCTTCGCCGACATCGATCCGCGCACGCTGAACCTCGATCCCGCCGCCGCCGCGGCCGCGGTGACCGAGCGCACGACCGCGATCCTGCCGGTCCACATCTTCGGCTACCCCGCCGATCTGCCGGCCTTCGAGCGCCTCGGCCTGCCGATCGTCGAGGACGCCTGCGAGGCGCTTGGTGCCGTCCATGGGGATGGCGTGCCGGTTGGCGGCCGCGGCCACCCGGCGGTCTTCGGGTTCTACGCGAACAAGCAGCTGACGACCGGCGAGGGCGGCATGGTGACGACCGGTGACGCGGCCGTGAAGGAGCGCATCGACTCCGAGCGCAACCAGGGGCGCGCGCCGGACATGAGCTGGCTCGACCACGACCGGCTCGGCTTCAACTACCGCCTGAGCGACATCGCCTGCGCGATCGGCCTCGCCCAGCTCGAGCGCCTCGACGAGATGCTCGCCGGCCGCGCCCGCGCCGCCGCGGCCTACCGCGAGGCACTCGCCGGGATCGAGGGGCTCGAGCTGCCCTGCGAGGACGCCGGCGGCGACCGCCGCGGCTGGTTCGTCTTCGCCGTCCAGCTCCCGCGCGGCGTCGATCGCGACGACACGATCCGCGCGCTGCGCGCGCTCGGCGTGCAGTCCAAGCCCTACCTGCCGGCGATCCACCTCATGTCGTACTACCGCGAGGTCTTCGGCCACCGCGAGGGCGAGTTCCCGGTCTGCGAGGACGTCGCCGCGCGCTCGGTCGCGCTGCCGTTCTTCCCGGAGCTGACGGAGGGTCAGGTGGAGCGCGTCGCCGGGGCGCTGCGCGAGGTGCTCGGGCGGGAGTAGGCGGGTCGGGAGTGCGCGAGCGTCCGGCGCGATCCGGTCGTGTTGCAGGTTTCGCGGGCTCAGCCCGCGAAGAACGCAACGCGGGCGGATGTAGAGGTCGCCCGGCAGCGCGCCGTCCGGTTCGTGGTCGCGCCACGCCGGGGGGCCGGAGCACGGGGCGCCCGCATCCTCCCGCGCCCACACCGGCGCGCCGCTCCCACCCCCTCTCGATGATGCCGTTCAGCGAGCGTCGGCACCCAACCCATCCCCGCCCGGACGGGGCGCACCCGCCGCCTGGCGCAAATGCGCCCCCTCATTGAAGCTGCGCACCCACCGCCGCCCGTCGGGCAGCAGGACGATCCGCGTGAGCGAGCCGTTGTCGGCGTGGACGAAGGCGAACGGGCGGCTCCCGCTCGCCTGCCGGCACAGCTCCCCGATGACGCCGCCGTGGACGACGGCCGCGACCGTCGCGCCGGGCTCGAGCCCCTCCACGACGCGGTCGATCCCGGCGCGCGTGCGGCGGGCGAAGTCCTCCATCGGCTCGGCGCCGGGGATGATGTCCCAGCGCTGCTGCGCGAAGACCTCGACGATGCGGGGATCGCGTCGCGCGACAGCGATCCTGAACGCGCCGCCGTCGAGCTCCCCGAGATGGACCTCGCGCAGCTCCGGCACGACGACGGCCTCCAGCCCCGTCAGCACCGCGAGCGGCGCCGCGGTCTGCGCGGTGCGGCGCAGCGGCGTGACGAAGAGGCCGGCGAGCGGCTCGCGGGCGAGGTGGGCGGCAACGGCCTCGGCCTGGCGCTCGCCCGCCGGTGAGAGCGCGGGATCGGCCTGCCCCTCGAGCAGCTCGAACGGCTGGTCGGCGACCGCGGCCTCGGACGCGCCGTGGCGCACCAGCACGACCTCGATCGAGCCCGCCGGCCGCGAATAGTCCTGCTGCGGGTAGCTCCGTGCGGACACGGGCGGCAGGGTAGCGGGCGTTCTCGCCTCTAGACTCGCCCGCCATGTCGCGCTTCTCGGAGCCGCAGGACCCCATTTTCCGGCGCCTCAACGCCTCGCTGGCGTTCGACCGCCGGCTGTGGCCGTACGACATCGCGCAGTCACGCGCGCACGCGCGCATGCTGGCCGCCGGGCAGATCATCGCCGACGCCGATCGCGACGCCCTGCTCGCCGCGCTCGACGCGGTCGAGGCCGAGCTCGTGTCCGGCGCGTTCCCGTTCGCCGACGACGACGAGGACATCCACATGGCGATCGAGCGGCGCGTCACCGAGATCGCCGGCCCGCCCGGCGGCACGCTGCACACCGCCCGCTCGCGCAACGACCAGGTCGCCACCGACGTCGCGCTCTTCACGCGCGACGCCGCCGGTCACGCGACACGGGCGATCGACGCGCTCGTCGCCGCGCTGCTCGACTCCGCCGAGCGCCATCTCGACTGGCCGCTGCCCGGCTACACGCACCTGCAGCGCGCCCAGCCCGTCTACCTCTCGCACCACCTGCTCGCGTACGTGTGGATGCTGCTGCGCGACCGCGAGCGCTTCGCCTTCGCCGAGTCCCAGACGACGGCACTGCCACTCGGCGCGGGCGCGCTCGCGGGCGTGAACTTCGACACCGACCGCCGTGCCGTCGCCGACGAGCTCGGCTTCGACGCCGTCGCCCCGAACTCGATCGACGCCGTCTCGAACCGCGACTTCGTGCTCGACTGGCTCGGCGCGGCGGCGACGTGCGCGACGCACCTGTCGCGCCTGGGCGCGGAGATCGTTCTCTGGAGCTCGGAGGAGTTCGGCTTCCTGGTGCTCTCGGACGC
>DASWQM010000208.1:0-3403 GCA_036403675.1 Solirubrobacteraceae bacterium | reverse complement strand
GGCTGGGCGCGCGTGCTCGTCTGCGGCGACTACCTGTCCCCGGTCGAGATCCCGATGATCGGCGAGGGAGGCTCGCGCGACGCCTATCTCGCGACGCTGCGGCGGCTGGAGCCGCTCGTCGACGCCGCGGCGTACGTCGTGCCCGGCCACGGCGACGTCCTCGAAGGCGCGCGTGCCGCGGCGATCCTGCGCGAGGACGTCAACTACCTCGCCAAGCTGCCCGACGCCGAGCTGCCGATGGCGCGCCGCTCGCCGGCGCAGCGCGCGATCCATGACGCCAACGTCGAGCGGGTACGGGGCAGGTCGTGATCCAGCATGTCGCGATCGAGGTGCGACGCGAGGACGTCGACGCCTGCCTGCACTTCTGGTGGCTGGTCGGCTTCGAGCGCGTGCCGGCACCCGACGCGCTCGCCGAGCGCTCGGCCTGGGTGCAGGCCGGCGGGACGCAGGTCCACCTGCTGTTCGCCGAATCCCCGGTGGTCCCGGCCGAGGGCCACGTAGCGGTCGTCGTCGACGACTACGACGCGACGCTCGCAGCCTTGCGCGCGGCGGGCTTCGAGCCCGATCCGCGCACCGCGCACTGGGGCTCGCCACGGTCCTTCGTGCGCTGCCCGGCGGGGCATCGGGTCGAGCTCATGGCCTTCGCACCGGAGATCTAGGGCAGGCTCCCAGGCCTGATTCGCCCGTCTTTGCAGTCTTATGACGCTCTTACGCACGCGGGGTCCACACTTAAGGACTGTTGACGTCACCGACCTACCTTTGCTGCGCATGACAAACGAGCCCTCCTCCGGACGCGACCCCGTCTCCGGCCGCCTCTGGACCGATCCTCGCGAGGAGGAGGAGCACCAGCACTGGCTGCGCCCGCGCACCCAGCCGCAGCCGCAGCCGCCGGCCGACGAGGAGCCGCCTCCGGTGCAGCGCCACGCGCCCAACCGGCGCCTGCTGCCGATCGCGCTCGGAACGCTCGCCGCCGTCGTGCTCTTCGGCGTCGGCCTCATCGGCGGCTCGATCCTCGGTGGCGACTCCTCCACGCAGCCCACCGCGCTGCCCGTGGTCCCGGGTGCGGCGCCCGCCGACCAGCGGACCAAGTCGGTGCGCGCGATCTACGCGTCGGTGAGCCCCAGCGTGGTCCGCATCCAGGTCGCGCAGGGCAGCGGCGAGGCCAGCGGCACCGGCTTCGTCATCGACGGCGGCGGCACGATCGTCACGAATGCCCACGTCGTCGGCACCGCGAACAGCGCTCAGGTGCGCCTCGACGACAGCGCGGAGGCGATCGACGCCAGGATCCTCGGCACGGACCCGTCATCCGACCTTGCGGTGCTGCGCGTCGACAGCTCGAAGACCGCGCACCTGCGCCCGCTCGCGCTCGCCGACTCCGACCAGGTGAAGGTCGGTGACCTCGCGGTCGCGATCGGCTACCCGCTCGGCCTCGACCGCACGCTGACGCAGGGCGTCGTGTCGGGCGTCGGGCGGGCGATCAAGGCGCCCAACGGCTTCTCGATCGACAAGGTCATCCAGACCGATGCCGCGATCAACCCGGGCAACTCCGGCGGCCCGCTGCTGAACTCGGCCGGCCGGGTCGTCGGCGTCAACTCGCAGATCGCGACCGCGGGCGGCGGCGGCAACGTCGGCATCGGCTTCGCAGTTCCCTCCAACACCCTCCGCGAGGTCGTGCCGCGGCTGGAGCGGGGCGCTTCGATCCAGCGGCCGTACCTCGGCGTCTCGACCCAGCCGAGCGCCGCCGGCAGCGGCGCGTTCGTGGTCGACCTCGTCCCCGGCGGTCCCGCCGAGCAGGCCGGCGTCCAGAAGGACGACGTCATCGTCGGCGTCGACGGCAAGGAGATCCTGTCGCCGCAGGACATCAGCACGGCGATCGAATCGCGCAGGCCGGGCGACGAGGTTGCCGTCCAGGTCCAACGTGCCGGCGCCACGCGGACGCTGCGCGTGAAGCTCGGGACGCGCCCGGCCACGACGGGCACCGGCACGCCGTAGCGGCCGGCGATCGATGAGCTTCGGCCAGCCGCTCTTCCTCCTCGCGCTCGTGCTCGTGCCGCTCGGGCTCCTCGCCTACCGCCGGCACGAGCGCGACCGCCGCGCCGCCGCGGCGGCGTTCGCCGCGCCGCCGGTCATGGGCTCCGTCGCCCCGCGCACGCCCGGCTGGCGCCGGCACGCGCCGCTCGCGGTCTACGGCGTCGCCCTGACCGTGCTGATCGTCGCGCTCGCGAAGCCGCAGACGACGGTCGCCGTCCCCGTCGAACGCGCGTCGATCATGCTCACGACCGACTACTCGGGCTCGATGCAGTCCACCGACGTCGCGCCGTCGCGGCTCGCCGCCGCGCGCACGGCGGCCAATCGCTTCCTGCAGCAGGTTCCCGCCAACGTCCGCGTCGGGCTCGTCGCCTTCAACCAGTCGGCGCGCCTCATCGAGAGCCCGTCCACCGACCGCGACGCGGTGCGCGGCGCGATCGCGGGCCTCAAGCCCAGCGGTGGCACGGCGACCGGCGAGGCGCTCGCCGTCTCGCTCGGCGCGCTGGCGCGGGAGACCGATGCCGCCGGCGTGCGCCCGCCGTCGGCGATCGTCCTGCTCTCCGACGGCAAGTCCGTGCGCGGCCGCAAGCCGCAGCTGCTCGCCGCGCGCGCGAGGCAGCTGAAGATCCCGATCTACACCGTCACGCTCGGGACGCCGTCGGGCACGATCAAGGTCACTCGACCCAACGGCAGGACCGAGACGCGGCCCGTGCCGCCCGACCCCAACGAGATGCGTGCGGTCGCCGCGCTGTCAGGCGGCAAGGCCTACACCGCCGACACGTCGAAAGATCTCAGTGCCGTCTACGAGCAGCTCGGGTCGCGCATCGGCACGCGCCCCGAGAAGCGCGAGATCACGGCCGCGTTCAGCGGCGGGGCGCTCGTCCTGCTCGCCGCCGGCGCCGCCCTCTCGCTGTACTGGTTCCGTCGCCTTGTCTGAGCACTCCCACACCCCCGAAAGGAACGCCTCCCGATGACCCCCATCCACCTCGGTCCGCACGACGACGACGGCGGTCGCGCGCCGCGGCAGGTCCTCGAGGAGTCGCTGTACGAGATCAAGCGCGTCATCGTCGGCCAGGACGCGATGCTCGAGCGCCTCCTCGTCGCCCTGCTCGCGGGCGGCCACGTCCTGCTGGAGGGCGTCCCCGGCCTCGCCAAGACGCTCACGGTGCGCACGCTCGCAAGCGTCATGGGCGGCACGTTCCGGCGCATCCAGTTCACGCCCGACCTCGTGCCCGCCGACCTCGTCGGCACGCGCATCTACCGGCCGAACACCGGCACCTTCGAGACCGAGCTCGGCCCCGTCTTCGGCAACTTCCTGCTCGCCGACGAGATCAACCGCGCGCCGGCGAAGGTCCAGTCGGCGCTGCTGGAGGTC
>DASWQM010000207.1:0-6981 GCA_036403675.1 Solirubrobacteraceae bacterium | reverse complement strand
CTCGTCGGCGCATGGCTGCGCCAGCTGCTCACGGCCGGGACGGCCGCTGCGCTCGTGCCGGTCGCGATGCTGGCAGCCCTCGCGGTCGTGCTCGTCGGCGCGGGCGGCTTCGGCGGGCTGGGCTCGCTGCGCCAGGTCGTCGCCGGTCCCGAGATCTCGCCTGCGCAGACGGCGGAGGCCGGCGCGAGGGTCGCGCCGATCGCGCCGCCGTCCCGGCGGCCGGCTGTGCGCCGCGCCGCGCCGCCGCGCCGGCCGGCCGTCGCGCGCAGGGCGGTCACGCCGCCGGCGCCGACGTCGCCACCGCCACCGGTCGCGCCGCGGCCGGCGCCACCCGCGCCGCCGCCTCCACCCCCTCCGCCGCCGCCCCCGCCGGCGCCGGTGAGCCCGCCGCCGCCACCACCACCCGAGCGCGTGGCGACGCCCCAGAAACCCGCGATCGAGCAGACGACGCAGGCGCTCGTCGACGGAGTCGACCATACGCTGGACACGGTGGGAGAGCTCTTGGTGACGATCATCAAACGGCTCGGGCAACTCCTGCCGCCGCGACGTTGAACGGCGGCGGCAGCGGGCGGCGACGCTCGCGCCCGGGCCCGGGTGGATGGGATGTCCGGCGCGCTCGCGCCGTTAACGTTCTTCGCGTGGAGTATCGCGAGCACCAGCCGCCGGCCCGGCTCACGCCCTGGGTCGCGTGCACCTGGGAACGCCGCGACGGTGGCGGTGCACCCGTGCGGGTCCTGCCCGACGGCTGCATCGACATCATCTGGACCCAGGGCGCCGGCACCGCCGTCGCCGGGGCCAACACGACGGCGTTCCTCGTCACGCTGCCGGCGCGCACGCACGTGGTGGGACTCCGCCTGCGGCCGGGCGCGGCGCCCCCGCTGCTCGGTGTCGACGGCACGGCCCTGCGCGACGCGCGCCCGGCGCTGCACGAGCTGTGGGGCGACGACGCGCACGAGCTGACCGCGCGGCTCGAGGAGGCCGCCGACCCGGCCGTCGCGCTCCTGGCGGAGCTCGCGCCGCGAGCCGCCGCGGCCGGCGCTCCGGATCCGCTCGTGCAGGCGGCCGTCGCGCGCCTGAGCGGCGGCGCCGCCGTGCGCGCGCTGGCCGGCGAGCTGTACGTCAGCGAGCGCCAGCTGCGCCGGCGCGTGGACGCGGCGGTCGGCTACGGCCCCAAGCGCCTGGCGCGCGTGCTGCGGCTGCGGCGCGCGCTGGCCGCCGCGCACCGCGGCGAGGAGCTCGCACGCGTCGCCGCCGGCGCCGGCTACGCCGACCAGGCGCACTTCGCCGGCGACTGCCGCGAGCTGGCGGGCGTCCCGCCGTCGGCGCTGCTGGCCTAGCGGCGCGGCGCATGCCGGCGTGACGGGTGGGTCGGGCCCTGGCGGCATGCCTTTGACCCCGTTGGCGAGCGTCGTCGTGGCGCGTCGGGTGAAATGCACGTATGCCGTGCATTACGCCCGGTCGGCGGGCGCCCGTCGTGGCGCGGCGGGCGAAATGCACGTATGCCGTGCAAAACGCCCGGCTCGTGAGCGCCGTCGTGGCGCGTGGGGTGAAATGCACGCCCGCGCACGCCCCGGTGATCCTCGAACGCGGGCATGGCCGTTTCCTCCAAGACGCTCACCCCCGCGATGGGGGAGGATTGCGCCGATGTCGAGCACGCTCACCGAGATCCCGAACGTCGGCCCGGCCATCGCGCACAAGCTCGAGCGTGTGGGTGTCACCGCGCTCGACGACCTGCGCGGCCGCGACGCGGAGGAGCTCTTCGAGCAGCTCTGCGCGCTCGACGGCCGCAGGCACGACCCGTGCCTGCTCGACACGTTCGTCGCCGTGGTCGCCTATGCCGACGGCGGGCCCGCCCGGCCCTGGTGGGAGTACAGCCGCGAGCGCAAGGCGCGGGCTCGTGGCTGACGCCGAGCTGCGCCTCGGCTGGGTCATCGTCTACGTCGACGAGCCGGCGCAGGCCGCCGCCTTCTACGAGCGCACGTTCGGCCTGCGCGGCGAGTTCGTCGCGCCGAGCGGGACATACGCGCAGCTCGACACCGGCCCGACGCGGCTCGCCTTCGCCGCCTACGAGCTCGGCGACGGCAACTTCCCGGGTGGCGTGCGCCGCGGCGCGCGGGAGGGTCAGCCGCCGAACGTCGAGATCGCCCTGATCGCCGACGACGTCGACGGCGCCTTCGAGCGCGCGCTCGAGGCCGGCTGCGCGGCGCTCGCGCCACCCACCGACAAGCCGCACGGCCAGCGCGTCGCCTACGTCCGCGATCCGTTCGGCACGCTGGTCGAGCTCGCCACGCCGGTCTAGGCCGGGTTCGGCACGAGCCGAGGCGCCCGACCCGCCCTCGCTCGATGTTCGCGCGCCGGCCCGGCGAGCCTCAGCCGCGCGTTCTGTAGCGTCGTCGGCGATGGCCGCCGCCGCTGACGCGACCCGCGACGAGTACGCGCACGTCGAGGCGATCCCGACCCGCTGGGCTGACAACGACGTGTACGGGCACGTCAACAACGTCGAGTACTACGCGTTCTTCGACACCGCGATCAACGCCTGGCTCATCAGTGAGGGCGGGCTGGACATCCATCACGACGACGTCATCGGGCTGTGCGCCGAGTCGCACTGCGCCTACCACGCGGGGATCGCGTTCCCGGACATCGTCGAGGCCGCGCTCCGCGTCGGGGAGCTCGGGCGCAGCAGCGTCCGCTACGAGATCGCGCTCTTTCGGGCCGGCGCGGCGGCGGCGATCGCGACAGGCTGGTTCGTGCACGTGTTCGTCGAGCGGGGCAGCCGCCGGCCGGCCGAGATCCCGCCGCCGCTGCGTCGCGCCCTCGAGCGACTGGTCGTGCGGGAGCCAGCGTCGACGTGAAGGTCAGCGGCGCCGTGCTGCGCGAGATGGCGCTCCCCGCGCCGTACGCCGAGTCGCGGCCGCTGGAGATCGCCGACCTCGAGCTCGACTCCCCTGGCGCGGGCGAGATCCTCGTGCGCGTCCGCGCCGCGGGCCTGTGTCACTCCGACCTGTCGGTGATCGACGGATCGCGGCCGCGCGTCATGCCGATGGTCCTCGGCCACGAGGCGGCGGGCGAGGTCGTCGACGTCGGGCCGGAGGTCGCAGGCCTGGCGCCGGGCGACCACGTCGTGCTGACGTTCGTCCCCACCTGCGGGACGTGCGGGCCGTGCCTGTCCGGCCGCGCGGCGCTGTGCGAGCCCGGGGCGGCCGCGAACGCCGCCGGCACGCTGCTGTCCGGGCAGCGGCGCTGGCATGGCCGCGACGGTGAGCCGCTGCACCATCACCTCGGCGTGTCGGCGTTCGCCGACCACGTGGTCGTCTCGGCGCGCTCGGCGGTGCGCGTGACGGCGGAGCTGCCGTTCGACGTCGCCGCGCTCTTCGGCTGCGCGGTTCTCACGGGCGTCGGTGCGGTACTCCACAGCGCGCGCGTGAGGCCGGGCGACAGCGTGGCCGTGTTCGGCCTGGGCGGCGTCGGGCTGGCGGCGCTGCTCGGAGCGCGCGTGGCCGGCGCGGGCACGATCGTCGCCGTCGACGTCGTGGCGGACAAGCTCGAACGGGCCCGCGCGCTTGGCGCGACGCACGCCGTCGCCGGGGGCCCGGAGGCGGTCGAGGCCGTGCGCGAGGCGACCGGCGGCGGGGCGACGCACGTCATCGAGACGGTCGGCAACGCGCGAGTCCTCGCGGATGCCTACGCGGCGACGCGCCGCGGCGGGACGACCGTGACCGTCGGGCTCCCGCACCCCGACCAGCAGCTCAGCCTGCAGGCGGTGAGCCTCGTCGCCGAGGAGAAGACCCTGCGGGGGTCGTACCTCGGCTCGTCGGTCCCCGCCCGCGACATCCCGCGCTTCGTCGAGCTGCACCGCGCCGGGCGCCTGCCGGTCGAGCGGCTCCTCACGCACCGGCTCGCGCTCGACGAGCTCAACACGGGCTTCGACCGGTTGGCGCGGGGTGAGGGCGTCCGGCAGGCCGTCATCTTCTGAGGTCGTCGGTGTTCGGCCGAGCTCTGTACTCGCCGGGGCGAGTTGAACGCGACGTCCTCGGGCGCGACCGCAGGACGTCGCCGTTCGCCAGCGCTCGCACCACCGGCCGCGACCGCACCGGCCACCGACCCCGTCACCGCCCGCCCGCCGCGCCCTACGCCCCGCCGCGCGCGATCCGCAGCGCCAGGCGCCCGTGCAGGGCGGCGGTGTCCTCGGCGCTGCGCGACCCGCCGGGATCGAACCACTCCGCCACGAAGACGACCATGTTGAGGATCGCCATGCTCGCCGCCTGGACGGCGTCCGGGCTGCCGAGGCCACCGAACGAGAAGCTGCTGCGCCGCTCGCCCTCGGCCAGCACGTCGGCGAACAGCGCGCGCACGCGGCGGCGGCGGCGCACGACGCTGTCGCGCTCGCCCGCGGGCAGGTAGATGTAGTCGCGGTTGGCGACGCGCGTCTCGCGCGGACGGGCGATGTGGAACGCCGTGAACGCCGAGGCGAGCGCCTCGAGCTGCACCACGGGGTCGTCGCCGCCGGCGCGCAGCGTCGCGCTCAGCACGGCGTCGGCCTCGTCATGGACGCGGTCGACGATCGCGAACAGCAGCGCCTCCTTGGACGCGTAGTGGTTGTAGATCGCGCCGGGGGTCAGACCGCACGCGTCGGCCAGCTCGCGGACCGTCGTGCCGGTGTAGCCGCGCTCGTTGAAGAGCGTCAGCCCCGCGTCGTGGATGCGCTCGCTCGTGTCGAGCGGTGAGCGGACGTTCACCACCATGGGCACAGATCGTACGCCCTTTCGCGAGGGTCGGTTTGCGCGTCGATGAACGAGCGTTCATACTCTAAACGCGAGATGAACCTCGAGCTCTCCGCCGACCACGAACTGCTGCGCCGGACGGTCCGCGACTTCGCGGAGAACGAGGTGGCCCCCGTGGCCGAGGAACTCGACCGCACGAAGTCGGTCCCCTACGACATCATCGCGAAGCTCGGCGCGCTGAACCTCATGGGGATCCCGTTCCCCGAGGAGTATGGCGGCGCGGGCGGCGACACGCTCGCCTATGCGCTGGCCGTCGAGGAGCTCACGCGCGTGGATTCCTCGGTCGCGATCACCCTCTGCGCGCACACGTCGCTCGGCACGCAGCCGATCTACCTCTTCGGGACCGAGGAGCAGAAGCACGACTGGATGCCGCGCCTGTGCAGCGGGTCGATCCTCGGCGCGTTCGGCCTGACCGAGGCCGAGGCCGGCTCGGACGCCGCGAACACGAAGACCCGCGCGCGCCTACAGGACGGCGAGTGGGTCATCGACGGCGCCAAGCAGTTCATCACGAACGCCGGCACCGCCATCTCGGGCGTCGTCACGATCACGGCGCTCACCGGGGAGCAGGAGATCTCGAACCTCCTCGTCGCCAACGGCACGCCCGGCTACGAGCAGGGCGAGCCGTATCGCAAGATGGGCTGGCACGCCTCCGACACGCGGCCGTTGACGTTCGACGGCTGCCGGGTGCCGGAGGAGAACCTGCTGGGCCCGCGCGGCCACGGCTTCAAGCAGTTCCTCCACGTCCTCGCGATCGGGCGCATCGGCGTGGCGGCGATGGGCCTCGGTCTCGCCCAGGGGGCGCTCGACCAGGCGCTCGCCTATGCGAAGGAGCGCCGGGCGTTCGGCAGGCCGATCTCGAAGTTCCAGGCGATCCAGGTCAAGCTGGCGGACATGGCGACCGAGATCGAAGCCTCGCGGCTGCTCGTCTACCGCGCCGCGCTGCTGAAGGACGCCGGCCGCGACTTCAGCCTGGCCGCCGCGCAGGCGAAGCTCAAGACCGGCCGCCTCGCGGTGCGCTGCGCCGAGGAGGCGGTGCAGATCCACGGCGGGTACGGCTACATCGAGGAGTATCCCGTCTGCCGCATGTACCGCGACGCGAAGATCCTGACGATCGGCGAAGGGACCGACGAGGTCCAGCAGATGGTCATTGCGCGGGCGCTCGGAGCATGAGCACCCTCGACCCGAGGTCGCAGATGACCGCAGGCCGGGCCACGGAGCTTCCGGTCGCGGTCGACATCCGCGAGGTCGGCCCGCGCGACGGCTTTCAGAACGAGCCCGAGGTCGTCCCGACGGCCGACAAGGTCGCGCTCATCGACCGTCTGGCGCGGACCGGCGTCAAGCGCATCGAGGTGACGAGCTTCGTGCGCGCCGACGTGATCCCGCAGCTCGCCGATGCCGCCGACGTGCTCGACGCGATCGACGTGCCCGGCGGCGTCGCGCGCAGCGTGCTCGTCCCCAACGAGCGGGGCCTGGAGCGCGCGCTCGAGCAGCGCGACCGCTTCGACGAGATCGGCGTCTTCCTCTCGGCGAGCGAGACGCACAACCAGCGCAACGTCAACCGCTCGGTCGCGCAGTCGGTCGCCGACCTCGACCGCGTCATCGCGCGGGCCTACGGCGCGGGCCTGCGCGTCGAGGCCGTCATCGCGACGAGCTTCGGCTGTCCCTACGAGGGCCACGTCGACCGCGACCGCGTGCTCGCGCTGGCAAGCCACCTCGTGCACGCCGGCGCGCGCGAGATCACCTTCGGCGACACGACCGGCATGGCAAACCCGCTGCAGGTCGGTGAGCATTTCGCGGCGGCGCGCGCGGCGCTCGGCGACAGCGTCCAGCTCACCGCCCACTTCCACAACACGCGCGGTCAGGGCCTCGCGAACGTGCTGGCCGCGCTGCAGGCCGGCTGCACGTCGTTCGAGTCGAGCTTCGGCGAGCTGGGCGGCTGCCCCGTGCCGCCGGGCGCGACCGGCAACATCGCCAGCGAGGACCTCGTCTCGATGCTGCACGAGATGGGCATCGAGACCGGGATCGATCTCGACGAACTGCTCGAGGCCGCACGCGAGGTGTGGCGCGTGCTCGGCCGCCCGCTCGGCTCGCACACGCTGGTGGCCGGGCCGGTCACGTGGCACTGAGATAGCTTCCGTCGCCCATGGCCGACGTCGAGACAGCAGTCGAGCGCGCGCTCGCCGGTGGGCCGGAACGCCAC
>DASWQM010000206.1:0-3580 GCA_036403675.1 Solirubrobacteraceae bacterium | reverse complement strand
GCCTGCACGTCTCCGAGTACGGGATCCTCGACGACGCCACCGGCGAGACGCTGCGCTGCGCGACCGAGGAGGAGGTCTACGAGCGCCTCGGCCTGCCCTACCCGGAGCCCGAGCTGCGCGAGAACCGCGGCGAGCTCGACCCCGGCTTCGAACCCCCGCGGCTCATCACCGTCGAGGACCTGCGCGGCGACCTGCACATGCACACGATCGCCTCCGACGGGCGCAACACGATCGAGGAGATGGCGCGCGCGGCGCTCGCCCGCGGCTACGAGTACATCGCGATCACCGACCACTCGGCGACGCACGGGTTCGGCAACTTCGTCTCGCCCGACGAGCTCGAGCGCCAGATCGAGCGGGTCGCCGAGGTCAACGCGCGCCTGGACGGCATCACGGTCCTGGCCGGCACCGAGACGAACATCCTCCCGGACGGATCGCCCGACTACGACGACGAGCTGCTCGCGCGCCTGGACTGGGTCGTCGGCTCGGTGCACACCGCGTTCGGCACGCCCGCCGGCGAGATGACGCGGCGCATCGTGCACGCGATCGAGCATCCCTGGATCGACGCGATCGGCCACCCGACCGGGCGCAAGATCCAGACGCGCGCCGGCTACGCCTTCGACATGGACGCGGTGATCGCCGCCGCGGCGCGCACCGGCACGATGCTCGAGATCAACTCCGCGCCCGACCGCCGCGACCTCGACGACGTCAACGCGCGCGCGGCGGCGCAGGCCGGCGTCATGCTGCTCGTCGACTCCGACGCCCACGGCGCCGACCGGCTCCAGCACGTGCGCTGGGGCATCGCGACCGCGCGCCGCGCGTGGCTGACGCCGGAGAACGTCGCCAACACGCGGCCGTGGCCGGAGCTCGCCGCGCTGCGCAAGCGGGCGCGGGGCGGCTGACTCCGACCGCGGCCGCGCGGGTAGCCCGCCGGGATCGTCGCCAGTCCAAGCGTCCGTCTCGTCTCCGCCGGAGTGGCCGCCGTCGCGGTGACGTTCGGGCTCGCCCGCTATGGCTACGGCCTGCTGCTGCCGGACATCCGCGACGCACTGCACCTCGACAGCGCGGTGCTGGGCCTTGCCGCGACGGGGTCGTTCGGCGCCTACCTGGCCGCGACGGTCGCGGCGGGGGCACTGTCGGCGCGCGTCGGCCCGCGGCGGCTCGTCGTCGCCGGAGGCGTCCTGGCCGTCGTCGGAATGCTCCTCGTTGCGGGCGCCCGCGGCCCGCTGGCACTGGCCCTCGGCCTCGTCGTCGCCGGTGCGTCGTCGGGGCTCGTCTATCCGCCGTTCGCCGACGCCGTGGCGCAGCGGGTGGCCGCGCCCGCGAGAGGGCGTGCGCTGGCGATCATCAGCTCCGGCACGGGCTGGGGCGTGCTGGTGTCGGTGCCGATCGCGCTGGCGCTCGGGCCGAGCTGGCGCGCGACCTGGATCGTCTTCGCGGCACTGGCGCTCGGCGCGACGCTGTGGGCGGCGCGGGCGCTGAAGGGCGTCGTGGCTGCCGGGGCCACCGGCGATCGGCTGCGCGTGAGCTGGTTTCTCTGCCCGCGCTCGGGGCCGCTGCTGGCGGGTGCGCTCCTGGTCGGGCTGGGATCGTCGGTGTACTGGACCTTCGCCGTCGACCTCGTCGCCAACGACGGCGGCATGGGCGCCTCGACCGCGCGGCTCGTGCTCGCGCTCGTCGGGGCCTCGTCGCTCGCCGGCGCCTTCAGCGCCGACCTCGTCGAGCGGCTCGGCGGCCGGCCCACGATCGTCGCGGGCGCGCTCGCGCTGTCGGCGTCGCTCGCACTGATCGCGTCCGCGCCCGGGTCGTGGCTCGCCGTCGTGCCGTCGGCGATCCTCTTCGGCGGCGCGTACAACGTGCTGCTCGCGGTCGACGCGATCTGGAGCGCTCGGGTCTTCTCGCAGCGGCCGGCGACGGGACTTGCCGCCGTGATGTTCCTGCTCGCTGTCGGCCTGCTCGCCGGGCCGGCCGTCGCCGGCGTCGTGGCCACGTCGCTCGGGCTTCCCGCCGCGTTCCTCGGCGGCGCGGTCGTCGTCGCCGCGACGGCGCTGCTCGCCCCGCGCGAGGAGCTGCGTCACGAGGCGCATGCGCCGGCGTCGGCGTCGGGATGACGGCTGCGCCCAAGCCGGCCGGGCGCGCGACGAGTGGCGAGTAGTGCCCGCATGGCGAGCACAGCTCGCCAGGCCGTACCGTCGGTTCCGTGATCGGTGCCGCCGGTCGTCTGCGGCTCAGGCGCCGCCCTCCTCGGCTGGCTTGGGCTCGGTGTAAGCCGGCGCCTCGTAGGGCCTACCGGGCACGCCGCCGACGACGAGCACGCGCATGCCCTCGTCGCCGGGTAGCAGCTGTCGCTTGCTGCCGGGCGCGACACGCACCGCCATGTCCGGCGCGAGCGCGACCTGCTCGCCGTCGATCGCGATGTTGCCGCCGCCGTCGAGCACGACGTAGACCTCCTCCTGCCCGTCGTGGAGGTGGTCGTGGTCGGGATGGAACTCGGAATTCGGCGGCATGACGATGATCTGCATGCCGAACGACGTGACGCCGAGGCTGGCGCGCGCGAGCTTGAAGCCGCCACCCATCTTCGCGTGCATGTCCTCGAAGCGCTTGACGGTGTAGTCGCCCATGTCGTGCCCCTCCGCGGTTTGCGTTTTGCGCGAGAGGCTACGCGGTGTGTCAGCCCAGCAGCCGCGGCAGCAGCTCGTTGCGGACGAGCGCGTCCACGGCGCTGCGGGAGAACGGCTCGACGGCCGTCGCGGCCCGGCGCGCGTAGCCGGAGAGCGGGTCGTCGAGCGCCGTCCGCAGTGCCCCGGCGAGCGCGCCGTCGTCGCTGACGACGAGCCGCGGGTCCAGCGCGCGGGCGAGCGGCAGCGCCGCGTACGGGCCGGGCGCCGCCGTCGTGACGAGCACACAGCCCTCCGCGAGCGCTTCGAGCTGCGCGACGCCGTAGTCCTCGCGGCGCGGTGCGGCGACGAAGACGCGCGCGCGACGCAGGAGCGCGCGGTAGTCCGCGGGCTCGAGGCGGCCGGCGACGCGCACGCCGGCGGCGTCGACGCGCAGGTCGGCGCCGGCGACGACGAGCTCCTCGCCCTCGCGCCGCGCGGCCGCCCACGCCGCGAGGACGCGGTCCAGGCCCTTCTTGTGCGGGTTGGCCGCGTACGTCAGGACGGCGATGTCGCGCCGCCGCGCGACCCCGTCGGCCGACGGCTCGACTGCGATCGGCACCACCACCGCCGGCGCGTGCGGCCGCGGCGTCTCGGCGAGCGTGCCGCCGTCGACGGGCACGAGCAGCGGCGCGGCCGCCAGCCGGCGGCGCTCGAGCGGCCGCTGCCAGAGGCCGTGCCGGCCGGGCCGGTTGGCGGCAGCCGGCGCGTCGTAGCGGATCGCGCCCGGCCGCGGCCACAGCAGCGCGGTCGTGACGGTCGAGTAGAGGACGCAGCGGGGGGCGTGGGCTCGCAGCCCGGCGATCGCGGCGGCTCGCGCAGACCAGGCCCAGGCCAGGTCGGTGAGCGCGTACGTGCGCAGCTCGCGCGGCGGGCGCGCGTTCGCCACGGCCACGCTCGCGCCCGCGCGCCGCAGCGCGCCGGCG
>DASWQM010000205.1:0-1609 GCA_036403675.1 Solirubrobacteraceae bacterium | reverse complement strand
GGCGATCGCCGTCCTGAAGACCGGCGCCGGGCACATGACGCGCGGCGGCGTCTGGATGCCGGGCTGGGACGAGCTCGTCGTGCACGCGCTGTACGAGGGCGACCGCATCGCGCCCCACGAGACGGTGATGACGATCGAGGGCGACTACTCGCTCTTCGCCCACTTGGAGACGGTGTACCTCGGGACGATGGCGCGGCGCTCGCTCGTCATGCGCAACGTGCGAGCCGTCGTCGACGCCGCCGGCGGCAAGCCGATCCTCTTCTTCCCCGCCCGCCACGACCACTGGCTCGTCCAGACGGGGGACGGCTGGGCGGCGCACGTCGCGGGCGTCATCGGCGTCTCGACCGACGCTCAGGCATCGTGGTGGGGGGGCCGCGGCGTCGGCACGGTGCCACACGCGCTGATCGCGGCCTACGGGGGCGACACGGTCGCCGCGGCACGGGCGTTCGCGGACCGCTTCGCCGGCGAGCTGAACGTCACGGTGCTCGTCGACTTCGACAACGATTCGCTGCGGACGGCGCTCGCCGTCGCCGAGGCTCTCGGACCCGACCTGTGGGGCGTGCGGCTCGACACGTCGGAGGCGCTCGCCGACCGCTCCCTCGCCGATCTCGGCGACGCGGCTCCGCGGGGCGTTAACGACGAGCTCGCGCGGCGGGTCCGGGCCGCACTCGACGACGCCGGTCACCCGGACGTCCGGATCGTCGTCTCCGGCGGCTTCGACGCGCGGCGGATCGCGGCGTTCGAGGACGCGGGCGCGCCCGTGGACGCCTACGGCGTCGGGTCGTCGCTGTTGCGGGGCGCCAACGACTTCACCGCGGACGTCGTGCGCGTGGACGGCCGGCCCTGCGCCAAGGTCGGGCGTGAGGAGCGTCCGAACCCGCGCCTGGAGCGAGTCGTCTGAGCGTCTGCCCGACAGGGGAGACTCCGGCTCATGCTCGGCCTCCCGGACACGATCAGCGCGTGCCTCTTCGACCTCGACGGGGTGCTGACGACGACCGCCGAGGTTCACGCGCGCGCGTGGAAGGAGATGTTCGACGTGTTCCTGCGCAAGCGCGGTGAGCGGCCCTTCGAGCTGCCTGGCGACTACGACCGCTACGTCGACGGCAAGCCGCGCCTGGATGGCGTGCGCGCCTTCCTCGCCTCGCGCGGGATAGCGGCCGACGAGGAGCTCGTCCGTGCGCTCGGCGACCGCAAGAACGAGCTCGTGCTGACGCTCATCCGCAGCGACGGGGTCCAGGTCTACGAGGGCTCGATCCGCTACGTCGAGGCGGTCCGCGACGCGGGGCTGCGGCGCGCGGTCGTCTCGTCGAGCGCGAACGCGCGGGAGGTCCTGGCGGCCGCGGGGATCGAGCATCTCTTCGAGGCCGTCGTCGACGGCGTCGTGGCGGCCCGCGAGGGCCTGCCCGGCAAGCCGGCGCCGGACATGTTCCTCGCCGGGGCCCGCGCGCTGGACACGCCGCCGCCGAATGCGGCCGTCTTCGAGGACGCGCTCGCCGGCGTCGAGGCCGGCCGCCGCGGCGGCTTCGGCTTCGTCGTCGGCGTCGACCGCAGCGGGCAGGCGGAGGCGCTCAAGGCGCACGGCGCGGACATCGTCGTCGCGGACCTCGCC
>DASWQM010000204.1:0-12353 GCA_036403675.1 Solirubrobacteraceae bacterium | reverse complement strand
AAGGCCGACGTGATGGCGGCGCAGATCAGAAGGTGCCGTCGCTGCGCGGTGCTCGACATCGTCGACTCGCCGATCGACCTTGCCCAGCAGCAGATGCCCGCCATCGTGTCGTCGCTCCTGTACCGCTTCGGGACGCGGTTTCGCTACATGCTGGCGATCAACGGCATCTACATCGGCGGGGCGCTCGCGGCCTACGTGAACGCGGGCAGGCGCGGGAACGATCCGCCGTTCGCGATCGGGGCCGGTGACGGTGATGCATCTGATTTCGAGCGGATCCGCGCGGGTGATCATCAGACCGCGTCGGTCGCGGAGCCGCTGTACCTGCAGGGCTGGCAGATCGTCGATGAGCTGAACCGCGCCCGTGCGGGGCAGCCCTCGTCCGGCTACATCGCTCCACCGCGACTGGTCACGC
The DNA here is from genome assembly GCA_036403675.1 of Solirubrobacteraceae bacterium. Classification (GTDB taxonomy): domain Bacteria; phylum Actinomycetota; class Thermoleophilia; order Solirubrobacterales; family Solirubrobacteraceae; genus CADCVQ01. The sequence continues at coordinate 11,941 of DASWQM010000204.1, read as the reverse complement.
GCGCCGATGTTCCGGACAGCGTCGTCTTCGATCCGCCGAGCGGCTATCGCGCGAACTACCGGCGGATCTGGGGTCGTTAGACGTCTGCTCCCGCCGTAGTCGGCGCCGCGACGGGGATCTGAGCGGTCAGGACCGTACCGGCACCCGGCTCGCTGTACACGGCGAGCGCTCCGCCCAGCGCTGCGACGCGATCCTGGAGACCGATCAGGCCGGACCCCCGGGCAGGATCGGCACCGCCGACACCGTCGTCGCGGATGGTGAGCACGATCTGCCCGTCATCCGCGTTGACGGTGATACGCACGTCGGAGGCGCCCGCGTGCTTGGCCGCGTTCGTCAGTGCCTCGGAGGCGACGTAGTAGGCGGTCACCTCGACGTTCTCGGGCAACCGCGCGTCAGTCTGCATGTCGACGGTCACGGGGACGCGGGAGCGGCGGGCGAGCGTCTTGAGCGCCGGCGCGAGGCCACCGGACGAGAGGATCCTCGGATGGACGCCGTGCGCGATCTCGCGCACTTCCTCCATCCCGCGCTCGGCGTGCGCAAGCGCCTCCTCCACCAGCTCGGCCACCGGCCCGTTGGCGTCGCCGAGCTCCTTTCGCAGGAGCTTCAGCACCACCACCGTGCTCACGAGACGCTGCTGCGCGCCGTCGTGCAGGTCGCGTTCGATCCGCCGGCGCGCCTCGTCAGCCGTCGCCACGATGCGCCTGCGGGACGCGGCCAGCTCGGCCCCGCTCTGGGCATTCGCGACGGCGGTCGCGACCAGCTCCGTGAACTGCGCCATGCGGATCTCCGTGTCGCCGCCCGCCATGTCCGGATGCTTCCAGGCGGCGACGATCGCGCCCCACGGACGCCCGGAGACGACGATCGGCACGGCGACCGAGGCAGCGATGCCGACGGCGAGCAGGCTCTTGGCGACGGCGTCCGACCCGTCGCGAAGGCGGTCGGTGCGCTCATGGCTCCGGCTCTGTGCGACACGCCCCCAGAGCTGGCCACGGTCGCGGCTCAGCTGCGAGCCGACGCCGATCTCGGCATCCGAGGCGCCGTAGCTCCCCACCACGGAGGCGCTGCCGTCCTCCTGGTAGCGCAGCAGGCGCGTCGCGTCGGCGCTCAGCAGCCGGCCGACTTCGACCGCGACGGCGTCGAACAGCTCGCCGGCGTCGTGGCCCTCGGCGACCAGGGTGGCGACGCGGCGCAGCGCGGCCTGCTCGTGGGTGAGCATCCGGTTCTCGGTGACGTCGCGCGCGGCCGCGTACATCAGGCCCTTCTCGGGCATCGCCCGCGTGTTCCACTGCAGCCATCGAACTGCGCCGTCGGCCCTGATGTAGCGGTTCTCGAAGTCCGGGATGTGCTGTCCCGTGCTCAGCGCAGCGACCATCTTGGCGGTCCGCTCGCGGTCATCCGGATGGACGAACTCCAGGGACGGGCGCGACAGCAGCACGGCGGCCTCGTAGCCGAGCGTGTGTTCGAACGCCGGGTTCACGCGCTTGAAATACCCATCCAGACCGGCGACGCAGAGCAGGTCGAGCGACAGGTCGAAGATGTCGTCCACCTGGCGTTCGGCGCGGCGCCGCCGCAGCATCCCACGGCCCAGCAGGTAGACGAGGAGCGCGGTCGCCGGCGGCCAGCCGACCGCGAGCCACGGCAGCGTGGCCTGCAGCGCCGTCGGCGGTTCCCGGGCCACGTCGATCCGCCACCGGCGCGTCAGCGCCACGAAGCTCTGGTTGGCGGCGGGCGCGCTGGCAAGCGCGCCGTTGAGCGGCTGGCCGTCCAGGCTGATCGCGGTGCTGTGCGGACCAAGGTTCAGGGACACGCTCAGCCAGTCGGCCGGCACGAAGACGACGAGGAAGCCCTGGCTTCCGGGGCCTTGACCGAACCGTGCCCCCTGGACCACGAAGAACCCCCGCCGCCCGGCGAGCGATGCGACTGGCGTCGCCGTGCCGGCGAAGACGGATGTCGGGTCCCGCAGCGTCGCCGCGAGCGCCGGCACGCCGGCCATGTCGGCGCCGGGACGCACCGCGACCCCCGTGACGAACGTCGCCGGCAGGTACGGCGCCGCCGCTCCGGCGCGCTCCACCCACATGGCGGCGGTGAGCCCGACGGTCGTCGAGGCGCTTCCCTCCAGTGCCGCGAAGCGCCGGCCGTCCGGCGCGCGCTCGCCCTCCAGCGCGTTGCCGAGCCCGATGGCGAACGCACGGGCCCGTTCGAGCTGCCCTTGGACCTCCAGCGCCTGAACGTCGGCGCGCCGGTGCGCCGCGTTCCCGCGCTCGTCGCCGACCGCTCGCGTCGTGACGACGAAGCCGGCCACGCTGAGCACGACGACGAGGAGCGGTACCGCGACGCGAGCCGAGCCAGTGGAACGAAGCCTGCCATGTCGTTCCGCGTCCACGTTGAGGATTATCCGCCGACGGCGGCGCCCGCCCGCCGGCCGGCCGGCTTCCGGGTTTGCGAAGCTGATGGCATGAGCCCGACGAAGCACAGTCCGTTCGCGACGATCGACGCGGCACTGGAGGACATCCGGCAGGGGAAGATGGTCGTCGTCTGCGACGACGAGGATCGCGAGAACGAGGGCGACCTCACGCTCGCCGCCCAGTTCGCGACGCCGGAGGCCGTCAACTTCATGGCCAAGGAGGGGCGCGGGCTCATCTGCCTGTCGCTGAGTCCCGAGCGCTGCGACCAGCTCGGCCTCGACCTCATGGCGGCGAAGAACGAATCGCCGTTCGAGACGCCGTTCACCGTCTCGATCGAGGCGCGGGTCGGCGTCACGACCGGCATCTCGGCGCACGACCGCGCGCACACGATCCAGGTCGCGATCGACCCGGAGAGCTCGCCGCGCGACCTCGTCCAGCCGGGGCACGTCTTCCCGCTGAAGAGCCGCGCGGGCGGCGTGCTCGAGCGCGCGGGGCAGACCGAGGCGGCCGTCGACCTCGCGCGGCTCGCCGGCCTCAATCCCTCCGGCGTCATCTGCGAGGTCATGAACGACGACGGCACGATGGCACGGGTCGACGACCTCGTCGAGTACTGCCGGCGCCACGACCTGAAGATGATCACCGTCGCCGACCTGATCGCCTACCGGCGCCGTCACGACAAGCTCGTCGAGCGCGTCGTCTCGACGAGGCTGCCGACCGGCTTCGGGGACTTCCAGGCCGTCGGCTACCGCGAGCTCGTGGGCGGCAAGCACCACGTCGCGCTCGTCAAGGGCGACGTCGAGGGCAGGGAGGACGTGCTCGTGCGCGTGCACTCCGAGTGCCTGACCGGCGACGTCTTCCACTCGCTGCGCTGCGACTGCGGCGAGCAGCTCGAGGCGGCGCTCGCGATGATCGAGACCGAGGGCCGCGGCGTGCTGCTGTATCTCTCCCAGGAGGGCCGCGGTATCGGGCTGCTGAACAAGCTGCGCGCCTACAAGCTGCAGGAGGGCGGCATGGACACCGTCGAGGCCAACCTCCAGCTCGGCCTGCCCGCCGACCTGCGCGACTACGGCATCGGCGCCCAGATCCTCGTCGATCTCGGCTTGAGCTCGATCCGGATCCTCACGAACAACCCGAAGAAGATCCGTGGTCTCGAGGGCTACGGGCTGTCGGTGACCGAGCAGCTTCCGATCGAGCACATCCCCAACCCGCACAACGAGGCCTACCTGCGCGCCAAGCGCGAGCGGATGGGCCACACGCTGCACCACCAGGGGCTCGACGTGGACAAGGAGATGCTCCACGACGAGGAGGAGCGCGACCACCGGGACGAGCGGCCGTGAGGTTCGCGATCGTCGTCGGCCGCTTCTACGAGGAGCTGGCCGAGCGGCTCGTCGTGAGTGCGCGCGCCATCTTCGAGGAGGCCGGCGCCGAGGCCGTCGACGTCGCCGACGTCCCCGGGGCGTTCGAGCTGCCGCTGGCCGCGCTGACGCTCGCGCAGTCCGGCCGCTACGACGGGATCGCCTGCCTCGGCGCGGTCATCCGCGGCGAGACGAGCCACTACGACTACGTCTGCCGCGAATCGGCGCGCGGCATCCAGGAGGTCATGCTGCGCACGGGCGTACCGTGCGGCTTCGGCGTCCTGACCGTCGAGAACATGGACCAGGCGCTGGCCCGCGCCGGCGGCGGCAAGCGCAACCAGGGCGAGGACGCCGCTGTGGCGGTGCTCGCGCTCGCCCGGATCCGCGCCGATTTCGCCTGAGCCGGTGGCGACCCGGGTACGCTGAGGGGCGTGCCGTCCACGGAGCTGCAGGAGATCACCGCGCTGACGCTCGTCTTCGTCGTGCACGTCATCGGGGGGCTGCTGCTCGTCTGGGCCCTGCTCGACGACGAGACCCGCGCCGGCTGGCGGCGCCGCTGGGGACGCGGCGGCGAGGATCCGCAGCCGGCGCCGCGGCCGCCGCAGCCGTCGCCGCACGCGGCGACGCCGCCCAGCCTGCCGCTGCCGGCGTCGGATCCGAGCGGCGTGCGGCTACGCGGCGCGGACCGGCTTGCGGACGCCCACCCGCTTCCGCTTCGACGGCCGGGGCACGCGCCGCGCCCGACGCGCCTTCCGCAGTAGGCGTGGCGCGAACGCCGAGCGCACGGCGCTGAGCGCCGGCTTGGGGTCGTACTGCGCGTCGAAGAGCAGGGGCATCTCGCCGGAGCCGAGCCACGAGAGGCTGTCGCTGACGCCCCAGGTCGTGAAGCGGTTGCAGGCGGGGACGGCGTTGCAGGCCCGCGCCGCGTTGCCGTAGGCCACCGCCTGACGAGCGAGGCGCTGCTGGCGCGAGCCGTCCAGCAGCGAGGTCGCGACGTCCATCTCGGTGATCTGCACGTCGAGGCCGAGATCGGCGAAGCGCTGCATCGTCGCGGTCAGCGTCTGCTCGTCGAGGAAGCCCTGGATGTGCGTGTGGTACTGCAGGCCGATCCCGTCGAGTGGGACCTTGCGGGCGCGCAGGTCGCGGACGAGCGCGAGCAGCCCGTCGAGCTTGGCGCTCGGTCCCTCGACCGCGTATTCGTTGATGTAGAGCTTCGCGCCGGGGTTGGCGGCGTGCGCCGCGCGTAGCGCGAGCTCGACGTAGTCGGGTCCGATGAAGCGCCGCCAGACGTTGTTGGCGAGCGTGCCGTTCGGCGCCATCGGCTCGTTGACGACGTCCCACTCCTGCACGTCGTCGCCGAAGTGGCGCACGACGGTGTCGATGTGCTGCTGCATGATGCCCTCAAGCTCGGTGCGCGTCCAGCCAGTCGCAGTCGTCAGCACGTCGCCGACGATGGTATTGAGCGGTTGCGGCAGATCCGGGAGCGAGAGCGGCGGGAGGTGCAGGCCGAGCTTGTCGGTGATGCCGTGGTCGATGAGCCAGAGCGGCACCTGCAGGCCCCAGACGAGCGCGTGCCCGTGGACGCGCTTGTTGTGCTCCTTCGCGAAGGCCACGAGGTCGTCGGCCGCGGCGAAGTCGAAGTGGCCGCGGCGCGGCTGGAGCATCTGCATCTTCATCTCGTTCTCGGGCGTCAGCGCGTCGAACTCACGCAGGAACGTGTCGCGATAGCGCGCGTCGCGGCGCAGCGCGCCGATGCGGATCGCGGCTCCCTGGTCGACGCGGCGCGGCGCCGGCGGACGCGTGACGTCGTGCTTGGCCACGGCACGGCGAGACCGGTCGGTGTGCGGGCGCGCAGCGGCAGGCTCTGCCACCAGTAGTGCGAGCCCGATGCTCGCGACTGCGCACCACCGGCGTCCTGCCATGGCCGCAATGTACCTTCGGGGCAGCTAAAAATCGAGTCGTACATCCGTCCACTCGCCGCCTTTATCTATACCTTATTCCGGGGCGTGCTCAGGGCCCGGGCGCCGGGGCGTAGTCGCCGCCCTGCCGGCCGCCGCTGTTGGCGCTGTTGCCGTTGCCGCCGCCGTTACCGCTGCCATTGCCGTTGCCGGTGGTGTTGCCCTGCGTGTCGGCGCCGAGCTTGGCGGTCGCGGCGGCGAGCTCGCGGCGGACGGTGCCGCGCTGGTTGGGGTTGCGCAGCCGCTCGCGCAGCACCGTGACGGCCCCCGCCGGATCGCCGGAGCGGCTGAGCGCGTACCCGAGGTTGAAGAGCGCGTAGTAGTAGCCGAGCTCGCTCGTCCGGCCGGCATCGCGGTAGCCCTGGACGGACGCGCGGAGCGGTTCGACAGCAGCGGCGTAGTTCCCGGCCGCGATGAGGTTGTGGCCGCGGTCGTTCAGCGCGGCGGGGTCGGACGTCGTGGCGGGAGTGGACTGCTGCGAGGACGTGGCCGGAGGCTGGGGCGTTGCGGCCTTCCCGATGGCCTTCGCCTTGTGCGCGGGCGATCGGTGCGTCGACGAGGCGCGGTTGCTCGCGCGCTGGTCGCCGCCGCCGTTGTCCCGCAGCGCAAGCCCGACGAGGCCGCCGCCGATCACGGCGGCGATCGCGAGCAGCGCGAGGACCGGCAGCCGGCGACGGGTGCCGCCGGACCTCGCCGATGCCGGCGGCGGTGGCGCTGCGGACGGCACGCGTGCGGCGGGCGGCGGTGGTGGTGGTGGCGGCGACGCCGGCGCCGGCCGGATGGTCTCGGGCACCGGGGGCGGGACCGGTGTCAACCTGCGCGTGCCGTTGCGCGGCGTCTCGCCGCTGAGCGCACGGTCGAGCTCGTGGACGAACTCCGTGGCCGTGGCCGGCCGGTCGTCGGGATCCTTCGCCAGCCCGCGCATGAGCGCCGCGTCGGCCGCGCTCGGCAGCTCCGGCTCGGCCTCCGACGCGCGCGGCGGCGGCTCCTCGACGTGCTGGCGCAGCTGCGCCGCGGGCGGGCCGCCCTCGAACGGCCGCTGGCCTGACAGCAGCTCGTAGGCCAAGACGGCGAGCGCGTAGCGGTCGCTTGCGGGCCTTGCGGGGCGGCCCAGCGCCTGCTCGGGCGAGAGGTACGCCGCCGTGCCGAGGACCTGCCCCGTCTGTGTCATCTGGGTGTCGTCGGCGAGCCGCGCGATGCCGAAGTCGGCGACGGCGACCCGGCCCTCGGCGTCGAGCAGGAGGTTGGCCGGCTTGACGTCGCGGTGCACGATCCCGGCGGCGTGGGCGACGTCGAGGCCCGCCGCCGCGTCACGCAGCCAGCGCAGCGCCGTATCGCGGTCGACCGGCGATCCGCGCTCGCGTGCCGCCCGCAGTTGGTCGGCGACGGTCCCGCCGGAGAAGTGCTCCATGACGATGAAGGCGTCGTCGCCGTGCTCGCCGATGTCGTAGATCGTCACGACGTGAGGGTGGGCGGAGAGCTGCGCGGCCGTCCGCGCCTCGCGCTGGAAGCGCGCGCGGGCGCCGCGATCGGCGGCGAACTGGGCACCGAGCACCTTGACCGCGACGATCCTCCCGAGCAGGAGATCCTCGACCTCCCAGACGGACGCCATGCCGCCGGTGGCGATGTGGCGGGCGACGCGGTAGCGCTCCGGCAGCTCGATCTGCGAGGCCAGGGGCATCTTGGAGGGACGATACCCCGCAGCGACCCGCGGCCAACCCACACCCGCGGGTCGTCTACACTGCTGGACGCCATGGCCAAGGTCTGTCACAGCTGCGGGAGGAAGCCGGCGTTCGGCCAGAGCCGCAGCCACTCGATGGTCGCTACGAAGCGGCGCTTCAATCCGAACCTCCAGAAGGTCCGGATCCTCGTCGGCGCCGCTCCGCGGCGGGTGTACGTCTGCACCCGCTGCCTGAAGGCCGGCAAGGTCACCAAGGCCCTCTGATCCGGCCCGCGGCGGCCGTGTCGGATCCCAGCCTCGTCCGCTTCCGCACCGTCGTCTCCGGCGCGCTCGCGCACCTCGAGTGCCGCCGCGAGGAGATCAACGACCTCAACGTCTTCCCCGTCGCCGACGGCGACACCGGCGACAACATGGCCCTGACGCTGCAGGCTGTGCTCGTCGAGGTCGACCGGCTCGCCGCCGACGAGGCTCGCCTCGACGAGGTCGGTCGCGACGAGATCGTCGAGTCGGTGGCGCGCGCCGCCCTGCTCGGCGCCCGTGGCAACAGCGGCGTGATCCTCTCCCAGCTCATCCGCGGGGCCGCGGAGGAGCTCGTCAGCCGCCCGGGCGAGCTCGTCGACCCGGTCCTCATCGGCGCCGCGATGGCGCGTGCGGCCCAGCGTGCCTACGGCTCCGTGCGCTTGCCGGCGGAGGGCACGATCCTCACGGTCATGCGCGAGATGGCGACGCGCGTGGCCACCGACCTCGCGCACATGGGCGATACGCGGCTGGGCACCGAGGGCGATCCCGCCGTCCAGAACGCGCTCATCGCCGACGTCCTCGAGCGTGCGCTGGAGGCCGGTGAGGAGTCCGTCCGGCGCGGCCCGGAGATGCTCGAGATCCTGCGCTCGAGCGGCGTCGTCGACGCCGGCGGCCACGCGCTGACGGTCATCGTCGCCGGCATGATCGCCGCGCTGCGCGGCAGCGACGCTCCCCGGGTCGCGCGCCAGGCGCCGGCGCGGATCAGCCATCCGGAGCACAGCTCGGCGACGTACCGCTACTGCACGAACTTCGCCGTCACCGGCCAGGAGCTCGACCCGAGCGCCTGGGTCGAGCCGCTGGAGACGATCGGCGACTCCGTCCTCGTCGTCGGCGACGCCGCGACGCTGAAGGTCCACGTCCACACCGACCAGCCGGGGCTCGCGACGGCGCTCTTCCACGCCGTGGGCGAGGTCTCGCGCCTCGACGTCGCCGACATGCACGCGCAGGTGCAGGCGCGCTCCGAGCGTCTCGCGGCGCCGGCGACCGACGGCGCGCCGGGCGCCCACGCGCGCTGCGGCGCCCTCGCGGTCGTCGCGGGCGCGGGCATGCGCGAGCTGTACGAGGGGCTCGGCATCGCCGTTCTCGACGGCGGCGCGACGCTGAACCCGTCGACGTACGAGCTGCTCGCCGGCATCCACGAGGTGTCCGCCGAGGAGGTCGTGGTGCTGGCGAACTCGCCGAACGTCGTCATGGCGGCCGAGCATGCCGCCGAGCTGTCGGAGAAGGTCGTCCACGTGGCCGGCGCGCGCTCGCAGCAGGCCGGTCTGGCGGCCGCGCTCGCGCTCGACCCCGCGCGCTCGGCCGCGGACAACCTCGTGGCCGTCGACGCCGCGGTCGAGCGGCTGCGCACCGGCGCCGTCGCGCCCGCCGCCCGCGACGACGGCGAGGGCCGCTTCGTCGCCGGCGACGCCGTCGGCTTCGTCGACGACGCGATCGTCGCCTGGGGCGAGCCCGGCCCGACGCTCGGCGTCGTCCTCGGCGCGCTCGGCGCCGACGCGGAGCTGCTGACCTGCATCGCCGGCGAGGGGGCGCCGCTGGACGAGGACAGCGTCCGCGCCCTCGGCCCCGGGGGTGTCGAGCTGGAGTGCGAGGTCGGCGGGCAGCCGAGCTATTGGTGGCTGCTGGCGGCGGAGTAGGGCAGAGGATGCCGATCTCGCCGATCCCGATCAGCGTGCTGGTTCTCGTGATGTGGCTCCTGGAGTTGATCCTGGCGCTGGGCCTGCTCGTCCTGCTGATGGCGCGACAGCAGACGCGGGACCCGGCGAGGCGCGAGCGACTGGGGAACATCGCGGCCCGCGTCACCGTCCCGACGATCATGGTGCTCATCGTCCTCGGCGTCATCGTCACGCTCCAGGGCGTCATCTGAGCGATCGACCGGTCCGCGCCGCCGATCATCATGGAACGGTGGCCATCGCCTTCGCCGGCAGCGACGAGCTCGACCAGGACGATCTCCTGCGGGCGCCGCTGCGCTGGCCGCGGCCGTCCGCGCTGCAGCGCCCGCTGAACGTCACGCCCTCGACGGCCGCGCAGGCCGCCGAGCAGCTCGGGCTGAAGACGATCGGTGACCTGCTCGAGCATCTGCCGCGCGACCGCCGCGAGGCCCGCACCGTCGCGGCGCTGGCGCCGGGGGAGACCGCGACGGTCGTGGTCGAGGTGCGCTCGATCACGAGCCGGCCCGTGCGCCGGCGCGGGATGAAGCCGCTCGTCCTGGCGACCGTCGCCGACGAGACCGGGGTCATGAAGGCGACGTTCTTCAACCAGCCCTGGCTGCAGCGCAGATACGTCCCCGGCACGCGCCTCGTCCTGCACGGCACCCACCAGGCCGGCAACGCCTTCCGCGTATCCAGCCACGCCCCGACCGACGAGCGCACCGGCGGCGAGCAGGAGGTCGCGCACTACCCGACCACGGAGGGCCTGTCGTCGACGCAGATCCTCGCGCTCGTGCGTGCGCATCTGGCGGCCGCGCACGACGCCGTCGAGCCGCTGCCGGCGCGCGTTCGCGCGCGGGGCGCGCTGCCCGACCGCCCGGCGGCGCTCGTCGCGGCGCACGCCGGCGACCACGAGGCCGGCCGCCGCCGGCTGGCCTTCGACGAGCTGCTGCTCGCGCAGCTCTCGCTCCTGCGCCGCCGCGCCCGGCGCCGCGCCGCGAGCAGCGCGCCGATCCTCGACGGCCCGCCGCAGCTCTCGCGACGCTGGCGCGAGGAGCTGCTGCCGTTCGCACTCACCGGCGACCAGCGCGCCGCGATGGAGGTCCTCGACGAGGAGCTCGCGCAGCCGCGCCCGATGCAGCGCCTGCTCATGGGGGAGGTCGGCTCGGGCAAGACCGTCGTCGCGCTGCACGCGATCCTGCGGGCCGTCGAGCACGACATGCAGGCCGCCTTCATGGCGCCGACCGAGGTGCTCGCCGAGCAGCATTTCGCGACGCTCCAGCGGCTGCTGCCCGGCGAGGCGGTGCGGATCGCGCTGCTCACGGGCTCGAGCTCGAAGGCGCGGCGGACCGACATCCTCGGCAAGCTCACCAGCGGTGAGCTGTCGTTCGTCGTCGGCACCCACGCGCTGGTCGAGGAGGACGTGCGGTTCGACCGCCTCGCGGTCGTCGTCGTCGACGAGCAGCACCGCTTCGGCGTGCGCCAGCGTGCTGCGCTGGACGCCAAGGCCCCGGACGGGCTGGTCCCGCACGTCCTGCACATGACGGCGACGCCGATCCCGCGGACGATGGCGCTCATGCGCTACGGCGACCTCGACGTGACGGCGCTGCGCGAGCTGCCGCGCGGGCGCCGGCCGGTCGCGACGCATGTCGCCTCCAGCGACGGCGAGCGGGCGCGCGCCTACGAGCGCATCCGCGAGGAGCTCGACGCCGGGCGCCAGGCGTTCGTCGTCTGCCCGCTCGTCGAGGAGTCCGAGGCGCTGCAGGCCCGCGCCGCGACGGCGGAGTACGAGCGCCTGCGCGGCGGCGAGCTCGCCGACTACCGCGTCGCGCTGCTGCACGGCCAGATGCGTCCGCGCGAGAAGCAGGAGGCGATGGCGGCGTTCGCCGACGGCGGCGCGGACGTCCTCGTCGCGACGACCGTCATCGAGGTCGGCGTCGACGTCCCCAACGCGACGGTCATGCTCGTCGAGGGCGCCGAGCGCTACGGCATCAGCCAGCTGCACCAGCTGCGCGGCCGCGTCGGGCGCGGGGAGCACGCGTCGCTGTGCCTGCTCTTCGGCCCCAAGGCGTCGGCGCGGCTGCGGGCGCTCGAGAAGCACTCCGACGGCTTCGAGCTCGCGCGCATCGACCTGGAGCTGCGGGGCGAGGGCGAGCTCGCGGGCACGCGCCAGTCGGGTCTCGCGCAGTTCAAGGTCGCGCGGCTGCCGGAGGACGAGGCGCTCGCCGAGGCCGCGAAGACCTACGCCGAGGGGCTGCTCGAGGTGGACCCGGATCTGGCCGCGCCGGAGCACGCGCTGCTCGCCGACGCGCTCGCCGCGGCGTACGGCGAGACCGAGCTGCAGCCGCTGCCGGCCTAGCGATGCGGGTCGTCGCCGGCATGTACGGCGGCCGCCGGCTCGTGGCGCCGCCGGGCAGTGCGACGCGGCCGACGAGCGACCGCGTCCGCGAGGCGCTCTTCAGCGTGCTCGGCGCCACGGTGCAGGGGGCGCGCGTGCTCGATCTCTACGCCGGCTCGGGCGCGCTCGGCATCGAGGCGCTGTCGCGCGGCGCCACCAGCGCCGTCTTCGTCGACCGCTCGCCGAAGGCGGTCG
>DASWQM010000203.1:0-3512 GCA_036403675.1 Solirubrobacteraceae bacterium | reverse complement strand
AGATTACAGCAGCAGTAATAGTTCTGTCGATGTACGCTAGATTCCCTGGTGTGGAGGCGATGACGGCCGCGACGGAGGGGCTGCGTGAGCGCAAGAAGCGCCAGACGCGCGAAGCGATCGCCGCGGCTGCGATGGCGCTCTTCCGCGAGCGCGGCTTCGACGCCGTGACGATCTCCGACATCGCGCGCGCAGCCGACGTCTCGGAGAAGACGATCTTCAACTACTTCCCGGCCAAGGAGGACCTCGTCTTCCGCGCGGGCGGCGAGCGCCGCACCGCGATCATCCAGGCGATCCGCGACCGCGCCGCGGGTGAGTCGTTCGTCGCCCCGTTTCGCGCCGCGACGATGGCGTTCCTCGACCGCGTCGCCCGCGACCCCGTCGAGGAGATCGTCGCGATCCCGCGGCTCGTCGCCGGCAGCACGGCGCTGCGCAACCGCCTCTTCCTCGGGTGGGAGGAGGGGGCGGCCGTGCTCGGGCCGGTCCTCGCCGAGGAGTCGGGGGAGCCGGAGGACGAGCTCGCCCCCGTGGTCGTCGCGCGCGCGCTGGTGTGGGCGCACCGCATGACGTCCCGCGCCGCCTTCGAGCGGCTTCTCGCGGGCGATGACCAGCGCGCGGTCGCCGCCGACCTCCGCGTGCAGGCCAACCGCGCCTACGACCTGCTCGAGGCGGGCCTCGCCGGCTACGGCATGCGGGACGCGTGATCCTCGGTCGCTCCGGCGGGGGCAAGCGCGTGTGACGCAACGCACACCGGGCTCGGGACGGCGGTCGCGATCGCGCTCGACGCGACCCTCGTCCGGCTCGTGCTCGTGCCGGCCGCGATGGCGCTCATGGGGCGCTGGAACTGGTGGCTGCAACGGCCGCTGCGCCGGATCCTCCCGCGCGCCGAGCTCGAGCGCTTCGAGCCGGCGCCGGAGCCGGAGCCCGCGGCGTAGGGGCGCACGCCGGAGCGTGCACCGCAGGACGCCGCCCCTTCATCACCCTCGGTGACGCAGTTCAGCCCGCCGTCGACGCCGAGGAATCGCCCGTCGCCGACGCCGGCGAATCCTCCGCCGCCCCCTCGCCAAGCGACGCGTCGCCGAAGAGCTTCGCGTTCGCGCCGAGGCGATGGAAGACGCCCGGGTCCAGCGGGAGCGTCAGGGACGCGAGCCAGGGCGGATCGGCGATGCCCCGCAGCTCGATTCGCAGGCTGGCGGTGTTGACCTGGTCATGCTCGGCGACGAGCGTCAGGTGCTCGAAGTGCGAGACCCACGTGCGCTGGCCGTCCCAGCCCATGCGGTTCTCGTAGAGGTCGTCGAAGAACTCGTGCAGCAGCTGGTCCTCATACGGCGACTCGGGGCAGACCATCTCGGCGACGAGGCCGGGGGGGACGGCCTTGTCGGCACCGAGGAACGTGCCGGCAACCTTGGCGCCCTCGGAGCCGCGGCCGGTGAGCTTCGCCAGCCAGGTCGGGCGCTCGGCCTTGTCGGGATCGTGCGGGTGCGGCACCGGCGTGAGCTCGAGCCGCCCGCCGCCATAGCGCGCGTCGAGGCGAAGGGTCGTGGTCATCAGCGCGGGAATCTACCGCCCGGCCGGCGCGTGGAAGCGGGTACCGATCGTCATGAGCAGGTGCCCGACGCCGAGCACGATGAAGAACGCCGTCGGCGCGCTCTCACCGTTGAAGCCGAAGAGGAACGGCGCGGCGATGAGCACGGCCGCGAGCCCGACGTCGAACATGAGGTGCGCGGAGACGGGGACGGAGTTGACGAGCGACGTCGGCCCGTCGCTGCTCGAGGCGACGACGAGGACGATGACGCCGGCGACGATCGAGACCGCGACGGCCGCGTCGGACTTGAAGGCGAGGAGAAACGGAGCGGCGATGAGCAGGACGCCGATCGCGTACTCGAGCGCGCCGTGCGCGAAGCGGGGGATGGGGCCCTGGCGCAGCATGCGGGCCGCACGTTAGCGGGGAACGCGGTCCGAGCTTCGCCCGGAACGACCGACGAGCAACGGCGCGCAGCCGTTCAGTGAAACAGCCGCTCGAGCTTCAGCAGCACGCGCGGATCGCCCCACGGCCGCATCCGTCCGCGCAGGAGGAGCTGATGCGGCTGGGCGCGCTGCGAGACGAGCTCGCCGAAGTCGTCCCAGCGCATGCGCAGGCGCACGGTCGGCTTCGGACGGCGGCCCTGGATCGCGGTCTTCCTGCGTCCCTCCAGCACGAGGTGCCATGGCTCCATGTCCGGGAACTCCCACTGGATCGTCGTGCCGTGCGGCACCTCCTCGCCGCGCGCGTTGCGCGCGAGCAGGTCGAAGAAGACCCGGACCGTCTGCGGGTCGCGGCCAACGGGGCCGTTGCGCTCGCCGAGCAGCCCGGCGCGCAGCAGGGCCAGCGCGCGCCGGCCGCGCTCGCGCGGCGGGATGTCCATCGGGAAGGGGAAGTGTGCGATCTGGTCCAGCGGCAGGCCGACGGCCCGCAGCCGCGCCTCGTTGGCGCGCGCACCCTCTTCGAAGAGGTCCTCGAGCGAGAACCCGAAGCTCTCCGTGTAGGACTCGTCCCAGGCCGGCGGGATCGGCACGCTCAGCGTCCACGGCAGGACCTCGCGGACGAGGTCGACGATCGCGTCCTGCGTGCCCTGCGGGTCGGCGCTGTAGAGATCTGCGAGGAGCCTGACGCCGAAGGCGATGTGACGCTGCTCGTCGATCGACACGTTGCGGATCCCCTCGCGGAAGCCGGGCAGGAGGTCCAGGCGCTCGAGCGACGCCTCGATCATGTGCTGGCCCGGCTGCGCGAGCGTGCCCTCGACGACGACGTGATAGAGCGCCACCGCGGCCGCGAGCTTGCGCGGCGAGCGGTCGCGGCGCAGCTCGGCGGCCATCCGGTCCAGGCGCGCGAACGTCATGCGATGGCCCCAGGTCAGCTCCGGCGCCGTCGCCTCCAGCCCGGAGGACAGCGTGCCGTTGCCCACGCCGACGACCTCGTGCATGAAGCGATGGAAGAAGACCGAGTGGCGCGCCTCGTCGACCTGCTGCGTGGCGAGGAAGTACTTCTGCTCCTCGAGCGGCACGGCGTCGATGTACGGCGAGAGGTTGTCGGTGACGGAGTCCTCGCCGTGGAAGAAGAGCGTGTAGAGCCACAGCGCGCCGCGGCGTTGCTCGGCGGTGAAGTGCTCCTGCCAGTCGATCCGGTCCTGCGAGAAGTCGATCTCCGTCGCGCTCCAGTTGCCGCGCTCCCAGCGGGCGTAGAGGTCCGCGTAGTCGATCTGCTCCGTCGCGGCTGGAACGCTCACGGCCATGGACGACCTCCGGTAGAAACTGGCTGGCTGGCCAAACATAGCCGACCCGTCGCCCGCGCCGCCGTACTCCCGGCCGGCGTCAGGCGGCGGCGTCGCCTGCGGCGAGCTTGCGTGGCGATCGGTCGCGGCGCAGCTCGGCCGCCATGCGGTCAAGCCGCGCGAACGTCTTGCGGTGGCCCCACGTCAGCTCGGGCGCCGTCGCCCGCAGCCCGCCCGACAGCGAGCCGTCGCCGATGCCGGCGA
>DASWQM010000202.1:0-1542 GCA_036403675.1 Solirubrobacteraceae bacterium | reverse complement strand
GGCATCACGAAGGCCTCGCTGAACACGGACTCGTTCCTGTCGGCGGCGTCCTTCCAGGAGACGACGAAGGTCCTCACCGACGCGGCGCTCGAGGGCAAGATCGACCGCCTCAACGGCCTGAAGGAGAACGTGATCATCGGGAAGCTCATCCCGGCGGCCACGGGCCTGAAGCGCTACCGGCGGATCGAGATCGAGCCGTCCGAGCCGCTGCCGCGGGCGATCGACGACGTCGGCCTGCTCGACCAGGACGAGATCGCGGCCGAGCTCGGGCTCGGCGACGGCGACGGCCTCGGCGGGTTCGGGTCGGCCTTCAACGAGGACATCGCCTCGCTGGAGGAGATCGGCGGCGGCGGGGCCGACACCGGCTTCGCCGAGGAGCTCGCCGACCTCGACGTGCCCGAGGAGCGCTAGGCGCCTACGAAGGAGCGCCGCGCACGCCTGGGCGACCGGGCGTGCGCGGCGCTCGTGTGGTTGCGGACGGACGGTTCCCCTAGTCCCAGGGGCGTCGCGTCAAGCTCCGGCCGCGCCGCGTCGATCACATCGGCGTGGGACGCCGCCGCCGCGCCATCGCCGCACTCGTCGTGCTGGCCTGCCTGGCGGGCCTCGCGGCCGTCGCCCGCGGCGGCGATCGCTCACGGGCGCGCATGCCGGCGCCGGCGCCGGCGCCGGCCGCGCCCGTGGCGCCGGACGCTGCGGCCCACGTCGTCGCGGACGACGCCGGCCGGCGGC
Organism: Solirubrobacteraceae bacterium; assembly: GCA_036403675.1. Classification (GTDB taxonomy): domain Bacteria; phylum Actinomycetota; class Thermoleophilia; order Solirubrobacterales; family Solirubrobacteraceae; genus CADCVQ01. The sequence continues at coordinate 813 of DASWQM010000202.1, read as the reverse complement.
GGGTCGCCGCGCGCCGCGCACGGGCCGCGCTGCATGCCGAGCTGCGGGCCCTGCGCCGTTCGCGGACGGTCCTGGGCGCGCTGCGTCGTGCCTGGCTGGGCGGGACGATCGACCGTGCCACGCATCGCGAGCTGCGCCACGTCTGGTCGACGGCTCTCCGCGCCCAGGCGCGCCTGAGCGGAACGCGCCGCGCCGAGCTGGGGGCCGTCATCGCCGCCGCCGCGCGCCTCGCCCGCGATCGCGGCCTCACCGACAGTCGGCTCGAGGCCGTCTTCCTCACGCTGCGGCGCAACCGCGACTACTGGACGCGTCAGGTGGTGCCCGTGCCCGGGCAGCGCTTCGTGTTCGGCCGCGACCCCGTGACGTTTCAGTACTACGCCGGCCAGGGCCTGCAGATCCAGCCGCTGGCGAGCTTCGGGCACGCGAACGCGCTGGCGAGCTCGTGCCTCCAGCCGCACCCGCGCTTTCGCTGCCGCCCGCGCGCGCTGCGCCGGATCCTGGACCGGATGCTCGCGTTGGCCTCCGAGCGCGACGGCTTCCTCGGCTGGGAGTACTACTTCGCCTTCGGCGGCGGCGCACCGCCCTGGATCAGCGCGATGACGCAGGGCACCGGCGCGCAGGCGCTCGCACGCGGGAGCCGCGTGCTCGGCGATCGGCGCTACGCCGTCGCCGCCCGGCGCGCGCTCGGCGCCTTCGAGCAGCCGCCGCCGGCCGGCGTCGCGGTGGCCGTCGGAGGTGGCCGGCGGTACGCGATGTACTCGTTCGACCCCGGCATGCGGATCCTCAACGGCGAGCTGCAGGCCGTCATCGGCC
>DASWQM010000201.1:0-2684 GCA_036403675.1 Solirubrobacteraceae bacterium | reverse complement strand
TAGTGCGTATCCGGTTGGGTCAGGCTGCTGTGGTGTGGGTGGTGATTTGCTCGTAGGTCGTGGGATCGTGCAGTGCGCTGAGTCCGAGCAGGGTCTGGAAGGCGGCCATCGGGGTGCCGCGGCGGTTGTGACGGAAGACGTACTCGTCGAGGTAGACGGGCAGGTGCTCGTCGGAGACGCCGCGGTGGGTGCCGTGCATCCAGGCCTTGAGGTTGGAGATCGCGCGATGCACGCGTGGGAGCAGTTGCTCGCCGTCGGGCACGCTTGCGACCTTGCGCGGGCGGTGCTGGTAGCCGAGCTTGGGCAGGGCGCTGTAGGAGCGCAGGCCGTCGGTGTGCACGATCGCCCCAGGCGCGGTCGTCGCGGTTGTGAACGCTTGCAGCGTGGTGGCTTGCGAGTTGGGCAGCACCTGTAGTCGCAGGCGTCCTGAGCCTTGGCCGCGGACCTCGATCGCGGCGCCGATCAGCGCCTTCTTGCCGTGGTGGCGGCCGCCTTTGAGCCCGTCTTCGTGGCCTCCGAGGAAGAACTCGTCGATCTCGACCTCGCCCGTCAGCAGGCCACGCTCGGGGGCGATCATCGCGCGCCGCAGCTTCTGCAAGATCAGCCACGCGGTCTCATAGCGCGACAGCGCCAGCTGGCGCTGCAGTTGCTTGGCGGAGATCCCCGGATGATGCGTGGCGACCAGGTAGGCCGCCCAGAACCACGTCCGCAGCGGCGTACGCGTCGCGTGCATCACCGTCCCAGCGGTCACCGACGTCTGCAAATCACAGCCCGAGCACTGCCACAGATGCCGGCGCTCAAGCACCCACGCCTGACGCCCGCCGCAACCCGGACACACGAACCCCTCCGGCCAGCGACACGCCGCCAGGTACTCCAGGCACGCGGCCTCCGATGCAAAACGGTCTTGGAACTCCATGATCGACCGCGGGAAGTCTGGCCGACCCATCGGCGCACCGTAACGCCGCAACCTGACGGAACCGGATACGCACTAGCCAGGTAGATGCGTACTCGTGGAACGTCGGCATTCGCCCGGCACTCGGCGGCGGCGTGACCGCCCGCTTGCGCCAGACACCTGCACGGACCTTGGCGAGGATGTTGTCGAGCTGGACTGCGGCGGCTCGCTCGTTCCAGCCGCCGCCGCAGCCGCAGCGACAGTTGCGCCGCTCGTGGAGCGTGACGCGCTCACGCCGGCCTTTGTTGCGGAAGCGAAGCTGGAAGGCCATCGTTCCGTCCGTCAACGTGGTGGTCGTGATCTGTCCGGTCGGCTCGGGTGCCATGACGGTCGAGCGTATGCCGCCGCGCTCACGGCTCGAACGAGATCAAACTTGCGTCCGCGAGTGTCTTGGGTGGCCGGCCGCGCCTTGGACGGCGCGAATGCACTTCTGAGATCCGTCGCTCGCGCATCCAACGTTCGATGACTTCCAGATCGAACCCCAGGCGTGCCCGCGGGCCGTTCGCGTAGCGAACTCCGCCCAGCTCCTCGGCGTGCGCGTACACCCAACGCCGATCGCGTCCGAGAAGCCGACCCACCTGCGCCGCATCGAGGACGCGGCGAGGCCCATCGGCTGCCACAGCGACCAGACCTCTGGACTCGAGCACGTCGGCGAGCACCTCAGCGATCGCGCGCACGTCCTCAAGCGGCAGGGCTCGCGCGTCGCTCACGTCGCCCGTCCGAGTGACACCTCGTCGACCTCAACGAAGAGGTCGAGCAGCAGAATGCGCGTCTCCTCCAGCGTGGCGCTCCAAGCGGCACGCAAGAGCGCGTTGGCGAGATCGCGTCGTTCCGCAGCTGTCAGCAGGTCGAGGTCGATCCCAAGCCTCCTCATCGGATGCTCCCGACGTCGCGCGGTTGCGATTCGGACGGCGACCTGCGGGCCGCCTCAGCTGTACTGACCGCGGTGTCCGCGTGCGCGGCGACCGTGGGGATCACGACCGTCCGTGCTGGCGGCATGGCTCGATGCCTTTGATTGTGTGCGTGCGCTGCGAGGCGGCTCGGTAGATGCCGTCGCGCAGCGCCCATACGTCGGCCTGGCGGGCTTGGTGTTCGCTGTATCCGTCCTGGTGCATGGCGTCGATGAGGCGCACGGCGGCCTCACCGACGTCCGGCTCCGAGCCGACGACGTCGTTCGGCCACGGCCTGGTAGTCGGCGAACGCATGGTGGATCGTGTCGGCGAGCTCGCCTCCGGCGCGCTCGCTGGCGGCCCGCAAGCGCCGTTGTGCTTCGTTGAGCTGCTCTGCGAGCTCGCGGTCGTGCTCAAACAGCGCGGCGAGCACGTCGGCCAGCAGACGCACCCGGGCGCCTACCGGGCCGCTGGTCATCGGTGCTCCTGGATACCGGGCTTGGCCGACGACACGATGAACACCTCGTCGCTGTAGGGGACGTCCCTCTGTGTTTCGTCAGGCGGATGCCCTGGACGCGCGTCTGGTTGGACATGGGCGCCCGGAGCGAAGTTGTGGGCGGTCGCGCGCGGGGGAAGCGCGCAACCGCCCGGGTTCCGGCATCGCACCTTGCGGTGTGCCGGCGCTTGCCCTCCGACGCGGCGCCCGGGGAGGCAGGAACGGGCGCGCCACGTCGTGGCAAGAAATCGCGGATGAGCAAGCGTGCGAATGCCCGCCGGTGAGTGTTTCCGGCCGTTGCTGGCGCTGATGCGGGGCTCCCCTGCTCGGCCCGGATCGCGAGACG
>DASWQM010000200.1:0-15952 GCA_036403675.1 Solirubrobacteraceae bacterium | reverse complement strand
CGCGCGGGCGCGGGTTGTCGTAGATCGCGCCAAGCCGCGCGCGCGGCCCCGGCCGGAGGCGGCTGATGAAGCGCGAGTAGCGGTGGGCGAAGATCCACCCGAGCTCGCCGCCCCAGTCGTGACCGACGAGCACCGGTCGATCGAGGCGAAGCCGTGGAGGGGGCGCGTCGCTGGGCCCACTGACCGCCAGCGCGGGGTCATTTACACACAGCTCGACTTTTCGAGAGGTTGACATGGAGATCAAGGATTGCACGGCCCTGAGTTACCAGCAGCTCAGGCCGATGAGAGCGACGACGACGCCGGGATTTCCGGTGTACAAGGATCTGGTGGACACGCTCGCGGCGACCACGGTACACCCCGATCCCACCGTCGCACACGCGATGGCCGTCTGTGCGGGCTACGCCTACTCCGATCACAAGACGGTCGCGATGATCATGGCCAGGATGGGCCTCAACGACAACCACTGCCGGATGATCTCCGAGTTCGTCGACGTCATGTTCATCTCGTCGACGGCGTTCGTCATCCAGAGCCAGGACGGTCGCGTCGTCATCCTGTGTTACCGGGGAACGCCGCCGACGAGCCTCATCACCTGGCTCACCGACATCGACGTCAATCCGGAGAAGGTCGCCATCAACTTCCCCGGCGGACCGGGGACGTTCGACGTGCACGGCGGGTTCTACCGCAACGTGCGTTCGACGCGCTACGAGATCATCGGCGCTCTCAAGCGCGCGCTCGACGGCCAGTCGGTCCTCGCCGACGGCGGCCCCATGCCGCATCCGATGGAGGCCCTGTACGTCACCGGACACAGCCTCGGAGCGGCGATGGCGGCGATCATGACGATCATGCTGACGACGGAGCCCAGCTACGCGCCGCTCGCGAAGAAGCTCAAGGCCGTGTACACGTTCGGCCAGGCGATGGTCGGCACGCCCCCGCTCGCCGAGGCATGCACGGACCTGCCGTTTCTGTGCAACAACGTGATCCGCTACGTCTACGCCCACGACATCGCGCCGCAGCTCCCGCCGAGGCAGTCGGGGAAGTTCGCGCACTTCGGTCAGGAGTATCAGTTCCGCACGAACGGCAACGGGGGTGAGTGGCATCACAACAAGGACCCCCGAGGCCAGATGCGTAGCCTGCTCGAGCTTGCCGGCAACCCGCTCTCGTTCCTGGCGCGGCAGATCGAGCTGACCCGCAACCTCACGTTCGGCGCCTCAGTCGACGACCATCTGCCGCACCACTACATCGCGGCGCTGACGCCGCACGGCATTCAGCACGAGTTCGGCGACTGACGGGCTACGCCGCGAGCTCGTCCAGCGACCGTGCCCCCTCGCCGACGTACAGCGCGGTCGGCCGGATGAGGCGCGCCTGGCGCTTCTGCTCGAGGATGTGCGCCGACCAGCCGGCTACGCGGGCGCACGTGAACAGCGACGTGAACAGCCGCGACGGGACCTGCGCGAGGTCGAGGACGACCGCCGACCAGAACTCGACGTTCGTCGCCAGGACGCGATCGGGCTTGCGGGCCTTCAGCTCGGCGAGCGCCGCCTGCTCGAGCGCGCTGGCGACCTCGTAGCGCTCGGCGCCGAGCTCCTGCGCGGTGCGGCGCAGGACGCGGGCGCGAGGGTCCTCGGCGCGGTAGACGCGGTGGCCGAAGCCCATGAGCCGCTCGCCGGCGTCGAGCGTGCGCTTGACCCACGTCTCGGGGTCGCCAGAGGCCTCGACCTCGTCGAGCATCTTCAGCACGCGGGCCGGCGCGCCGCCGTGCAGCGGTCCGCTCAGCGCGCCGACGGCGCTCGACAGCGCCGCGGCGCAGTCGGCCCCTGTCGAGGCGACGACCCGCGCGGTGAAGGTCGAGGCGTTCATCCCGTGCTCGGCGGCGGAGGTCCAGTAGGCGTCGATCGCGCGGGCGTGGACCGGGTCCGCCTCGCCGCGCCAGCGCAGCAGGAAGCGCTCCGCCGCGCCCTTCCCCTTGTCGACCTCACGCTGCGGGACGGGCGGTCGCCCGACGCCGCGTGCGGACTGCGCGACGAACGACAGGGCCATGACCGAGGCGCGCGCGAGGTCGTCGTGGGCCTGGTCGTCGGAGATGTCGATGAGCGGGCGAAAGCCCCACTGCGGAGCGAGCACGGCCAGCGCCGACTGCACGTCGACGCGGGGGTCGCCGGAGCGGACGGGCAGCGGATGCGGCTCGGCGGGCGGGAGCCCGGGGTGCAGCCTGCCGTCGACGAGCAGGCGCCAGACCTGCGCGTACGGGACCCTGCCGACGAGGTCCTCGATGTCGATGCCGCGGTAGCGCAACGCGCCGCCATCGCGATCGGGTTCGGCGATCTCGGTCGCGAAGGCCACGACGCCCTCGAGACCGGATCGCACCCCGTCCGCCGTCCTCATATCGACCTCCTGTGCTCGTCCCGGGTGTCTGCGTAGGCTTGCAGACTCGTGATCGCGGCCACCGACCTCATGTTCGCCCCGGTGACCGAGCTGGCCGCGCTCGTGCGCAGCGGTGAGCTGTCGGCGCGCGAGCTCGTGGAGGCGTCGCTCGAGCGCATCGACGCGCTGCAGCCGGTCGTCAACGCCTTCGTCGACGTCGACCACGACGGCGCGCGTGCAGCGGCCGACGCGATCGCGCCCGGCGACGAGCGCCCGTTCGCCGGCGTGCCGATCGCGGTGAAGAACAACCGGTCCGTGGCCGGGCTGCGGCTGACGCTCGGCGCCGAGTTCATGGGCGACTACACGCCGCGCCACGACCACAACACGACGCGCCGGCTGCGCGACGCCGGCTTCGTCGTCGTCGGCACGACATGCCTGCCCGAGTGGGGGATCATGCCCATCACCGAGAGCCGCCGGTTCGGGCCGACGCGCAACCCCTGGGACCTCGAGCGCACGCCGGGCGGCTCGTCGGGCGGCTCCGCCGCGGCTGTCGCCGCGGGCATGGTGCCGATCGCGACGGCCAACGACGGCGGCGGCTCGTGCCGGATCCCCGCCGCCTGCTGCGGCCTCGTCGGGCTCAAGCCCCAGCGCGGGCGCATCTCGCTCGCGCCCGACGCCGGCGATTCGCTCCTCGTGCAGGACGGCGTCCTGACGCGGACCGTGCGCGAGACCGCGCTCGTGCTCGACGTCCTCGCGGGGCCCGAGCCCGGCGACGCGACCTGGGCGCCGCCGCCGGACGAGCCGTTCGCCGCCAGCGCCGCACGCGCGCCCGGGCGCCAGCGGATCGGCGTCACCACCGCGATGCCGCTGCTCGACGCCGAGCTCGATCCGCTCTGCGCGCGGGCGGCCGCGGACGCCGCCGAGCTGCTCGCCGGGCTCGGCCACGAGGTCGTCGAGGTCGAGCCGCCCTGGCGCACGCCGGGGCTGCTGGAGCGCTTCAGCGCACTGTTCGGGCCCGCCGTCAGCACGCAGATCGCCGCCGCCGCGCAACGCGCCGGGCGAGAGCCGCGGGAGGCGGACATGGAGCCCCTGAGCTGGGCGGTGTGGCAGCGGTCCAAGAGCGTCGACGCGGTGCGGGCCGCGGTCGTGAGGTCCCAGCTGCAGGCCTTTGCCCGGGCGATCGTCGTCTGGGCAACGCCCTACGACGCGATCCTCACGCCCGCGCTCGCGCAGCCGCCCGTCCCGATCGGCGCGCTCGATCCCTGCGGCCCGGACCCGATGGGCACGTTCCGCCGCTCGGGCGAGTTCACGCCCTACAGCGCGATCGCGAACGTCACCGGGACGCCGGCGATCGCACTGCCCCTCTACGAACGCGACGACGGCCTGCCGCTCGCGGTCCAGCTCATCGGCCGCCCGGCGCAGGAGGGGGCGCTGCTGGCGCTGGCGGCACAGCTCGAGGCCGCCCTGCCGTGGAACCGCCGCCGTGCTCCGGCCGCGACCGTCCACGAGCTCGATCGCTGAGTCCGCGGCAGCCACCGACCTACGTCCCACCCAGCACGGCCTCCATCGTGCGGGGCGTCACCCCCAGCGCCTCGGCGTCGGCGGTGCCCGCGCGCGTCGTCATCGAGACCTCGAGCAGCTCGACCTCGTCCCATGTCGCGGGTGCGCGCGACTTCATGAGCGCCTCGACGACGCGCAGGACGCGGCTGGCGATCGGGATCGGGACGTTCACCGTCGGCCGCGACCGGCCCGCGGCGCGCAGGATGAGCTCGACGATCTGCTGATGCGACAGCGTCTGCGGACCGGCGAGCTCGTAGCGCCGAGCGCCGTCGTCCGGCAGCTCGAGCGCGGCCACGATGCAGCCCGCGACGTCGTCAGCCCAGATCGGCTGGTAGACGGCGTTCCCGCGGCCGCTGACGGGCATCACCGGCAGGACGATCGCCATCCGCTCGAGCAGCGTCGTGAGCACGTCGCCGGGGGCGTAGACGATCGACGGCGCGAGGATCGTGTGGCGCACGTCGGAGCCCGCCACGGCGCGCTCGGCGAGCGCCTTGGCGCGCAGGAAGCGGGTGCGGTCGTGGCTCGTGGCGCCCAGCGCGCTCGCGAAGACGAAGTGCTCGACGCCCGCGCGCTCCGCCGCCTGCACCATCCGCCAGGTCGCGATGCCGTTGAGCTCCTCGATCGAGCCGGCCGGCTGGTCGCGGATCGAGCCGGCGAGGTGCACGACGGTGCGCACGCCGCGCAGGGCGTTGCGAAACGACGGCGGGTCGGCGAGATCGCCGAGCGCGATCTGCACGCGGACGCGGTCGGATCCGAGCCGCCGCGGATCGCGCACGAGGCAGCGCACCGGCTCTCCGGCGGCCGTCAGGCGGGGCAGCAGCGCCCGGCCCACGAGGCCCGTGGCACCGGTCAGCAGGAGCACGGCTGGATACTATGTCCGGCCGGTCCACCGTCAGACACGACAGCGAAGGAACGAGCGTTTCATGGCCTACGTCATCGCCGAGCCCTGCATCGGCACGAAAGACAATTCGTGCGTCGAGGTGTGCCCGGTCGACTGCATCCATCCCACGACCGACGAGCCCGACTACGACAAGGTCGAGATGCTCTACATCGATCCGGAGGAGTGCATCGACTGCGACGCGTGCGTCGAGGCCTGTCCGGTGGACGCGTGCTTCGCAGAGGACCAGCTTCCCGAGGAGTGGGTGCACTACACGAAGGTCAACGCGGACTACTACGCGCAGGGCGGCTAGCGGCAGCCGCTCAGCTCGCCCGCATGGGCGGGCGCGCGACGGGGCTCAGCCCGTCGCCATCGGCAGGCTGATCCCGGTCGGCACCGGCGCTTGGAGGACCGGCAGCTCCATCGGCGTGAGCGCCACGATCCCGCGGGCGGTCTGGCGGATCGCCTGCGCGGCCGGGTCGTCGGGATCGGTGAAGACGAGCGGGACGCCGGCGTCGGCCTGCGCGCGCAGCGGCATCGTCAGCGGGATCTTGCCGAGCAGCGGCACGTCGAGCTCGTCGGCGAGCACCTGGCCGCCGCCCTCGCCGAAGAGCTGGAAGCGCTCGCCCGACGGCGTCGTGAAGCCGGCCATGTTCTCGACGATGCCCGCGATCTCGAGGTTGACCTTGCCTGCCATCTGCGCGGCGCGGCGAGCAACCTTCTGCGCGGTCGGCTGCGGCGTCGTGACGATGAGGAACTGCGCCTGCGGCAGGAGCTGGGCGAGCGTCATCGAGACGTCGCCGGTGCCGGGCGGCAGGTCGACGAGCAGGTAGTCCAGCTCGCCCCACGCGACGTCCTCGAGGAACTGCGTCAGCGCCTTGTGGAGCATCGGCCCGCGCCAGACGACCGCGGCGTCCTCCTCGACGAAGAAGCCGATCGACATGACCTTCACGCCGTGGGCCTCCAGCGGGAGGATCTTGCGCTCGGCGGAGACGGGCGGGCGCTCGCCCCCCAGCCCGAACATGCGCGGGATCGAGTAGCCCCAGACGTCGGCGTCGAGTATCCCGACGGTCTTGCCGTCCGCGGTCAGCGCGGCGGCGAGGTTCGCGGTCAGCGTGGACTTGCCGACGCCGCCCTTGCCGGAGCCGATGCACAGGACGTTTGAGACCTGCGCCAGCGCGCCGGCCGGCAGCGTGCCTCGGCCCAGCGTCTTCTGCAGCGACGCCTTCTCGGCGTCGGAGAGCACGTCGAAGGCGACATCGACCGCCGTGACGCCGGGAACGGTCCCGGCCTCGCGCGCGACGGCCTCGGTGAAGTGGTTGCGGATCGGGCAGCCGGCGGTCGTCAGCGACACGGTGACGTGCACGGCGCCACCATCGGAGATGTCGATCGCGCGGACCATCCCCAGTTCGACGATCGACCGGCGCAGCTCTGGATCGATGACGCGCTCGAGCGCCTTGCGGATCTCGTTGTCGGTCGGCATGCGTTCCAGTCTAGAAAAACGCCGATGCCGCGCCCGGGACAAGGGAACACGGCATCGGCTGGGGGAGGTGCTGCGTGATCTGTGAGGGAAGTTCTGTCAGGCCAGGCTAGCGATGCGCTCCTGGACCTTCGTCGTCGCCTGCGTGGCGGCGGTCCGGCCGCTCTGGACGACGTTCTCGACGCGGGCGGTCATGAACTCGGCGTTCTTGACCATCGGGTTGGTCTTGAGCTCCTTCTCGATGGACTTGAGCTCCTTCTCGAGGCGCGCGCGCCGCTGGCGCAGCTCGCGCTCGACGCGCGTGCGGCTCTTCTTGACGTCGCGCTCGATGCGCTTGACGGCGCTCGAGCCGCGGCGCTCGAAGCGACGCAGCTCCTGCTCGGCCTTGTTGCGCGTCGAGTACGTCTTGCGGATGTCCTCCAGCGTGGAGATCATCCGGTCGCGGGCGATGAGCGTCGCGCCCACCGGGACGAGCACGGCCTTCTCGGCGAGCTCGGCGGCGCGGCTGATCGGGCTGCGCAGCTCCTGCTTGGCCTCGGCGGCCTTCTTGGCGGCTGTGGTCTCCGCGCGCGAGGCGGTCCGCTTGACGTCGGACTTCGCCCGGCGCGTCGCGGTCGAGCGGGCCGCGCTGCCGCGGTTGGCGGCACGCGTCTCGGCGGCCTTCTTGGCGGCCGTGGAGCGCCGCGTGGCGTTCGTCTTGCGGGTGGTAGCCGACTTCTGGCCGGTGCCGCCGGTGCTGCCGCTGGTGCTGGTGCCGCTGCTGGACCTGGTTGTCTCAGCCATGTTCAAGCCTCCTCGGTTGAGGACTAAGGATATTAGTTCTAAGTGCCTGTTCGGGAACAGTACTACCCGAACGTGTGTTTGTAAACCCCCCGTGAGGCGGTCCTTAACATACGAACGCAGGTTCCGGCGCAGGCCGGGCGGGCGGCTACGCCACGGTCGGCAGCACGCCGGTGCGCCGCATCCAGGCCGCGGGATCCTTGAGCTCGGCGGCGCTGGGGAGCTGCTGCGGCCCCTCGAAGACGGTGTGCAGCGCGGCGGGCCCCGCCGCGGAGGCCACGGCGTCGCAGAAGCGCTTGCCGTCCTCGTACTGGCGCAGCTTGGCGTCGAGGCCGATGAGGCGCTCGAGCAGCGCGAACAGCGGCGGGCGCTCACGGCGGCGGCGGTCCAGCGCCACGCGCAGCGCGTCGAGCGACGGCAGCGCCTGCGCGCCGACGACGTCCATGACGTGCTCGGCGTGGCCCTCGACGACGCCCATGACGCCCTGGATGCGCTCGAACAGATCGCGCCGCCCCGGGCCGAGCGCGGCGAGGAGTCCGCTCTCGCGCAGCCCGGCGACCATGTCGCGCACGTCGCCGAGCGCGGGCATGCGCAGCAGCGAGCGGGGGTCGAGCTTGACATCGAGCGACGCGAGCAGCTCGCTCAGCAGGCCGGCGAGGTACGGGCGCAGCCAGGGGACGCCGGCGAACTGGACCGCGTGCGTGACCTCGTGGAAGGCGATCCAGGTCAGCAGCTGCTCGGCATCGGCGTTCAGGCGGCCGGCCGCCTGCGCGATGTTCGGCGCGACGAAGAGCAGGCGCGCCGGCGCGCCAGGATCGACGAGCACGAACTCGTACTGGCCCAGCACGCGCTGCGAGAGGTAGCCCGTGATCGCACCGGCCTCGGCCGAGATGAGCGTCGCCGCGGCCGCGCGCGCGGGGCCACGCAGCAGCCCCAGTCCGCCCATGCCCCCGCCGGTGAGACGCTCGCCGAGCGGGTCGAGGAGCGCGCCCATCGAGTTGACGTTCGCGGCGATCCAGCCCGACCGCGCGACCGCCTCGGGCACCGGCAGGGCGGCGGCCGGCCGCAGGCCGGTGTAGGCGACGACGCGCTCCTGCGCGTCGGCGCAGATCGCTGCGAGGTCGCCCGGCAGCGCCACCGTCTGGGCGGGGGCGGGGCCGCGCGCAGGCGTTCCGCGCGAGATGGCGTTGGCGATCCGCTGGGTGAGGGCACGGTCGAGCATCCCTCCATCATGGCGAACGCGGGACACCGGCCCACCCACCCACCCCGCCGGCTCGGCCGGGTCAGGTCACGATCGAACGCAGCTGCGCGAGCGCCTCCGGCGTCCGGGCGGCGACGACGGGCGAATGCGGCGCGAGGTCCAGCGGCGCGCCGAGCGGCTCGTCGAACGCCGGGAAGTCGACGAGCGCCCCGGTCTCGCGGACGATGAGCTGCGCGGCGGCGACGTCGACCGCGCGCGTGCGCCACAGCGTCAGCATGCCGTCGACGCGCGTCGGGGCGAGCTGGCAGAGCGAGATCGCGATCGAGCCGATCGCCCGCACGCGGTAGACGGTCTGGCTCAGGGCGTCGATCGCGGGCGCCATCCAGCGCGGGTCAGAGGACTCGATCGCGATCATCTCCAGCCGCCCGTCGGCTAGGCGGCGCTCGGGTTGCGGCGCGTCGATGCGCCGGCCCTGCAGCCAGGCGCCCTCGCCGCGGCGCGCGCTCCACTCCTCGCCCGGGCCGAAGTCGTAGACGAAGCCGAACGCCACGTCGGCCATCGTGGGACCGTCGGCGACCGCGATCGAGATCGCGTAGTGGCTCATCCCGCGCTTGGCGTTCAGCGAGCCGTCGATCGGGTCGATGAGGACGCGCACGTTCTCGGCGCCGTAGTCGACGACGCCGCGCTCCTCGCTGACGGCCGTGAAGCGTGCGCCCGCCGCGTACAGCGCGTCGAGCTGCCCGAAGACGACGTCCTCGGCCCGCTCGTCGATCACGAGCGTCCGGTCGCCGCCTTCCCCGCGCGTGCCGGTCTCGATGACGCGCTCACGGCTCGTCGGATGCTCCCGGAGGACCTCGCGCAGCCCCTGCGCCGCCGCGCGGGAGGCACCGAGCCAGTCGGCTGCGAGCGCGGTCGGGGGTGAGGGCATCGGGGGCATACTAGGTGGGTGTCCAGTGCTTCGGTCGAGCGGGCGGGACCGGTTTGGGAGGACCCCACGCCTACCCAGCAGCGTGCGGTCGCGCACAGCGGCGGTCCGCTGCTCGTGCTCGGCGGGGCCGGCAGCGGCAAGACGACGGTGCTCGCGGCGCGCTTCGCCCGCCTCGTCGCGGAGGGGACGGCACCGGAGTCGATCCTCGCGCTGAGCCCCTCGGCCGGCGGCGCCGCCGACCTACGGCGGCGCATCGAGGACGCGCTCGCGGGGCCCTACGAGGAGCTGCCCGTCCACAGCGTGCGGGAGTTCTGCACCCGGCTGCTGCGCGACGAGACGGCCGAGGCGGGCGTCGACCCGTTCTTCGCGCCGGTGACCCGTGCCGACCGCCTCGCACTGCTGCTGGACCGCATGGACGAGCTGCACCTGCGCGGCCATGACATCGCCGGCCGTCCGGCGGTCCTGCTGGCGGGCGTCATCGACCGCATCGACCGCTTGAAGGACGAGCTCGTCACCGCGGACGACTACGCCCGGTGGGCCGCCGAGCTGCCCGACGAGACCGACGCGCAGCGCACGCGCGCCGCCCGCGAGGTCGAGTTCGCGCGCCTGTACCTCGACCACGACCGGCTGCTCGCCGAGCACGGCGCGCTCGACGCCGGCGAGCTCGTCCTGCGCGCCGTCGCGCTGCTGCGCGAGCGCCCGCACGTGCGCGCCCGCGTCGCCCAGCGCTACCGCCACGTGCTCGTCGACGAGCTCGCCGACCTGGGCTTCGCCTCGGCGCTGCTCGTCGAGCTGCTGGGGATCGAGCACGAGAACCTCACCGTCACCGCCGACGACGACGCCGCCGCGCGGCGCGTGCGGGCCGCGGCGACGAAGAACATCGACGACTTCGAGCGCGCGCATCCGGCCGCCGCCGTCGTGCGGCTGGAGCGCTCGCTGCGCTGCCCGCAGCGCGTGCTCGACGCCGCCCGCGCGGTCGTCGAGCCGATCGCCGGCCGCCGCGACACCCCGCTGGCGGGCGAGCCGGGCGGCACCGTGCGCTTCTGGCGGGCGACCGACGAGCGCGCGCAGGCGCAGGCGGTGGCGGCCGAGGTGCAGCGCCTCGTCCGCGGCGGCTGCCCGCCGGAGCGCATCGGCGTGCTCGTGCGGTCGCTGCGCGACGAGGGCCGCCACGTCGCGGTCGCATTCGAGGAGCGCGCGATCGGCTTTCGCACCGTCGGCGAGGCGGACACGTTCTCGCAGGCCGAGGTGCGCGACGTGCTCGCCTGGCTGCGCCTGCTCGCGGACCCCTCCGACGCCGGCGCGGTCGTCCGCGCGCTCGCGCGCCCGCCGGTGTCGCTGCGATCGGTCGACATCGCGCGCTGCGTGCAGATCGCGCGGCGGCGCAAGCTCGACATGGTGTCCGCGCTCGGCGCCGCGACGGAGTCGCCCCAGCTCCCGCCGGAGGCGCGCGAGCACATCCACACGTTCCTGCGCCTCTACCGAGACGCGGCCGGGACGCTCGACAGCGCGCGCCCGGACCTCTTCGTCCACCGGCTCGTCGAGCGCCTCGGCCTGCGCCGCCAGCAGGTCTTCTCCGCCCAGGCCGACGTCGTCGAGCGGCTCGTGAACCTCGCGCGGCTCGGCGAGCTGGCGAGCGCCTACGCGCGCCGCGCGCCGCACGCCACGCCGCGCGACTTCGCGCACTACGTTGCGGCGGTCGCCGACGCGGACCTGCGTGACGAGGACGAGGAGGGAGCGCCGGCGCGGGCGGGGTCGGTGCAGGTCATGGCGCTCGACGCCGCCGGCGGGCGCGAGCTGGACTGGGTCTTCGTGCTCGGGCTCACCGCGGCACGGATGCCGGGGCCGCGGCTGCGGGCCGCGAGCGCGATCCCCGACGCGCTGCTGAAGGAGTCGCTGGGCCGCGACGACCGCGCCGCGCACGTCGCCGCGATGCGCCGCCTCCTGCACGTGGCGATGACCCGCGCGCGCCGCGGCCTCGTGCTTGCCTGCCCGACGCAGGGCGCCGGCGGCGAGCTGCAGCCGCCGTCGCCGTTTGCCGAGGAGGCGCGCGTCGCGCTCGGCGCCGCGTGGGAGGAGCTCGAGGAGGAGCTCTTCGGCCCCGAGGAGGCGCTGCACGCGACGTTCTCGGCACTGCGCGACGAGCTGCTCGCCGATGTCGCGCGGGTCGGCAAGGGACTCGGCGAGCTGCGCCTCGAGACCGATCTCGACGTCACGCACGCGGTCGCGCGCTACCTCGAGCTCGTGAAGCTCGCGGCGCTGCTCGAGCGGCCCGCGGGCCAGTCGGTCGCGGACGCCCTCGGGATGGTCAACGAGCGCCTGGCGGCCGAGCTCTCGCCGCTGCAGCGCGAGGTGCTGCAGACGTCGACGCTCGACGAGCTGCTGCTGGACTCCGAGCGTGACGACCGCGCGCGGGCGGCCGCGCGGGCGGCGCGCAGCGAGCCCAGCCTCGTCGCGTTCCTGCCCCGCCGCGGCGAGGGCCTCGCGCTGTCGGCGTCCGACATCGAGACCTACCGCAGCTGCCCGCTGCGCTACAAGTTCGCCCGCGTCCTGCGCGTCCCGCAGGAGCCGACGCTCAACCAGCGCTTCGGGATCCTCGTCCACCAGGTGCTCGAGCGCTACCACCAGATGCCCGCGGACTCGCTCGACGAGCTGCTCGGGCTGCTCGAGGCCGGCTGGCGGCGCGGCGGCTTCGGCGACAGCGAGGAGGAGCGCCAGCTGCACGTCAAGGCCGATGCGGCGCTGCGGCGCTACCACCGCCGGGTGCGCGAGGAGCCCGTCGAACCGGTCTGGTTCGAGCGGCCGTTCGCGTTTCGCATGGGCGTGCACACGCTGCGCGGTCGCGTCGACCGCGTCGACCGTCTCGCCGACGGCGGTTACGAGCTCATCGACTACAAGACGGGGCGGCCGCGCTCGGCGGCCGCGCTGAAGGAGGACGTCCAGCTCTCCCTCTACGCCGTCGGGGCGCGCGAGGCGTGGCACCTGGACGCCGCGCAGCAGGCATACCTCTACGTCCTCGACGACGAGAAGGTCCGCGTCCCCAGCGGCGAGATCGACGCCGGCTGGATCGCCGACACCGTGCAGGAGGTCGCCGGGGGGATCCTCGCCCAGGACTTCGAGCCGACGCCGTCCTACACCGCCTGCTCGATGTGCGACTACCGGATCGCCTGCCCGGCCGCCGAGCGCTGAAGGCGGATCAGACCGGTTCGAGCGCTCGGTGCGGCGGCGCCGGCAGCTCGAGCGCCACGCCGTCGCCGGGACGCACCTCGCCGCCCTCCAGCACGATGCCCATGACGCCGGCCTTGCGGATGAGGTTGCCGTCGGCGTCGTGGTCGAGCGTCGCCGCCATGAGGCCCGGCTGGATGCGCTCGAGCTGCGTGCAGGGATTGCGGGTGCCGGTGATCTCCACGCGGGCGCTGTCGCCGAGGCGCAGGCGCGTGCCGACGGGCAGCGCGAGCAGGTCGATGCCGCGCGTCGTGACGTTCTCGCCCATCTGGCCGGGCAGCACGTCGAAGCCGCCGGCACGCAGCTCGTCATGCAGCTCGCTGTGGATGACGTGGACCTGGCGTCGGTTGGGCTGGGTCGGGTCGCGCCGGACGCGTGAGCGGTGCTTGACCCGCTCGCCGAGGTGGGCGTCGCCCTCGACGCCGAGGCCGGCGACGAGACGGATGCTGTCGGCGTTGGGCTTGAGCAGCGTGTGCGAGGCGCTGCGGCTGACCGCGGTCACGACACCGGCGCCGCGCGCCTGGATCAGCGCTCCGGCCCCTGCTGCCTGAGGAAGCGCTGGAACTCGCTGGCGAGCGCGTCGCCGGAGGGCAGGTCGCCGGGGCCGAGCGGGCGGCTGTCCTGCTCGGCGGCCTGCTCGAGGCGCTCGACGAAGGCCTGCACGTCGGGGTCGGACTGGACGGCCAGTCCGACCTGGCGCTCGTACTCGCCCGTCGCGTTCTCGAGGTCGGTGGCATCGACGGACACGGCGACGAGCCCCTCGACCTTGCGCACGAGCGCGAGCGCGGCCTTCGGGTTGGGGGCGGCGGCGACGTAGTGGGGGACGCTCGCCCAGAGGCTGGCCGACGGCAGCCCGGCCTCGGTGCAGGCCGTGTGGAGCACGCCGACGATCCCCGTCGGGCCCTCGTACGTCGTCTCGAGCATGCCGAGCTTCGTCACGAGCGCCTCGTCGGAGGCCAGGCCGTTGATCACGACCGGCTGCGTGTGCGGCACGTCGGCGAGCAGCGCGCCGATCGTCACGACGAGCTGCGTGCCGAGCGCCTCCGCGAGGTCGACGATGTGCCGGCAGAACGTGCGCCAGCGCATCGACGGCTCGGGGCCCTGCACGAGGATGAGGTCGCGCGGCGCGCGCGGGACCCGAGCGGCGAAGATCTCGATCCCCGGCCACGTGATCTCGCGGCTGCGGTCCTCGTTGAAGCGGATGTGCGGGCGCGTGGACTGGAAGTCGTAGAACTCCTCGGGGTCGATGCGCGCGAAGCGCTCGGCGCCCAGCGACTCGCCGATGAACGTCAGCGCGGCGGACGCGGCGTCACCCGCATCGTTCCAGCCGCTGAACGCGCAGACGAGGGCGGGAGCGCGCAGACCGTCCGGACGACTCTCCCAGATCAAGGGCTGCATCCGATTCAAGGTACATCATGCGGATATGACCATTGCGACCTTTCGCCAGGGGCAGGAGGTCGAGGGGGTGTTCGCCTGCACCCGCAAGGACCGCCTCATGTCCCGCGCCGGCACGCCCTACCTGGCCGTCGAGCTACGCGACCGCACCGGGGCGGTGCAGGGCCGCGCCTTCCGCGACGCCGACGTCCTCGCCGGGCGCTTCGAGCGCGGCGACCTCGTCAGCGTCGCCGGCCGCGTCGAGCGCTTTCGCGACGAGCTGCAGGTCGAGGTCCGCGCGATCGGGCGCGCGCCGGCGGACCAGGCGGACCCGGCGGCCTTCCTGCCGGTCGCCTACCGCGACCTCGACGAGCTCGACGGCTTCCTCGAGCACCTCGCCCGCGAGGTCCACGACCCGGGCCTGGCGGGGCTGCTCGCGACGCTGCTGGACGACGCGGAGCTGCGCGTGCAGTGGCGCCGCGCGCCCTGCACGCGCAACGGCCACCACGCCTACCTCGGCGGGCTGCTCGAGCACACGGTCGCAGTTGGCACCCTCGCGCTCGAGGCCTGCCAGCTGCACCCGCGGCTGGACTCCGACCTGCTGCTGACCGCGGCGCTCGTGCACGACCTCGGCAAGACGCGGGAGTTCACCTACGGCGCCGAGGTCGGCCTCACGCAGGCCGGCCGGCTCCTGGGCCACGTCGAGCTCGGGCTGACGCTCCTGCGCGAGCGCGCCGGCCGCGTTCCTGCGCTGAGCGACGAGCGCCAGCTCGCGCTTGCACACTGCGTCCTGTGCCATCACGGTCCCGACGCCGCGCCGGCCCGGCGCTTCGGCTCTGCCGAGGCGCTCGCGCTGCATCGCCTCAACGCGCTCGACGCCGCCGTCAAGGGCGCCCTGGAGCACGGTCTGCCGGCGTGAGCGCGCGCCGGGCGAGCTGCCCGGCGATGACGAGGATCAGCAGCCCGAAGCCGATCTCCAGCGCGCGCTGGGGCACCACGTTGGCGAGCGCCGCGCCGGCGGCGGCGCCGGCGCTCGCGAGCAGCCCGAGCTCGAGCCCGGTTCGGACGTCGGCGTTGCCCTTGGCCCGCTGGCGCGCCGCGCCGACGAGCGCCACCGGGATCATCGCCAGCAGCGACGTCGCCTCGCCGTCGATCTGGCTCAGGCCGAGCCCGATCGTCAGCGCGGGGACGAACAGCGCCCCGCCGCCGACACCGAGCAGCCCGGCGACGACACCGGCCGCCACGCCGATGAGCACCGCCTCGATCACCCGAGCAGCAGGTCCACCGCGACGACGACGAGCATCGCCGAGAAGACGAGCGAGATCGCCCTCGTCGAGATCCGCCGCTGCAGCTCGGTGCCGATCAGCACGCCGCCGACCGCGGGCACTCCCACCAGCACCCCCTCGCGCAGGTGGACGTTGCCATAGGCGCCGTGGACGGCGGTCGCGACGGCGGCGATGACGACGATCGCCGCCAGCGAGGTGCCGGTGGCGGCGCGCTCGTCGAAGCCCAGCCAGAGCACGAGCAGCGGCACGATGATCGCTCCGCCGCCGACGCCGAAGAGGCCGCTGAAGAGCCCTGCCAGCGTCCCGATCGCGGCGAGCGTCAGCGTCCGGCGCGTCACCATGCGCGCCATACTAGAAGCATGTCTGCCGCGGCCACGCTCGTCGAAGCGCTCGAGCCGGCGCGTGCCGATCCGGCGCGCGCGGCGATCCTCCTCGACATCGACGGAACGCTCGCGCCGATCGTCCGCCATGCCGACGACGCCCAGGTGCCCGAACCGACCCGCGTCCAGCTGATCGCGGTCGCCAAGCGCTACGGGCTCGTCGGCTGCATCAGCGGGCGCCAGTCGACGACCGCGCGACGGATCGTCTCCCTCGGCTCGATCGCCTACGTCGGCAACCACGGCACCGAGCTGCTTGCCGCCGGCGGCACGGAGGTCGAGATCGACCCCGAGATCGCGGCGTACGAGCAGGCCGTGCGCGCCTTCGCGCGCGACGTCTGGAGCGCGGAGCTGCAGCGCCTGCGCGTCCGCCCCGAGGACAAGCGCGCGATCGCCGCCTTCCACTGGCGCGGCGCGCCGGACGAGGCAAGCGCGGAGGCCGCCGTGCGGGAGGTCGCCGAACGCGCACAGGAGGCCGGGCTGGCGACGCACTGGGGTCGCAA
>DASWQM010000199.1:0-2959 GCA_036403675.1 Solirubrobacteraceae bacterium | reverse complement strand
GGAGATCTCCGGCGGCATGGACCAGATCAAGGTCGGCGACCGCACGATGAGCTCGCGCGCCTACTGCTCGTCGTGGAACTTCAAGGGCTCCGACCAGCAGAAGAAGGTCGGCAAGCTCTCCGGCGGCGAGCGCAACCGCCTGCACCTCGCGAAGCTCCTGCGCCGCGGCGGCAACGTCCTGCTGCTCGACGAGCCGACGAACGACCTCGACGTCGACACGCTGCGCGCGCTCGAGGAAGCGCTGCTGAGCTTCGCCGGCTGCGCGGTGGTCATCTCCCACGACCGCTGGTTCCTCGACCGCGTGGCGACGCACGTGCTGGCGTTCGAGGGCGACTCGCAGGTGACGTGGTTCGAGGGCAACTTCGAGGCCTACGAGGAGCACCGCCGCGCGCTCCTCGGCGACGAGGCCGACCGCCCGCACCGGATCACCTACAAGCGCCTGACGAGGACGTCCTGAGCGCCGAGGTCGTCATCACGGAGTTCACGGACCCGGGCTGTCCGTGGGCCTTCTCGGCGGAGCCGTTTCGCCTGAAGCTGCGCTGGCTGTACGGCGACGCGATCGAGTGGCAGCCGCGCATGGTGGTGCTTGCCGAGGATCCGCAGGAGTACCTCGACAAGGGCCTCACGCCCGACAAGCTGGCGCGCGGCCTCACCATGATCGCGCAGGATCACGGCATGCCGATCGACACCTCCGAGCGCCCGCGCATGGCGGCCACCGCGCCCGCCTGCCGTGCCGTCATCGCGACGCGCCTGCACGCGCCCGAGGCCGAGCAGGCGATCCTGCGCGCGTTCCGCGTGCGCTGCATGGCCGGCGAGCTGCTCGACGAGTCCTCGACGGTGCGCGGCGCCGCTGCCGACGCCGGCCTGGACGCCGACGACGTCGAGCGCTGGAGCGCCGAGCAGGCGGTCGAGCAGGCGATGCGCGACGACATGGCCGCCGCGCGCGACCCCAGCGGCGCCGCGCGGGTGCTCGACGGGCGGCTCGCGGACTGGTCCGGCGGCCGGCGCTACACGTGCCCCTCGTACGAGATCGTGCGCCGGTCCGACGGCGTGCGCATGTCGGTCCCCGGCTTCCAGCCGTTCGCGGCCTACGACGTCGCCCTCGCCAACCTCCTGCCGGACACCGAGCGCCGTCCGGCGCCGGAGTCGGTGCTCGAGGTGCTCGAGTGGGCGGGCGAGCCGCTGGCATCGCGCGAGGTCGCCGTGCTGTGCGACATCGACGACGACACGGCGCGCCAGGAGCTCGGCCGGGTGGCCGACGAGGTGCACATCGGCGCCGACGGCCTCTGGTCGCCGCGGCCCGACGCCTAGCCGGGTCGGACGACGAGCTTCGCGATCTGCGTCGCCGAGCTCTCGATCTCCATCTCGAAGATGCCCTCCGCGTTCGCCGTGAACGAGAAGGTCACGCGGCCGCCCGCCCTCAGGTTGCGCTTGATGTCGTAGCCGTGGAGGTGGATCTCGCCGCTCGTGTCCGACGAGGTCACGTCGATGAGCACCCGCTCGCCCTTCTTGGCCGTGATCGTCTTGACGCCGCCGACGGGCTTGCCGCCCTGGATCTCGATCGTCGCGAGCGCGGGCCTCGGCACCGGCGTGGCCGTCACGGTCGGGGGCGTGGTGAGGGTCGCGGTCGTGGCGGCCTGCTCGTCGCCGCTGTCGTTGCCGCCCGGCGACAGGAGGACGAACCCGACGACGATCACGACCACGGCGCCGGCGAGCAGAAGGAGGCGCTGAGCCTGGCTCATGGCCGCAGCCTAGCCACGCGTGCGGCGAGCCGGCTCACGCCAGGTCCTCGAGCAGCACGCCGAGCTCGCGCACGTCGCGGGCGACCGCGTCGGCGCCGCGCAGCTCGTCGGCACCGTACGCTCCGGTCGCCACCGCGATGACCCGCACGCGGTCGGCCCGCGCGCAGGCGATGTCCCGCGGCGTGTCGCCGATGACGACCGTGCGCTCGCGCGGCCACGGCTCGCCGTCGCCGGCGCGCCGGCGCGCGATCCGCGGCAGCTCGGCACGCTGTTCGTGGTCGGAGCCGAAGCCGCCCTGCCCGGAGGGGAAGAACCCGCCGATCCCGGCGCGGCGCAGCTTCATGCGCGCGATCGCCTCGTAGTTGCCGGTCACGAGCGCCAGCAGGATGCCGCCACGCTCGTCGAGACGCTCGAGCAGCGGGCCCATCCCGGGCGTCACGTGCGCCGAGAGGTCGTCCGGGCACAGCCGCGCGTAGGCGGCGCCGGCGGCGATCCGCACGTCGTCGGCGCGTTCGTCGATGCGGTGCGCCGAGACGCCGGCGGCGGTCAGCAGCCCGCGCGCGATCTCGGCGTCGGTGCGTCCCGCCACCTCGATGCTCTGCCGGCGGACGGGGTCCTTCACGCCGTGCACGGTGCGCAGCGCCTCGTGGATCGCGTCGCGATGGGCGTCGGCCGCGTTCTGGAGCAGCGTCCCGTCGATGTCGAAGAGCAGCAGCACGGCGCCCCTACCGCGCGAATGACGTCTCCGCGCTGAACGACTGCGCGAACGCGGCGATCAGCCGTGCGCAGGCGTGGACGTCGTCGAGCTGGACCATCTCCACCGGAGAGTGCATATACCGCAGCGTGACGGAGATACCACCGGTCGGCACGCCCGCGCGCGAAAGATGGATGGCGTCCGCGTCGGTGCCGGTGGCGCGCGCCGAGGCCTGCACGGTGTACGCGATCCCCTCGCGCTCGGCCGTCTGCTCGAGCAGCTCGTAGACCACGGGGTTGAGGATCGAGCCGCGTTCGAGGACCGGACCGGAGCCGAACTCGTGCTTGCCGAGCTCGTTGACCTCGACGCCTGGGGCGCTCGTCTCGTGCGTGACGTCGACGACGATCGCGACGTCGGGCTGCAGGCGGAAGGCCGACGTGCGGGCACCGGCGAAGGTGATCTCCTCCTGGACGACGCCGACGGCCGCGACGTCGCCGGGCGCGCCCCCGGCCTCGGCGACGAG
>DASWQM010000198.1:0-15422 GCA_036403675.1 Solirubrobacteraceae bacterium | reverse complement strand
TCCCCATGAGTGCCGAGCCGGCGTCCTGCATGATCGTGCGGACGTCGGCGAAATCGAGGTTGATGAGGCCCGGGATCGTGATGAGGTCCGTGATCCCCTGCACGCCCTGGCGCAGGACGTTGTCGGCCTCGCGGAAGGCGTCGAGCATCGTCGTGCGCCGCTCGATGACCGACAGCAGCTTCTCGTTGGGAATGACGATGAGCGTGTCGACGACCTCGCGCAGGCGCTCGATGCCCTCCTCGGCCTGGCGCGTGCGCTGGCTGCCCTCGAACTCGAACGGCTTCGTCACGACGCCGACGGTCAGCGCGCCGATCTCGTTCTTGGCGATCTCTGCGATGACCGGCGCCGCGCCGGTCCCCGTGCCGCCACCCTCGCCCGCGGTGACGAAGACCATGTCGGCGCCCTTCAGCGCCTCCTTGATGTCGTCGCGCGACTCGGCCGCCGCGCCGAAGCCGACCTCGGGGTTCGCGCCCGCGCCCAGCCCCTTCGTGAGGTCGTGGCCGATGTTGAGCTTGATGTCGGCATCCGTCATCTGCAGCGCCTGGGCGTCGGTGTTGGCCGAGATGAACTCCACGCCACGCAGCCCCGCGTCCACCATCCGGTTGACCGCGTTGGTGCCACCGCCGCCGACACCGACGACCTTGATGACGGCGAGATAGCTGCTGCTGGATTCCATGAGGAAAGCGTCCGACCCTTGAGTTAGCGTTGAGAGATTTTTGCTCTCCGGCCCGATGCTGCGGAAACCACAGTAAGCACGGGCCTGAACGGATGTCAACGCGAAGTCTACTCGCGCAAGAACGATTGCAAAATCCGAGACTCTCGACCTCTGCAGGAGAAACGCATCTGGGGTGCCATCAACCTACAGTTGAGGCTGAGGTTGCGCCTCACGCGGTTGGAGACCGCCCGCCACCGGACGCTCCGGCACCCGCAGGTCGACATAGCTCGCGCCGCGCGAGCTGCGCTGCGCGAGCACCTGCGCCGCCGCCATCCACTTCGCATCGAAGCGGGCGGCTCCCCCGAAGTAGAGCGTCGGGCCGTTCTGCACCGTGGCGGCGATGCCGCGCGGACCGCGGTAGATCCGCGCCACGCGTTCGCGCAGCGCCGCCGGAGCGGCGGCGAGCAGGTCGATCGCCCTGCGCGCGCGGGCGTCGTCGGTCCGGTTTCCGCCCGGCGTGGCGCGGACCCGGACGACCGGCAGGCCGCCCGTCGGGGCCCCGCGCAGGACCGTGCCGTCGCCGGCGACGGCGGTCAGGCGCGTCCCCGCCTGCAGCGCGGCCATCGGCTCGTAGGCGTCGACGATGATGCGCAGGCCGTGCGGGAAGTCCGTCTGCGTGCGCAGGCCGCGGACGACCGGATAGGGCTCGACCGCCGTGAGGAGAGCGTCCTCGCGTACGTGCAGGACGGTCATGTCGAGCGCGGTCTCGGTCAGCGCGGCGCGGATCGCGCCCGCCTGGGGACCATGGATGCCGGTCACCGTCACGTGCTCGACGCGCACGAGGGAGCTGTTGCGCAGCCAGAGCGCGAGCGGGGTCGCGACGGCGAGCACCACGGCGGCAGCGAGGACGGCGCGCGTGCGGCGGCGGGCGAGCGAGGCCATCGGCTCGGTGTTCGCCGCAGGCGGCACGGACCCTGCCGCCGAGGTCCAGGTCTAGGGTTGTCGCGTGTCCGCCCCTCTGGTGTTGAGCGACTTGACGACGCTGCGGCTCGGCGGCCCCGCGCGGCGCCTGCAGCGCGCCGGCAGCGAGCAGGAGCTGGTGGAGGCGGTGCGGGCGGCGGACGCCGCCGGCGAGCCGCTGCTCGTGCTGGCCGGCGGGAGCAACGTCGTCGTCGCCGACGACGGGTTCGACGGGGTGGTCGTGCAGGTCGCCACGCGCGGGATCGAGCGCGTTGAGCTGCGCGACGGCCGCGTCTGGCTCGACGTCGCCGCGGGCGAGGACTGGGACGCGCTCGTCGCCTCCTGCGTCGTCGACGGCTTGGCTGGGGTCGAGGCGCTGTCGGGGATCCCGGGATCTGTGGGTGCGACGCCGATCCAGAACGTCGGGGCCTACGGGCAGGAGGTAGCCGATGTCGTCGTCGCCGTCCGCGCCCTGGATCGCTCGACCGGCGAGGTGCACACGCTCGACCCGGAGGCCTGCCTCTTCGACTACCGCTCGAGCGTCTTCAAGCGCGACCCCGGTCGCTGGGTCGTCCTGCGGGTGAGCTTCGCGCTCGAGCGCTCCGCGCTGTCCGAGCCGGTGCGCTACGCGGAGCTCGCGCGCCGGCTGGGGATCGCGCCGGGCACGAGCGCGCCGCTGGCCGACGTCCGCGCGGCGGTGCTGGAGCTGCGCCGCGGCAAGGGCATGGTCCTCGACCCGGACGATCCGGACTCCGTCAGCGCAGGGTCGTTCTTCACGAATCCCGTGTTGCGGGCGCGCGACGTCGAGGCCTTCGAGCAGCGTGTCGCCGCGCGGCTCGGCGCCGACGCGCGCCCGCCGGCCTGGCCGGTGGAGGGCCGCCGCGTGAAGACGTCGGCGGCGTGGCTCATCGAGCGCGCCGGCTTCGGCCGCGGGCACGGCAATCCGGACGGGATCGCGATCTCCTCGAAGCACACGCTCGCGCTGACGAACCGCGGCAACGGCACGACCGCCGAGCTCGTCACCCTCGCGCGCGAGATCGCGGGTGGCGTGCGCGATGCGTTCGGAGTGGAGCTCTTGCCCGAGCCGGTGTTCGTGGGGTGCGCGTGGGAGGGGTAGTGACTCGCGGCCCGGCGGTGCCGCGATCGCCCGCGAACGGCGGGCAATGACGAAGGGGTTCGTCCGCGGGGGCCTTCCCGCCAGGGCACCGCGCCCGCCGTGCCGCCGAGGAGGCATCACTCCACCAGCCGCCGCCCCAGTGCGTCGATGTTGCCCGCCCCCAGCACGAGACACAGATCCCCGGAGCGCAGCCAGGCCCGCAGCACCCGCTCGGCGTCGTCGAAGCCCGGCGCCCAGGCGACCGGGCGCCCGCACGCGGCGTCGGCGGCGGCCTCGGCGACGAGCAGGCCGCTGACGCCCGGGAAGTCCTCCGCCCGCTCGCGCGCCGGATAGACATCGAGCACGCAGGCGGCGTCGGCGAGCGCCAGCGCCGCGCCGAACTCGCGCGCGAGCAGCTGCGTGCGCGAGTACAGGTGGGGCTGGAAGGCGGCGACGACGCGCCGGTGGCCGAGCGTGCGCGCCGCGGCGATCGTCGCGCGCAGCTCCGTCGGGTGGTGGGCGTAGTCGTCGACGACGAGCGCGCCGCCGGACGTCTCCCCCAGCCGCTCGAAGCGCCGCCCGGCGCCACGGAAGTCCTCGAGCGTGCCGGCGAGCTGCTCCGGCCGCGCCCCCGCGATGACGCAGGCCGTCAGGGCCGCCGCGGCGTTCGCGACGTTGTGCGCGCCGGGGACCGACAGCGCGACCTCCTGCTCGGCCCAGACGAAGCGCGAGCCGCCGTCGTGCAGCGCGATGTCCGACGCGCCGTAGAACGCCGCCTCGACGATCGCCACGCGATCGAGGAACGCCTCCGCCGCCGGCGTGTCGGCGACGATCCGGCGCAGGCCGTTGCGCAGGAAGTCCCCGAACGCATGCTCGAGCTCGGCGTGCGATGCATACGTCGTGTGGTGGTCGAGCTCGATGTTCGTCACGACCGCGATCTCCGGCCGCAGCTCGAGGAACGAGCGGTCGGACTCGTCGGCCTCGACGACGAGCCATTCGCCGGTCCCGGCGGCGGCGTTCGTGCCGGTCGTCGTCAGCTCGCCGCCGATGACGTATGACGGCTCCCAGCCGAGCGCGAGCAGCGCGTGGGCGGCCATCGACGCCGTCGTCGTCTTGCCGTGCGTCCCGCCGACGGCGATCGTGCGCCGCCGGCGGCTGAGCTGACCGAGCAGCGCGCCGCGGTGCAGCTCGCGCAGCCCGCGCTCGCGCGCCGCTGCCCGCTCCGGGTTCGTCGCCGGGATCGCGGTCGAGACGACAAGCTCGACGTCGTCGCCGCCCGGCACGTTGGCGGCGTCGTGGCCGATGCGCGCATCGATCCCGGCGGCGCGGACGCGCTCGAGGTACGGCGAGCCGGCACGGTCGGAGCCCGTCACCGACGCGCCGAGCGCCGCGGCGACGAGCGCCAACCCGCTCATCCCCGCACCGCCGAGGCCGACGAAGTGCAGCCGCCTCCCGGCCCACTCCGTCACGAGCCGCGTTCCCGGGCGGCGGCCAGGATCTCGTCGGCGACGGCCTGCGCGGCGTGCGGCCGCGCGAGCGCCGCCGACGCCGCGGCCATCGACGCCAGCCGCGCGGGGTCGCCGAGCAGCGCGCCGACCTCCTGACCCAGGCGCGCGGCCGTGAGCTCCGCGTCGGGCACGCAGACCGCGGCGCCCGCCGCAGCCATCCAGCGCGCGTTGGCCGTCTGGTGATCGGCGGTCGCGTGCGGGTAGGGCACGAGGATCGCCGGCTTGCCGGCCGCGGCGATCTCGAAGATGGAGCCGCCGGCGCGCGAGACGCAGAGGTCGCAGGCCGCGAGCGCGTCGCCGAGCTCGTCGATGTAGGGCCGCAGGTCGTAGTGGGACCCGCCGACGCGCGGCGCCAGCGTCGCATGGTGGCGTACGCCCGCGGCATGCAGGACGCGAAACGGCGCCGCGCGGAACGCGTCCACCGCCGCCTCGTTGATCGTCCGCGCGCCCTGAGACCCGCCGAACACGAGCACGCACAGCTCGCCGTCGGACAGACCGAAGGCGGCGCGCGCCGCGGCGCGATCGCCGGCCGGCGGCCGGATGGGCCGCCCGGTCACGCGGTAGCGCGCGCCGTTGCGTCCCTCGATCGGGAACGCCAGGCAGACGCGCCGGGCACCCGGCGCGAGCAGCCGGTTGGAGATGCCGAGGTGGCTGTCGGCCTCGGCGAGCACGAGCGGGATCCTCCGCGCGAGCGCGGCCAGCCCGACCGGCCCGGCGACGTAGCCGCCGCCGCCGAGCACGACAGCGGGGCGCAGCTCGCGCAGGATCCGCTCCGCGGCGGCGACCGCGGCGGCGGAGCGCGCGACCGCGCGCGCCGCGCGCAGCGGGTTCGTCCGGCTCAGCCCCTCGACGCGGATCGTGCGCAGCTCGTAGCCCGCGGCCGGGACGAGCTCTGCCTCCGCGCGCTCACCCCCGACGAAGACGACGTCAGCGCCGGCCGCCCTCAACCGTTCGGCGACCGCCAGCGCGGGCACCACGTGCCCGGCCGTCCCGCCCGCCGCGATGAGCACCCTCGGCATCGCGTGATCCTCGCGCATCGTGTGGCCCGTCCGCGGGCACGGGCAGCGACGCCAGATGGGTCGTGCCGCGCGACGCGACGTTCAGCAGCAGGCCCATCGTCGCCAGCAGGACGAGCAGGCTGCTCGACCCCGAGGAGATGAACGGCAGCGGCACGCCGGTCAGCGGCGCGATCCCGAGCACCGCGAAGACGTTCAGCAGCGCCTGGCAGAGGATGAGCGAGGTCAGCCCGGAGGCAAGCAGCTGCGTGTAGCGCGTCCGCGCGAGCTTCGCCGCGCGCAGGCCCGCGTAGCCGATGAGGCCGTAGAGGAACAACAGGCCGCAGACGCCCGCGACGCCGAGCTCCTCGCCGATGACGGCGAGGATGAAGTCCGTGTGCGCCTCCGGGAGGTAGAAGACCTTCTGCACCGACTCGCCGAGGCCGACGCCCAGGAACCCGCCCGAGCCGAGCGCGATCTGGCCCTGCACGGACTGAAAGCCCGACGAGTCCGCGTGCGCCCATGGGTTCAGGAACGCCGTGATTCGCGCGGCGCGGTACGGCTCGATGAGGATGAACAGCGCGACGAGCACCGCGACGACGGCGGCGAGCTTTCCCAGCAGGCCCAGCGGGACGCCGGCGACGAGCAGCAGCGCGCCGAGCGTGAACGCGATGACGAGCGCGGTGCCGAGGTCGGGCTGTGAGGCGATGAGCACGATCGCGGCGCCCGCGACGAGCAGCAGCGGCCCGGGAGCGCCGCCCTGGACCGAGCGCAGGCGCGACGGCGTCGTCGCAAGCAGCCCGGTGGCGTAGAGGACGAGCGCGAGCTTCATGAGCTCCGACGGCTGGAACTGCAGCGGCCCGGCGCCGATCCAGCGCCGGGCGCCGTTGACCTCGACGCCGATGCCCGGGAGCTTGACGGCCACGAGCAGGACGAACGCGAAGCCCAGCAGCACCGGCGTCACGCGCGGGAGGAACTCGAGGCCCCCGCGCGCGAGCAGCTGCAACAGGACGAGGCCCGCGGCGCCGAAGACGAGGTACTTCACGAGGTACGCCGTGCCGTCGCCCTGGCCTTCCAGCAGCGTGCGCGCCGACGACGCGCTGTAGACCATGACCGCGCCCGCGGCGAGCAGGCACAGCGTCGCCGTGAGCAGGATGTTGTACTCGACCGGCTTCGCGGACCGCCGCGGGCTGGAGGCGGCGACAGCGGAGCGGGAGCGCCGGGTGGCGGAGGCCATCGACGCGGCGTTCGACGGAGCCGCGCGGACTCCTACCCGGATTCGGCCTATCACGGAGTGACACATCGCACTCGGCCCCGCGAAACCGACTGCCATGCTCGATCGGTGGCCATGACGGCGTTCATCCTCGCGGGCGGTACCTGGATCTTCCTCGGGTTCGTCCTCGCGCTGTTCTTCGCGGTGGCGCACGGCTACTACTCGCGCAGCGGCAGCGCGATCAACCAGCGCCCCTACCACGACGCCCACGGCGACGCCCCCGGCGCCGCGGTGCCGAGCTCGCTCGGCCGCGACGTCGAGCGACGGGACTACTCGCGCGGAACGCGCTGAGCGAGGCGCCACCGACCGAGCGTCGGACAAAACAGCCATATTTCGGTAGTTCTTTCTACCGAAGTCTTGACAAACGAGTGTGACGCGCGTCACAGTCGCGCCATGGACCCGTCCGGCGCCGGATCGTTGGGCTCGCTTCGCGACCGCAACCGCCGCGAGCTGCTCGACGCGTTGCGCCGGTGCGGGAGCGCGAGCCGCGCCGATCTCGCTCGCCTGACGGGGCTCTCGCGCTCGACGGTCTCGACGCTCGTCGCCGACCTGCAGGCCAGCGGCCTCGTCGTCGAGCGCGAGCATGCGGACCGCCCGGCGCAGCAGGGGCGCCCGCCCACCCTGCTGACGCTCGACCGCTCGGCCGGGCTCGTCCTCGGCATCGACTTCGGGCACGACCAGGTCCGCGTCGCGATCGCCGACCTCTCGCGGACGATCCTCGCCGAGCGCGTCAAGGCGCTCGACGTCGACCACGCCGCCCGCGAGGCGCTCGCCGCCGCGGTGGGCCTCACCGGCGAGGCCGTCGCCGCGGCGGCCCTCGACGGCGGCCGGATCCTCGGCGCCGGCGTCGGCCTGTCGGGCCCGATCAACCGGGCGACCGGGATGGTCCACGCCGGAAAGATCCTGCCCGGCTGGGACGGCATCAGCCCGGTCGCCGAGCTCACCGAGCGCCTCGGCCTGCCCGTCCACCTCGACAACGACGCCAACCTCGGCGCGCTCGCCGAGGTGACGTTCGGCGCGGGCATCGGAGCGCGCGACGCCGTCTACCTCCTGGTCTCCGGCGGCATCGGAGCGGGCCTCATCCTCGGGGGCGAGGTCTACCGCGGGACCGGCGGAACGGCGGGCGAGCTCGGCCACGTGCTGGTCGACGAGAGCGGCCCGATCTGCCGCTGCGGCAACCGTGGCTGCCTGGAGACGTTCGCCGGCGGACCGGCGATCCTCGACCTGCTGCGCCCGAGCCACGGCGCCGAGCTGACGCTCGAGCGCGTGATCGGGCTGGCGGTCGACGGCGACTCCGGCGCCCGCCGCGCGATCGCCGACGCCGGGCGCGTCCTCGGCCGCTCGGTCGCCGCGGTCGTCAACGCGTTCAACCCCGAGCTGATCGTCGTCGGGGGATACATGGGCGCCGCGGGAGACGTGCTTCTCGACCCCCTGCGCGAGGCCGTCCATCGCTACGCGATCCCCTCCGCGGCACAAGACGTGCGCATCACGCGCGGCGTGCTGGGCGACCGCGCCGAGGTCCTCGGCGCGCTCGAGCTCGCCGCGCGCCAGTCAGACGTCCCGATCCCGGCGACGTCCAACCCGGTCGCATGACCACGACAAGGAGGAAAAGGACCATGCGGGCACCACGACATCGCACCCGGCGGCTGCTGCCGCTGACCCTGACCGCGGGGGTGGCGGCGCTGGCGGTCGTCGCCGCCGGCTGTGGCAGCGACAACAAATCGGGCGGCGGCGGAAGCGGCGGCGGATCGAGCACGGGCGGCAAGATCGCCGTCCTGCTGCCGGACTCGAAGTCGTCGGTCCGCTGGGAGACGGTCGACCGGCCGTTCCTCAAGGCGGCGTTCGACAAGGCCGGCATTTCGTCCACGATCCAGAACGCCGAGGCCGACAAGTCCGCCCAGCAGCAGCAGGCCGAGCAGGCGATCACGAACGGCGCGAAGGTCCTGCTGCTCGTCAACCTCGACAGCGGCAGCGGCGCGGCGATCGCCGCCAACGCCAAGACGCAGGGCGTGAAGGTCATCGACTACGACCGCCTGACGCTCAAGGGCACGTCGGACTACTACGTCTCGTTCGACAACGAGGAGGTGGGGCGACTTCAGGGCCAGGGTCTCGTGGACTGCCTGAGCAACGCGACCAAGCCGGCCGTCGCGGTGCTCAACGGCTCGCCCACCGACAACAACGCCACGCTCTTCAAGAAGGGCTACGACTCCGTCATCGACGACAAGTTCAACTCGGGCCAGTGGACCAAGGTCGCCGACCAGTCGGTCCCCGAGTGGGACAACCAGAAGGCGCTGACGATCTTCGAGCAGATGCTGCAGAAGGCGTCCAACAAGGTCGACGGCGTGCTGGCGGCCAACGACGGGCTCGGCAATGCGGCGATCTCCGCGCTCAAGCAGCGCAAGCTCCAGCAGATCCCGGTCACCGGCCAGGACGCGACGCTGCAGGGGATCCAGAACATCGTCTCCGGCGACCAGTGCATGACCGTCTACAAGGCGATCAAGAAGGAGGCCGACGCCGCCGCCGCGCTCGCGATCTCGCTGGCCAAGGGACAGCAGCCGTCGGGCGTCAGCGCCTCGGTGAACAACCAATCCAGGAAGGTGCCGGCCGTGCTGCTCAAGCCGGTCGCCGTGACGAAGGACAACATCAAGCAGTACCTCGGCGAGCCGGACTTCCCGAAGCAGACGGAGATCTGCGCGGGCAACCTCGCGTCGAAGTGCAAGGCCCTCGGGTTGTCATGACCGCCACCGCTGGGGACGGGGGGCCGCGCGAGCGGCCCCCCGCGACGCGGCCGCTGCTCGAGCTGCGCGGCGTATCCAAGCGCTTCGGCGCCGTGCGCGCGCTGCACGAGGTCGACTTCGCGGTCCGCGCCGGACAGGTCATGGCGCTCGTCGGAGACAACGGCGCCGGCAAGTCGACGCTCATCAAGTGCGTCGCGGGCATCTACCCGATCGACGACGGGCAGATCATCTTCGACGGCCGGCCGGTGACGATCGGCGGCCCGAAGGACGCCGCCGCGCTCGGCATCGAGGTCGTCTACCAGGACCTCGCGCTCGCGGACAACCTCGACGTCGTCCAGAACATGTACCTCGGGCGCGAGGAGACGACGCGGCTGCGCGCCCTCGACGAGACGACGATGGAGCGGCGCGCCGGCGAGACGCTCGCGTCGCTGTCGGTGACGACGATCCGCTCGGTGCGCCAGACGGTCGCGGGCCTGTCGGGCGGGCAGCGGCAGTCGGTGGCGGTCGCCAAGGCCGTCATGTGGAACTCGAAGGTCGTGATCCTCGACGAGCCGACCGCGGCGCTCGGCGTCGCGCAGACGCGGCAGGTGCTCGATCTCGTCCGTCGTCTCGGCCAGCAGGGCCTCGCCGTGGTCATCGTCTCGCATAACCTCCACGACGTCTTCGAGGTCGCCGACGACATCACCGTGCTGCGCCTCGGCGAGGACGTCGCCCGCTTCACGACGAGCGCGACGACGCAGCGCGAGGTGGTCGAGGCGATCACCGCGGGCAAGCTCAGCTCCGTGCCGGGCCACGAGGAGGTGCCCATATGAGCGCCATCACGCCTCCCCTGCCGACGGCGGCCGCCGCGCCGAGAGCGACGATCGGGGCCTACGCGCGGCGCTGGGCCGGCAACGTCCGGGGCGGCGAGCTCGGCAGCCTGCCGATCATCGTCGGCCTGCTGATCATCGCGGTCGTCTTCCAGGTCCAGAACGACCGCTTCCTGACGGCCGGCAACTTCGTCAACCTCATGGTGCAGGGCGCCGCGTACGCGCTCGTCGCGATGGGGATCGTCTTCGTGCTGCTGCTCGGGGAGATCGACCTCTCCGTCGGCTACGTCAGCGGCGTCGCCGGCGTGCTGACGGCGCTGCTGCTGCTGCCCGACGGCTCGACCGTCCCGACCTCCGTGGCGATCCTCGCGGCGCTCGGCTCCGGCGTCCTCATCGGCACGCTGCACGGGCTCGTCATCACGAAGATCGGGATCCCGTCGTTCGTCGTGACGCTGGCGGGCCTGCTTGCCTGGAACGGGGTCGTGCTGCTGCTCATCGGCACCCGCGGCACCGTCGTGCTGCAGGATTCGTTCGTGATCGGCTTCGCGAACGATTTCGTCCCGAAGGCGACCGCGTGGATACTGCTCGTCGTGGCCGTCGCGGGCTTCGCAGTCGTCCAGGTCCTCGGCCTGCGCCAGCGCGCGAAAGCCGGACTCGAGAACGACCCGCCCCTCATCGTCGCGCTGCGGGTCCTCGGGCTCTTCGTCGCGCTCGCGGCCGTCGTCTCGATCGTCAACCAGGACCGCGGGCTGCCGTACGTCGCGCTGCTCGTCGGGGCGCTGCTCGTCTTCTGGACCTACGTCCTGCGGCGCACGCGCTTCGGCCGCCACGTCTACGCCGTCGGCGGCAACGCCGAGGCGGCGCGGCGGGCGGGCATCGACGTCGACCGGATCCGGATCGCGTGCTTCGCGATCTGCTCGCTGATGGCGGCCGTCGGCGGGATCGTGCTGGCGTCGCGCCTGCGCTCGGTGGACACGAACGCGGGCGGCGGCGCGATCCTCCTGTACTCGATCGCCGCGGCGGTCATCGGCGGAACCTCGCTGTTCGGCGGCCGCGGGCACATCAAGGCGGCGCTGCTCGGCGCGCTCGTCATCGCGAGCATCGACAACGGGCTGGGCCTGCTCGGCCTCAGCTCCGGGACGAAGTTCGTGGTCACCGGCTGCGTGCTGCTGCTCGCGGTCGCCGTCGACTCGATCTCCCGCCGGGGCCGGGAGCAGTCGGGCAGGGCATGACTGCCGCGGTGGCATGGGGGCTGCTGTCCACGGCCCGGATCAACGGCGCTCTCGTCGCCGCCGCCCGCGCATCGGAGCTCGCGGACGTCGTCGCGGTCGCCAGCCGCGACGAGCGGCGGGCGCGGGACCATGCCGAGCTGTTCGGCATCCCGCGCGCGCACGGCTCCTACGAGGCGCTGCTCGCCGACCCCGACGTCGAGGCGGTATACGTCTCGCTGCCCAACGCCCTGCACGTCGAGTGGACGGTGCGCGCGCTGGAGGCGGGCAAGCACGTGCTCTGCGAGAAGCCGATGGACCGCCGGCCGCAGGAGGTCGCGCGGGCGTTCGACGTCGCCGAACGCGAGGGCCTCGTCCTCAGCGAGGCGTTCATGTGGCGCCATCATCCGCAGACGCGGCGTGTTCGGGAGCTGCTGGAGGAGGACGCGATCGGCGACGTGCGGCTCGTCCGCGCCTGCTTCTCGTTCGCGGTCGCGGGCGACGGCGACGTCAGGCTCGACGCCGCGCTGCACGGCGGATCGCTCATGGACGTCGGCTGCTACTGCGTCAGCGGCGCGCGACTGGCGGCGGGCGGCGAGCCGGTGAGCGTCGTCGCCGAGCGCGTGGCAGGGGCAAACGGCGTCGACGTGCGATTCTCGGGGATCCTGCGCTTCGACGGCGACGTGCTCGCGATCCTCGACTCCGGCCTCGACATCCCCGCCCGCGACGAATTGGAGATCGTCGGCTCGCAGGGCCGCCTCCTGCTCGCCGACCCGTGGCACTGCCGCAACCCGCTCATCTCGCTCGAGCGCGACGGCAGGCCGTGGTTCGTCGAGATCGAGGCCGCCGACAGCTACCGGTTGCAGCTCGAGGACGTATCGGCGGCGATCCGCGGCGAGCACCCGCCGCTGCTGGGCCGCGAGGACGCGCTCGCGCAGGCGCGGGCGCTGGCGGTGCTCGAGCAGGCCGCCGCCGAGGGCCGGGCGGTGGCGGTCGGATGACAGTGCATCGGTCGAACGTCGTCCGGGCGGCCGCGCAGGGCAGGTCCTTGCGATGACGAACCTGCGCATCGCGATCGCGGGCTTCGGGCTCGCCGGCGAGGTCTTCCACGCGCCGCTCATCGCCGCGACCGAGGGACTGACGGTCCGCGCTGTCGCGACGAGCAACCCCGTGCGTGCCGCGCGTGCGCGGTCGCAGTACCCGGGCGTCGTGGTCGTGGCCGACGCCGACGCGCTGCTCGCCGACGCCGACAGCATCGACGCGCTCGTCGTCGCGACGCCGAACCGCCTGCACGTCCCGATCGCCCGCGCGGCGCTGCATCGCGGGCTGCCGGTCGTCGTGGACAAGCCGGTCGCGCCCGACGGCGCCGCCGCGAAGGCGCTCGTCGACGACTTCGCGGCCGCCGGCGTGCCGCTCACGGTCTTCCAGAACCGCCGCTGGGACGGCGACTTCCTTACGGTCCGGCGGGCCGTCGAGTCGGGCCTGCTCGGTGAGGTGACGCGCTTCGAGTCGCGCTACGAGCGCTTCCGGCCCGACATCCGCGACGGCGGCTGGCGCGAGCTGCCGGGCGCCGCCGAGGGCGGTGGACTGCTGCTCGACCTCGGCAGCCACCTCGTCGATCAGGCGCTGGTGCTGTTCGGCCCCGTGCGGCGGGTGTACGCCGAGCTCGACCGCCGGCGGCCCGGTAGCCAGGTCGACGACGACGTCTTCGTCGCGCTCGAGCATGCCGGTGGCGTGCGCTCGCATCTGTGGATGAGCACGCTTGCGCCGGTCGGCGGGCGCTCGCTGCGCGCGAGCGGCACGAACGGCGGGATCGAGACACCGGGCCTCGACCCGCAGGAGGACCAGCTGGCGGCCGGGCTGCGCCCTCGCGACCTGGGGTGGGGCCAGGGCCGGCCCGCCCGGCTCGTGGACCGCGCGGGCGAGGAGCGCAGCATGACGCCGCAGCCGGGCGCCTACGAGCGCTACTACGCGGCCGTGCGCGACGCCCTGCACGGCGATGCCGCGATGCCCGTCGACCCGCGCGACAGCGTCGCCGCGCTGCACGTCATCGACGCCGCGCGGCGCAGCGCGGCGAGCGCAACCGTCATCGACACCGCAGGGGATAGACGATGAAGACGAGCCTTGGCATCTGGGCGATGGGCCCGATGGTCACGCGCTTCAACCCGGCCGGCTACAAGCCCGAGCTCGCCGGCCGCAGCACCGCCGAGCACGTCCGGACCGCCGTCGCCGGACTCGGCGACCTCATCGACGACTACGAGTTCCACTATCCGCAGGAGCTGTCGGAGGACACCCTCGACGAGGTGCGCGCGGCGCTCGACGGCCACGGCGTCTACGCGATCGCCGGCGGCCTGCACCTCGACCCCCGCTTCGGCCGCGGCGGGCTCTCCTCGCCCGACGACGCGACCCGTGCCGAGGCGCTCGCGCTGACGCTCGCCGCCGCCGACTTCGCTGGCGGGCTCCGCGCGAAGCTCATCATCTGGCCCGGGATCGAGGGCTACAACTACCCCTTCCAGACACCCTACGCCGAGAGCTGGGCGCGGCTCGTCGACGGCATCGGCGAGGCCGCCGTGCGGATGGCCGAGCACGGCGGGACCGTCCTGCTCGAGCACAAGAACTCCGAGCCGGCGATGAAGATCCACATGGGCAACGTCGGCATGACGCTGCACGTCATCCACACGCTGCGCGCCCGCGGGATCGACAACGTCCAGGTCAACATGGACTGGCAGCACCTCATCATGAACGGGGAGAACCTCGCCGAGTACGCCGCGCTGCTCGCGGCCGAGGGACTGCTCGGCCACCAGCACGCGAACTCCGGCTGGGGCACGTTCGACGACGACAACATGGTCGGCGCGACGGCGTTCATGGAGACGCTCGAGCTCGCCGTCGAGCTGCGGCGCGCGCACTACGGCGCCCGCGGCGAGCGGCTCGGCTTCGACCTGTACCCGTACACCGAGGACGCCGTCGCGGTCGTGCGCCGCAGCGTGGAGCAGTGGCGCTTCATCGACGCGGCCGCGGGCCGGATCGACGACGCCGCGCTGCGCGCGGCCCAGCAGGGCAAGGACGCGATCCGCGCGTACGAGCTCGTGTACGCCGCGCTCGGCGCCGCCGCGTGACGCTGCTCGCCGGGCTCGACGTCGGCACGACCTCCGTCAACGGGCTGCTCGTCGCCTCGCGAGGCCCGCGAGCGCTTCCGCGTGCTGTACCCCGCCCTGCACCCGCGCCCGTGACGCGGTTGCCGGTGCTCCTGTGCGACCTCGACGGCGTGCTCGTCGACTCGACCGCGGCGATCGACCGGGTCTATCGATCGTGGGCCGCGGAGCACGGTCTGGACGCGTCGCTCGTCGTGGCCACGGCGCAGGGCCGTCCGTCGCGCGAGGTCGTGCGCGTCTGCGCGCCGTGGCTCGACGCCGCGGCGCAGAGCGCGGCGATCGAGGCCGCGCACGTCGGCGACCAGGACGGCGTGGTCGCGATCGCGGGCGCGCGCGAGCTGCTGTCCCGCACGCCTCCGGGGCGCCTCGCGGTCGTGACGTCCTGCTCCCCCGCGCTCGCCGCCGCGCGCTTCGCGGCCGCCGGCCTTCCGGCGCCGCGCGTCTGCGTCACGGCGGAGCAGGTCGGCCGCGGCAAGCCCGATCCCGAGGGCTACCTGCGCGCCGCTGCGCGGCTGGGCGCCGACCCGGCGGAGTGCGTCGTGCTCGAGGATGCCCCGGCCGGCATCGCCGCGGGACTGGCTGCGGGGATGCGCGTCGTCGCGGTGCTCACCTCGCATCCGCGCGGGGCACTCGCGGGCGCGCACGCGTTCGTCGACGATCTCACCGACGTCGCGGCGGTCGCGGCGGTGCTGGTGGGCTGAGAGCGACAGTCGTCAGCGGTCTGGCCGTGCGCGGGGTGACGGGGATACCGTGAAGTGGATGCGCTGCGTCGTCGAGCGCGCGCCGGCGGCGCTGATCGCGGTGAGCGTGAGGCGGTAGCTGCCGGGTCGCAGGGCGCGGCCGGCGACTCGTCCCGTGAACGCGACGCTGTTGGCGCCCGCCGTTGCCCGTTGGCTGAAGCTGCCGGCGTTGGCGTAGTAGCTGCAGCGCCGCCCGCCGCGGTTGTGTGCTGTCGGGCGACCGCAGCGACCGTCCGCGCGGCGCCCGGTCAGGCGCCGCTCGAACGCGAACTCGACGCGTCCCGCAGC
>DASWQM010000197.1:0-3832 GCA_036403675.1 Solirubrobacteraceae bacterium | reverse complement strand
TCGTGGCGTACGTGCGCCGGCGGGCACCCGCCGACGCACCCGCCTGAGCGTCGGCTACTTCGTGACCTTGAGGGTCATCGACTGCGCCTTGACGCCATGCACCGTGCAGATGATCTTGTACGTGCCGGCCTTCGTGATCTTCTTGGAGAAGGTCCCCTTCGGCTGCGTCTTGGACTTGAACTTCAGCGGCCCGCTGGTGACGGTGACGTTGTGCGGCATCTTGCCGGTCCACACCCACTTCACGGTGTCGCCGACCTTCGCGGTGACGGTCCCGTGGTTCTTGGCCTTCGAGATGAACCAGATGTCGCCGATCTTGACGGTCTTCGTGGCGGCCAGCGCCGGCCCGGCGACCAATGCGGTCGATACGACGACGGTCGCGAGGACGATGAGCTTGCGCATGCGGAGATCCTTCCTCGGGTGGTGATCTAGTGCGCCTGACGGGCGGCGATGGCCGCCGGCTCGCGCAGCAGCGCCTCGATCTGCCCGGGCGCCGCCGTGCGGCCAGCCTGGATGCTACGGCGCTCGCGCAGCGCGCGCGGCATGCCCGCGAGCCCGGCCGCCCGGCCGGCGAGCTCGACCGGCACGAGTCGCCGCGGCCGGTTTGAGCGCAGCTCGCGCGCCCACCGGCGGGCGAGCAGGCCGGGGCTCGCGTCGGGCAGGCAGCGGACCGCGCACCAGGCGCTGTTGCGGGCCACGTAGAAGCGCCCACGGGCGCGCGACCGTGTGGTGGCTCCGAGGCGGTGGACGACGCGGGCTCGCGGCACGAGCAGCGCGTGGTAGCCGGCGAGCACGGCACGGAAGGCGAGGTCGACGTCCTCGTAGTAGAGGAAGAAGCGCTCCTCGTAGCCGCCGAGGGCGTCGAAGACGTCGCGGCGGAAGACCGGTGCCGCGCCGGGCGCGGCGAAGACGGGGTAGGGGTCGTCCGGCAGCTCCTCGAGCGGGTGATCGCGCAGGAGCTTGTAGGCGTAGCCGGCGGGGGAGTACTGGTCGCCGGCACTCTCGATTCGTCCGCTCGCGGCGCTGACGAGGACGCTGCCGAGCGCCCACGTCCGCTCGTCGCGCGGCGCCGCGGCGAGCTGCGCCAGCCAGTCGGGCGCGGGCGTGGCGTCGGAGTTCAGGACGCAGACCCAGGGTGCGCGGGTCGCCGCCACGCCGCGGTTGGCGCCGCCGGCGAAGCCGTGGTTGCGGCCGAGCTCGGCGATCGCGACGTCCGGATAGTCGGCGCGCAGGTGCGCCAGCGACCCGTCGCGCGAGCCGTTGTCGGCGACGAGGATCTCGGCCGGCGGGCGCGTCTGCGCCGCGACCGCGGCCAGGCACGACGGCAGCAGCCGCTCGCCGTTGTAGTTCAGGATGACGACCGCGACGTCGTCGTAGGTCATCGCGCTACGGCCCCGGGTCGAAGCGCGCGATGAAGCCGTCGACGTCGGGGCTCGACAGCGCATCGACGTGCTCCTTGACCTGCTCCGTCGGCCATTCCCACCAGCGGATCCGCAGCAGCGCCTCGATCTGCTCGTCGCTGAAGCGCCGTCCGATCTCGCGCGCCGGGTTGCCGACGACGATCGCGTAGGGACGCACGTCCTTCGTCACGACGGCCTTCGTGCCGACGACCGCGCCGTCGCCGATCGTCACGCCGGACATGACCGTGCAGCCGTTCGTGACCCACGTGTCGCTGCCGACGACGATGTCGCCGCGGCCGTGGGTGAAGCCGTCCTCGTAGGCGCCCGGCAGCTCGAGCATCGCCCGCAGCCCGTAGAGCGAGACCCACTCGGTGCGGTGCATCCCGCCGACGTAGAAGTCGGCGTCGGGGGCGACCGAGGCGAAGTTGCCGATGATGACCCGGCCGGTGTCGCCCTTGTACTTCACGACACGCGGCGCGTAGTAGCTCATGTTGCCCATGACGAGCGTGCCGTCGGCGATGTGGCGCTGGGCCTCCTCCTGCAGCGCGACCGTCCCCTCGGCGTTGTTCAGCGACCGGCGCAGGTGCTGGACGGCGTGCACGCGCGCCTGCAGCCGCCGGAGCTCCTGCGCGGCGCGCCTCGCCTGGAAGGTCGCACGTCGGGCCAGGCTCGGCATCGCGCGCAGTGTACGCGGCGCTACGTGCCGGTACGCTCGCGACCGTGGCCGGCGATCGGGCTCTCGAGGACCTCTACGAGGCCAAGGCGGGGACGTACGCGGCGTTCGGCAACGGCGTCGTCGCCGACCACGCGCTACGCCTGCTGCCGGCCGGCGGCACGGCGCTCGACCTCGGCTGCGCCTCCGGCGGACTGCTCGCGCTCCTGCGTCCCCGCGCCGGCCATCTCGCGGGCCTCGAGCTGTCGGCGACGGCGGCCCGCGCCGCCGCCGAGGTCGCCGACGAGGTCGTGCAGGGCGCGCTCGAGGATCCCGACCTGCCGTTCGCGTCGGGCGGCTTCGACCTCGTCGTGCTCGCCGACGTGCTCGAGCACCTCGCCCAACCGCAGGCGGCGCTGCGACGCGCGGTGGGCTGGTGCCGTCCGGGCGGGGCCGTGCTCGTGAGCGTCCCGAACGTCGCGCACTGGAGCGCGCGCCTGGCGGTCGCCCGCGGGCGCTGGCCGCAGGAGGAGAGCGGCACGTTCGACTCCAGCCACCTGCGCTGGTTCACCCGCGGGTCACTCGAGGAGCTGCTCGGCGCTGCCGGGCTGCGCGACGTGCAGCTCGATGCGATCGTCCCCGCGCTGCGCAACCACCTGGGCGCGTCGCACGTGGTGCAGCGCGCCGAGCCGGCCTGGCAGGCGCTCGGGCGCCGCGTTCCGGGACTGCTCGGCTACCAGATCGTCGGCATCGGCCGGCGCGAGCGGGACGCATGATCGCCCCGGCCCGCGCCGGCTGAGCAGCACCGCCTCGTCAGTCCGACGCGAGCCGCGCGAGCAGCTCGTCGAGGCGCGCGTAGGTCTCGTTCAACCCGCCCTCCATGCCCGAGCCGAGCATGCCGTCGCGCTCCTCGGTCGTGTGGAACAGCGAGACCGTGGTGACCTTCGTGCGGTCGCCGAGATCCTCGAACGTGGCGGTCTCGACGGAGATGTGGCCGGGCATGCCCTCCCACTCGAACGTCTGCACGATGCGCTCGGGCGGCGTGACCTCCCGGTAGACGCCGCGGAAGCCGCTCTCGCTGCCGTCGGCGCTGCGCATGACGAACCGCCAGCTCCCGCCCGGCCTGACGTCCATCTCGTCGACGACCGTGGTCGTGTCGCGCGGGCCCCACCACTCGGGGATGAGCCGCGGGTCGGTGTAGACCGCGAACACGCGGTCGCGGGGCGCGTCGAACACGCGCTCGATGTGGATCTCGCGATCGGCCGGCGTCGTCACCACCGTAGCGGTCGGGGCCTGCTGGGAATGCGTCATCACGGCTCTCCTTTTGTTCGTTCGAGTAGCTCCCCGAACCGGTCGAGGCGCTCATCCAGCATCCGCCGGTACATCTCGATCCACTGGTGGACGTCGTCGAGCCGCCGCGGGCCCAGGCTGCAGCGCCGCACGCGACCCACCTTCTCGGTGGTGACGAGCGCGGCCTCCTCGAGCACCCGCACGTGCTTCTTCATCCCGGTGAGCGAGATCCCGGCCGGCTCCGCGAGCTCGGTGATCGTCGCGCTGCCGCGGCCGAGGCGCTCGAGAACGCCCCTGCGTGTCGGATCTGCCAGCGCAGCGAACGTCCTGTCGATCTGCGGATACTGAACCATCTGGTTCAGTATATCCGGGCGGCGGTCGCGTTGCAAGCGTGGTTATCGAGCGCGCGCGCGCGGGCGCCGCTCGCCGTAAGCAACCGCTATTGCGTAGATCGCCGCCGGTCCTCGATACTCGCGCCTGTCATCGCGAGCGA
>DASWQM010000196.1:0-42592 GCA_036403675.1 Solirubrobacteraceae bacterium | reverse complement strand
GCGGCGGCGCCGCCGCGCCCGACGGAGGTCGGCGGGTCGGAGGCCCGAGCCGCCGCCGGGGCCAGAACGACGATCGCTACGGCAAGGGCAATGGACCGGAAACGCATGCGACGATCCTTCCCACGCGGCCGCGGGTTCACGCCGGCGACCTTACTGCAGGGCCATCTTCGGCTCCCCCCGGCTCGTGAGCCCGTTCGCCGCGCGCACGCACGCACCGCCCCGCACCGTCCCGCCGTTGTAGGCCAGGCGCAGGCAGTTGCGCATCGCGAGCTGCCCCCAGTAGTCGGCATGGGCGTCCTCCTGGAGCTGATACGGACCGAAGATCGTCGAGGCCGTCCGGATCTGCTCCACCCACTCGGTCTTGTCGACCGCGCCCGCGCTCTTCCACGACGCGACGCCCTTCTCCTCGAGCAGCCCCACGGTGTTCTCGCACAGCCGCCGCCCGTTCAGCGCCTTCTCCAGGTCGAGCACCTCGACGTTCGGCAGCCCGCTCGTGGCGGCGGCGTTGCGCATCGTCGAGTTCAGTGTCGTGACGACGGTGTTGTTGGCCCAGTCGGCGTCCCGGTTCCAGATGCCGCAGCCGCCGACCGTCTGGCGCTCGAAGCCGCTCTGGGGATAGCGGATCTGCGCGCCGCGCGGCACGGGCGACCAGTACGTCTGGGCGAGGATCGTGTACTGCGAGGCCCCGTAGCCGGCGCTTGCCATCGCGGTTCGGACGTTCACCAGCGCGGTGCGCACGTTCGTCGTCTCGGCCGCGACCCGAGCCGGCGTGAAGCGCCACGCGATGTCGCCGTCGTCGCTGCAGAAGTTCTTGAGGAAGGACGGGGACGTGATCCAGTTCTCGATGCAGCGGGTGACGATGGCGGCGAAGCCGTAGTTGTTGGCGCCGATCATCACGACGACGGCCTTGACGTTGTGCGTCCCCGCCAGATCCTGCAGCGCGCGCGCCTGGCCGCGGCGGCCCTGGGCGTCTGCGTAGAAGTCGATGCCGGGCTTGAAGTCCTCGCCCGGCGCGGTGCCGTGCGTTGCCGTGGTCGCGCCCGAGCACGCGAGGTTGTAGCCGAGCACGCCGCCACCGATGAAGGCCTGCGCCGACTTCGAGCGATGACAGTGTCCGACCGCCTCGCCGGTCGGCGTGTCCCAGTAGGCGGTCGAGCCGAGCGCGTCGGCGCGCGCCGGGTCCTCGTTCGTGTTGCCCGCCCAGCGCCCCGCCTCGCCGGAGACCGCCGAATCGCCGAGCGTCACGACCGCGGGCGTCCCGACGCCCGGACCGTCCGCCGCCGCCGGGGCGGCGAGCCCCAGCACGACGGCCACCACCACGAACACGAACCGGCCTGCCTGGCGCATCGCCACTCCCCCCACCGCTCGATATCGCGCGCGAGCCTACGCCTCGGTCCACTGGACCGCAACGTTCAATCGACGATGCGCGGAGGCTCAGGCGGCCACGCCGGTGCGCTGCAGCAGCTCCGCCCGCCGGGCGATGAGCTGCGCGAACGGGCCGTCCGCGAGCATGAGTCGCAGGATCTCCAGCGCTGGCTCGAGGTCGCGGTCGCCGACGAGCTCGCGTCCGAGCTGCAGGACGTGCATGCGCTCGACGTTCACTCGCTGCTCGAGCTCGCGGCCCCTGGGCGTGAGCGACAGGTCGACGCGGCGGCGATCGTCGGGCGCGCTGCGGCGCTCCACCAGTCCGGCTTCGACGAGCCGGTCGACGAGGCGGCTGGGGTGGCCGGCCTCGGCGATCAGCAGCTCGCCCAGCTCCTTCAGCGACAGCGGCTGCGCCTGCCCGATGACGACGATCGCCTCGGCCTGCGCCGCCGTCAGCCCGATCGGCCGCAGTGCGTCGTTGAGCCGTCGTTCGAGGTCGCGCTGCACGGCCTTCGCCGACATCGCGAGCTCGAGCATGGCGTCCATGTGCGCAGCGTACGAAATTCGTGACACCTCGCGGGTGAGTCGTCGCGTACGCGGAGCCAGCCGTGTGAGGTCGGTCACACAAGCGCGTTTGGCGCGTCGAAATTGAATCTCCTGGCGGATTCCGCGGTCCTATGAGTGTGAGGACTCTCACTGAGAGCGCGATGTTCAAGTACGCCGTCCTCGGACCGGTCGAGCTCAGCGACGGCGAACGCAGGCTGGCCGTCGGCGGTCCGCGCCAGGTCGCACTGCTGGCGTTGCTGCTGGTCAACGCCAACCGCCCGCTCTCCCGCGACTGGATCATCGCGGCGCTGTGGGGCGATCTCGGCTCGGGCGCGGCGGGCAAGCGACTGCAGGTCGCCGTCGGGCGGCTGCGCCGGGCGCTCGAGCCGGACGGCGCGCACGTGCTGCGGACCGTCCCCGGCGGCTACCTGCTCGAGGTGCGCGCCGGCGAGCTCGACGCCGAGGTCTTCCGGACGCGGGTCGACGCTGGCCGCCGCGCGCTGGAGGACGGCGACGCGGAGCGGGCGCGAGAGGTGCTGCGCGCTGCGCTCGCGATGTGGCGCGGGCCTCCGCTGGCCGAGGTCGCATACCACGAGTTCGCGCAGGTGGAGATCCGTCGCCTCGAGGAGCTCCGCCTTGCCGCGATCGAGGCACGGGTGGACTGCGAGCTGGCGCTCGGGGCGCGCAGCGGCGCGATCGGCGACGTCCCGCTGCTGGAGCCTCGGCCCGCCGAGCGGCTGCCGGCCGGCGT
The DNA here is from genome assembly GCA_036403675.1 of Solirubrobacteraceae bacterium. GTDB lineage: Bacteria > Actinomycetota > Thermoleophilia > Solirubrobacterales > Solirubrobacteraceae > CADCVQ01. Next base: position 39,930 of record DASWQM010000196.1, on the reverse strand, counting down.
CGTCACGTTCCTGCTGACCGACATCGAGGGCTCGACACGGCTCTGGGAGGCCGATTCGGACGCGATGGCCGCGGCGCTGGCAGTCCACGACGCGCTCGTCGCACGCGTCGTCGAGCGTCACGGCGGGCGACAGTTGAAGGACAAGAGCGAGGGCGACTCGACCTGCTCGGTCTTCCAGCGCGCCTCCGACGCGGTCGCCTGCGCCGCCGAGCTGCACGGCGCGCTGGCGGCGGCGACGGACGATGTCGGGCTCGAGCTGCGGCTGCGCGTCGCGCTGCACAGCGGCGAGGCGCAGGAGCGCGCCGGCGACTACCTCGGGCCCACGCTGAACCGCGCCTCGCGGCTGCGTTCGCTGGCTGCAGGCGGCGTGACGGTGCTCTCCCAGACGACGGCCGAGCTCGTGCGCGACCGCCTGCCGCGGGAGCTGTCGCTCGTCGACGTCGGGCGTCACGAGCTGCGGGGACTGTCGCGCCCGGAGCACGCCTTCGAGCTGCGCGCGGCGGCCGGCCCCGCCGCCGCCGGCGGACCGGATGCGGCGGCGGCGCCGCTCGCGCTGCCGCTTCCGCGCTCGTTGCAGACCGCGCCGGGCTCGCGGTTCGTCGGGCGCAGCGCGGAGCTCGCGCGCCTGCGCGACTGCTGGACGGGACTGCCCGGTGGCGCCGGCAGCGCCGTCGTGATCGGCGGCGAGGCGGGCATCGGCAAGACGCGCCTGGCGAGCGAGCTTGCGGCCGCCGTGCACGAGCAGGGGGCACTCGTGCTGTACGGGCGCTGTGACGAGGGCCTCGCGGTGCCCTACCAGCCGTTCGTGCAGGCGCTGCGACCGTACGCCGCCGCGGTCGGCCTGGATCGCCTGCGCACGGAGCTCGCCCATCTGGCGCCTGAGCTGGGGCGCCTGCTGCCGGAGCTCGCGACGCTGGGCCTGCCGATGCGGGCCGATCCGGAGTCCGAGCGCTTCGCGCTGTTCGAGGCGGTCGCCGCGCTCGTCGAGGCGGCGACGCGCCGCCAGCCGATGCTGCTGATCCTCGACGACCTGCACTGGGCGACGAGCCCGACGCTGCTGCTGCTGCGTCACCTGATCCGCTCCGAGCGCCGACTGCGCGTGCTGGTGCTGTGCACACATCGTGCGACGGAGCTGCATCTCGGCGAGCCGCCGGCGCAGCTGCTGGCCGATCTGCACGGCGACGACAACGTGCAGCGCCTGAGCCTCGCCGGGCTGGATGAGCCGGCGATCGCGGAGCTGCTCGAGGCGGCCGTCGGGCAGGCGCTCGGCGAGCGCGCGGCCGCGCTCGTGCGCGTGCTGGAGGCGCAGACCGCCGGCAATCCGTTCTTCATCCGCGAGCTCCTGGCGAACGTCGCCGAGTCCGGGCCGATGCCGGCCGACGGTGAGCGCCTCGACGCGCTCGTCAGCGCGGCGCAGCTCGAGGTCCCCGCCGGGCTGCGGCACGTCATCGGGCAGCGCGTTGCGCGGCTGTCCGCGCCCACCGGGCGCGCGTTGAACGTCGCCGCCGTCGCCGGACCGAGGTTCTCGTTCGCGGTCCTGGAGCGCGTGCTCGGCGAGGACGCCGGAGTGCTGGACGCGCTCGACGAGGCCACCGCCGCGGGGCTGCTGACCGAAGCGGGCCAGGGCGGCTACGCGTTCGCGCACGCGCTCGTGCGCCAGACGATCTACGAGCGGCTCGGCTCGCTGCGGCGGGCACGTCTTCACGGCCAGGTCGGCGAGGCGCTGGAGGCGCTGTCCGCAGCGGACGCGTACGTCGACATGCCGGCGCACCACTTCTCGCAGGCCGCAGCCGGCGGCCAGGGCGTCGCGGGGCGAGGCAGGCCGGCGGGCAGGTGGCCGAGCTCGCGCAGAGGCTGCACGACCGCACCGCGCTGGCCCGCGCCGCGCTGAGCCAGACGACGCCTCAGCGATCGTCTTCGGAGCCTACGGGCGCTGACACGACGAACGGTCGGACGGCTCCAACCGCGTCTCGAGTCACGATCCGCGCGCCGGACGACGCGAGGGCGCCGGCGTGACCGGGCGCCAGCTCCAGGCGGCGGCACAGCAACCGGAAGGCGCCGTGCTCGATCCAGGCGGGGCCGGCGAGCGCCGCGAGGACGTCGATCTCGGCGAGGTCGTCGAGCGTCAGCCCGCTCGCCTTGATGAACGCCTCCTTGAGCGTCCACAGATCGTGGAACGGGGACGGGCCGGCGGCCCGTCCGGCTGGGTCGATCGCAGCGCGCTCGGCCGCCGTCAGCACGTCGTGGGCGATGGCGTCGAGATCGCGCCGCCGGCCATGTGGCTCGACGTCGATTCCCACTGGCTCGGCGGCAGCGGCCACGGCGATGACGTCGCCGCCGTGCGTGAGCGAGAGGTGCGCGCGGTCGGCCGCGCCGGCGACGACCGGGCGGCCGTGCTCGGTCGAGTGGCACACCGGACAGTGCCGGGTCAGGCGAACGTCCCGCGCTCGCCGGCCGAGCAGGTCGGCGGCGGCAAGGCGCAGCAGCACGCGGCCGGCCTCGTAGCGAACCGCGTCGTCGCGCTGCATGAAGCGGGCCGAGCGATCGCGCTCGCCGTCGTCGAGCAGGTGGTCCACCCGCAGGCCGCGCGCGATATCGAGGGGCAGCACCCACAGACGGACCTCACTCATGTCGCGGTCCATTGTGCGCTGCCATCCTGAGAGGCCGCATGCGACGCCAACTCATCGACGTCACGACGAGCACCGCAGCGGGGCCGGCCGCCGTCTACGAGCTGCTCACGAACGGCGGTACGTGGCCCGATTGGGCGCCGATCGACTCGTTCGAGCTCGAGCGGGAGGGCGCAGGCGCGCCGGAGGGCATCGGTGCGGTGCGGGTCTTCCGTCGCGGCCGGACCGAAGGGCGCGACACGATCGTCGAGCTCGCGACCGATCGCAGCTTCGGCTACACCCATGTCTCCAAGCTTCCGATCAGGGACTACCGCGCGGACGTCGACCTCGAGCCCCACGGCAGCGGGACGCGGATCCGCTGGCGAGCGTCGTTCACGCCCACGGTTCCAGGGATGGGCTTGTTGCTGCGGCTCGCCCTCGGCCGCTTCCTGCGCCAGTGCGCCGAGGGATTGGCCGACCATGCGACCGGGCCGCGCGTCCGCACGCAAGAGGCGGGGCGCTGACCGCGTCGCCGTATCAGGACGCGACATCCGAGGCTCTTGGAGACATGGTGGACACCGCAATCGGCCCGATCGGCAGCGGCGCGACGCAGGACCTCGCGGACGCGGTGCTGCCCGCACCGAGCGCTGCCGGCGAACCGCTGGCCGTCGTCGAGGAGCGCCCGATGAGCGAGCGGCAGCGCGCGTTCGTCGCAGCGACGCTCGTGCTGGTGACGCTCGTGCTCATGACCCAGCTGCTCGCGATCTGGGCGTCGGTCGCGGCCGCGACGTCGATCGAGAAGCCGGCGCCGGCGATCCCGACGACAGCGCTGCTGTTCGGATTCGCGCACACGACCTTCAGCCCCGAGGTGGTGCTCATCGCGATGGTGCTGATGGTGGGCGCGCTCGGCGCCCTCGTCGGCGTGACACGGCGCTTCTTGTACTTCGCCGGGCGCGAGGAGCTCACGCGGCGCGACGAGTGGTCCTATCTCATGCGCCCGCTGCAGGGTGCGGCGCTCGCGCTCATCGTCTACTTCACGCTGCGCGGCGGATATCTCGGCCAGGACCAGAGGGCGCCGGTCAACCCCTACGGCGTGGCGGCGCTGTCGGCGCTCGTCGGCCTGTTCACGCGCCATGCCGTCAGCAAGCTCACCGACGTCTTCGACACGCTGTTCGGCAAGCCCAAGGAGGAGACCGCCCGCCTCGAGGTCCACAAGTCCGAGGACGGTCGTCGCGACGCCTGACGCCGCTCGAGGTCGTGCGCCGGTCAGGTGGCACGCCGCAGCGGCACGCCCGTGAGGACGAGCAGCGCCGAGTCGACCGGTACGGCGGCACGCCCAACTATCCTCGGTGTGTGCCCGTCACCGACGCACCGACCGCATCCACCCGCCTGCGCGAGCAGCGCCGCAGCCTGCCGGACGGGCCGGGGGTCTACCTGTTCCGTGACGACCGCGGCAAGGTCATCTACGTCGGCAAGGCGAAGTCGATCCGCAAGCGCGTCGCCAGCCACTTCTCGAACTCCGTCACGCGCGGCGCGGTCGAGATGGTGGACCTCATCCACCACATCGACTTCCTGCTCGTCGCCTCCGAGGCCGAGGCGCTGCTCACCGAGCAGAGCTTCATCAAGCAGTACAAGCCGCGCTTCAACATCCGGCTGCGCGACGACAAGTCCTATCCGTTCCTCGCGATCTCGATGGACGAGGAGTTCCCGCGCGTGTACTTCACGCGCGAGCGCCACCGCAAGGACCGTCTCTACTTCGGGCCGTATTCGAACGCGAAGAAGGTGCGCGGGACGCTCGACCTCCTCCAGAAGGTGTTCGCGTTCCGCTCCTGCCCGGGCGCCGAGCCGGGCCGGCGCAGCGGCTCGCCGTGCCTCGACTTCTACATCAAGCGCTGCGGCGCGCCGTGCGTCGGCTACCAGACCAAGGAGGAGTACCGCGAGGCGATCGACGGCGTCGTGGACTTCCTCTCCGGGCGCTACCGCCAGATCGAGAACGACCTCGAGGAGCGCATGCAGGACGCCGCCGCCGCGCAGGAGTTCGAGCAGGCGGCGCTGGAGCGCAACCGCCTGAAGGCCGTGCGCAGCCTGCTCGAGCGCCAGCGCGTCGCCAACGAGGCGGTCGGCACGCTCGACGCGGTGGCGATCGCCGTCGACGGCACCGATGCCAACGCCCAGGTCTTCCAGGTCCGCGACGGCGTCCTGTCGGACCGCCAGTCGTTCTACCTCGCCAACGAAGCCGGCTACGACCTCGGCGAGGTCGCCCAGGAGTTCCTGCTGCAGTACTACAGCGACACGATGGCGATCCCGCCGCAGGTCATCGTGCAGGGCGAGGTCGCCGACCGCGACGCGCTGGGCGAGCTGCTCGGGTCGCTGCGCGGAACGCGGGTCGAGGTCCGCGCCGCCGAGCGCGGCGACAAGCGGCGGATCCTCGAGATGGCCGAGCGCAACGCCGCGCTCGCGCTCGACCAGGAGCGCCTGCGCGACGAGCGCCGCCGCCAGCAACGCGTCGAGGCGCTCGACGGCCTGCAGGAGGTGCTCGGCCTCGACTCGCTGCCGCTGCGGATCGAGTGCTTCGACATCTCGAACCTCATGGGGACGAACACGACGGCGTCGATGGTGGTCTTCGAGGGCGGCGCGCCGAAGAAGAACGACTACCGGCGCTTCAACATCCGCTCGACGACCGAGGGGGTGCCCGACGACTTCGCCGCGATGGAGGAGGTGCTCTCGCGCCGGCTCGCGCGCTGGGAGGCCGAGCAGGACCTCAGCCCGAACGACCCGAAGCGCAACGAGTCCTTCGCGACGCTACCGAGCCTCGTCGTCATCGACGGCGGCGCTGGGCAGCTCGCCGCCGGCATGCGCGCGCTGCAGGGCTTCCGCGAGCGCGGCGTGGCGGTCATCAGCCTCGCCAAGCGGATCGAGGAGATCTTCGTGCCGGGCCGCCGCGAGGCGCTCGTGCTCGGCCACGACACCCCCGAGCTGCAGCTCCTGCAGCGGGTGCGCGACGAGGCCCACCGGTTCGCCCTCACGCACCACCGCACGCGCCGCGACCGGCAGATGACGGAGTCGGTGCTCGACCGGCTGCCGGGCGTGGGGCCGAAGCGCAAGCGCGCGCTGCTGACGCACTTCGGCTCGCCGGAGGCGGTTCTCGCCGCCTCGCGCGAGCAGCTCGAGGCCGTGCCCGGCCTGCCGTCGAAGACCGCCGGCGAGCTCTACTCGTATCTGAACCGGACGAGCGGATGACCGCGACGCGCGGCGGAGTGGATGACGCGACCGTCGCCGGCGAGCCGTCCTCGTTCTCGACGCTCGAGGACCTCGTCATCATCACCGGCTTCTCGGGCGCCGGGAAGTCGACCGCCATGAACGTCTTCGAGGACGACGGCTACTTCTGCGTCGACAACCTGCCGCCGGAGATGATCCGCGGGCTCGTCGACCTCGTCGTCCACGGGGGCGCGAAGGTGCGCCGCGCGGCGGTCGTCTCCGACGTCCGCGGCGGGGAGCTCTTCGAGGCGCTGAGCGAGGTGCTCGACGACCTTCGCGCACTCGGCGTGCCGCACCGCGTGCTGTTCCTCGACGCCGACGAGGAGACGCTGCTCGGGCGCTACAAGGAGACGCGCCGGCGCCATCCGCTGAGCCCGACCGGCTCCGTCGTGCAGGGCATCGCGGCCGAGCGCGCGGCGCTCGCGCCGTTCCACGCGGCCGCCGACCTCGTGCTCGACACGAGCGGCATCGGCGCCGCGACGCTGCGCCGGCGGATCGCCGAGGACTTCCTGCCGCGCCACGCGCGCTCGAAGCTCGCCGTGACATTCTCGTCGTTCGGCCACAAGCATGGCGCCCCGCGCGACGCCGACATCGTCTTCGACGTGCGCTTCCTGGCCAACCCGCACTGGGAGACCGACCTGCGCGACCTGACCGGCTTCGACCCGCAGGTCGTCGACTACATCCAGCGCGACGGCAAGCTGCAGGCCTTCTACGACCACCTCGAGCCGCTGCTGGACTTCCTCGTCCCCGAGTACATCGCCGAGGGCAAGGCGCACCTCGCGGTGGCGATCGGCTGCACCGGCGGGCGTCACCGCTCGGTCGCGATCGCCGAGGCGCTGGCCGCTCGCTACCGCGGCCGCGACGACGTGGCGGTCGAGGTTTCGCACCGCGACGTGGGGCGCCTGGCGGATTGACGCCGGGCGACCTGCGACGCTTCCGCTCGCGATGACTGCGGACCGTTGCTCGACGATCGTTTCGGTGGACCTCGGACGCATGCGCTCGCGATGATCGTCCACGTCGCCTTCGAAGTCTCCGACCTCACGCGCTCGGCGCGCTTCTACGACGCCGTCTTCCATGCGCTCGGCGCGCGCCGCATGTTCGAGAGCGACGGCGCCGTGGCCTACGGCCACGACCACGAGCAGTTCTGGATCGTCGCGCGCGGGCGCGGCCCGGCGCCCGAGTACGGTCATGTCGCGCTGGCGGCGGCCGGGCGCGCCGCGGTCGACGGAGCGCACGCGGCCGGACTGGCGAGCGGCGGGAGCGACGACGGGCAGCCGGGCCCGCGCCCGCGCTACGGGACGCGTTACTACGCCGGCTACCTGCGCGATCCGGACGGGCTGCGGGTCGAGCTCGCCGCCGGCGCCCGGTAGCCGACGCCGCTAGAGCCTGCTCGTCGGCTCGGTGGGCGGCCTGCCTCCGACGGGCGGTGGCGGTGGCGGTGTCATGGTGACCGGCGGGTCGCCGATGTTGACGGCGACGGAGATGCGGGCGACCGCGAGGACCGTACCGGCGAGCATGAGCGCCGCGCCCGCGAGCGCGAGCCAGATGCCGGTCCTCGGGTCGTTGTCGATGCCCGCCGCCGCGGGCGGGTGGTTCACGATCGCGGCCACGACGACGACGAACGCGATCCCGGAGGTCGCGAGCAGCCAGCTGTTGGGCCGCGGCCGGCCGAAGCCCAGGCGCCCGGCGACGGCCACGAGCGCGACGATGGCGACCGTGGCGAGGACGAGGTCCCAGACCTCGAACGAGGTCCACGCATCCAGCCCCGGGGCGTACCAGTCGAGGAAGAGGCTGATGAAGAGCAGGACGGCGCCGGCACCGGCGAGCAGCAGCCCGAGCTCGAGACTGCGAGCGTCGGGCGCCGCCAGTGGTGGTTCGGCGGGCGTGTGGCCCGCGCCCTGCGGTCCTGCGATCGGCATCGGACCCCTCGGATCGGCTCCTTTCGGCCTCCATCCGATACCCGCTGCCGTGAGCGCGGGAACACGGCGGCGGCGCCGGGCGCCGCGCGGGGCGAATGGATCGTGGCGCGGAGCGGCGGCGACCGACGGGTACCCTCGGGAGGCGACATGACGCGCGACACGGGCATGGACGGTGACTGAGCACCTCACAGGTGGCCTGCGCGGAGGCATCGACCTCGGCGGCACGAAGATCCAGACGGTCGTCCTCGACGACCGCAACGTCGTCGCCGGCGAGGCGCGCGCGCCGACCCCGACGACCGGCGGCCCCGGCGACGTGGCAGCCGCGATGCTCGTCGCGCTGCGCGAGGCGGCCGCGGCCGCGGGCGTCGCGACGGGGGAGCTCACCCATGTCGGCGTCGGCTCGCCGGGGGAGGTCCACGCGGCGACCGGGACGGTCACGAGCGCGCGCAACCTGCCGAGCTGGGAGGGCTCCTACCCGCTCGGGCGGGAGCTCGCCGAAGCACTCGGCACGGGGGTCGTGCTGGGCAACGACGTCCAGGTCGCGACCGACGCCGAGGCCCAGCTCGGTGCCGGGCGCTCGTACCGCTCGATGCTCGGCGTCTTCTGGGGGACCGGCGTCGGCGGCGGCATCGTGCTCGACGGCAGGCCGTGGCTCGGCCAGGGCGGCGCGGGCGAGATCGGCCATGTCGTCGTGAAGATCGACGGCGCGCAGTGCCCGTGCGGGCGCCGCGGCTGCATGGAGGCCTACGCGGGGCGCAGCGCGATGGAGCGCCGCGCCCGCGAGCTGCACGCCAGGGGCGAGGCGACGGAGCTCTTCAAGATCGCCCAAAAGCGCGGGCGCGAGCGCCTCACGAGCGGCATCTGGGCGGCGGCGCTCGAGCGCAAGGACGTCCTGGCCACGAAGCTCATCGGGCGCGCGGTCGAGGCGCTCGGCGCCGGCGTGGCGTCCGTGGACAACGTCCTCGACGTCGAGGTCATCATCCTCGGCGGCGGCCTCGGCGTGCGGCTCGGACAGCCGTACGCTGACAAGATCGCGGCCGCGATGCTGCCGCACCTCTTCCACGACCACCGCCCGCCGCCGGTCGTCGTCGCCGAGCTCGGCGACCTCGGGGGCGCGATCGGGGCGAGCCTGCTCACGCCGGTGGCCGCGACGGCGGCGTAGCGGCGCGCACCGGCGACAGCCCGTAGCGGCGCGCACCCGTCCAGCGGCGACGCTCAGCAACGTCCCAGTGTTCTCCCAGGGCGCTCTACGCAGCGGGCGCGACGATGGCGTCGTCCTCGCATCCCTCCACGCGACCTCAAGGAGGTCACGATGTCGACCACGCACCAGCCTCCGCGCTGGCCCGGCCGCCGCTCGCTGGCCCTGCTGGTGGCAGCCGCGGCGCTCCTCGGCGGTTTCGCGAGTGCCGGCGCGCTGGCAGTGGCCGGCGTGCTCGGTGACAGTGGCTCGACGACGGCGACGACCGCCACGACGGTGCCGCCGTCCTTGCCGACCGGCGCGTCGAGTGGTTCATCTACGAGCCTCGATTCGCATGCCGTCTACGCGAGCGCCTCCGCCGGCGTGGTCCAGATCACCGCGACGGGCGCCGGCTCTTCACCGGCCGGTCCATTCGGCGGAGGCTCCGCGCAGTCCACCGCGACCGGCTCGGGCTTCGTGGTCGACGGCAAGGGCCAGATCGTCACGGCCGCGCACGTCGTCGCCGGTGCGAACTCGATCAAGGTCACCTTCTCGGACGGCACCACTCGTACGGCCACGCTGGCCGGCCGGGACGACGCCACCGACGTGGCGGTCCTGAAGGTCGACCCCTCCGGCCTGACGCTGCACCCCCTGACCCTTGCCAGCTCCGCCGCGCTGCACGTCGGCGACGCGGTCGCCGCAATCGGCAGTCCGTTCGGCTACGCGGAGAGCCTCAGCACCGGCGTGGTCTCCGGCTTGGACCGCACGATCGCCGCGCCCAACGGCTTCACGGTGGCGCACGCGATCCAGACTGATGCCGCGCTGAATCCCGGCAACTCCGGCGGCCCGATCCTCGACTCCGGTGCCCGCGTCGTCGGCGTCGCCGACCAGATCGCGACCAACGGCTCGTCGCAGCAGAGCTCCGGCGTCGGCTTCGCGGTGCCAATCGACGTGGTCGCGGCTGAGCTCCACAAGCTGGAGGCCGGACAAACCGTCAGCCACGCGTATCTCGGCGTGAGCACGACCGAGTCGACGAGTTCGACCGGCGCGCTTGTCGCCTCCGTCACCGGCGGCAGCCCGGCGGCCTCCGGCGGCGTGAAGGCGGGCGACGTCGTAACCGCCTTCGACGGCAAGAAGATCACGGGCAGCAGCGGTCTCGTCGCCGCGATCGCCGGCCGCTCCGCAGGCGACGAGGCCGAGCTCACGATCCGCCGGGGCTCCGCGTCGCGGACGCTGGCCGTCACGCTCGGCACCCAGCCGACGTCGCAGAGCGCTGCTCAGTGAAAGGGCACGTCATGACACTCAGCCAGAAGAACACGTTCATCGCCTTCGCCTTCGTCTTTGTCGCGCTCGTGGGCGTGCCGTCGCTTGCCGCGCCGCTGATGACGCCCGCGCGCAGCGCTCCGCTGCGTCCTCCGGGGGTGCACCTTGCGGTCCTTCCCGAAGCCGCTGGCGTGCGGAGGCAGCGGCGCCGTGCGACCAGGCGCGCGATCCGCGCGGGGCTCCTGAGTCGCCTGCGCGACAGCAGGACGTGGAGCAGGGCGTCCGGCGTGAATCTCCGGCCGCGGATGCCGATGCGGACTCCGTACGCGCGTGGCCCGCCGCGCCGACGTCGATAATCAGCGGTCACGGTGGGGCGGCACAGGTGCCGCCCTACCTGTGCGTGAGGCGGCGTTCAGAGAGGGGAGGCGGGTCGGACACCCGGTGGCGCGGCGCCGCCAGGCATGTCGCGTGCGCCCGATTGGCGAGCTCCAGCGCCGGCAGCCCGTCGCGCGACCGGATCCAGCGCGACCCCCGCCCGCGCTAATGCCCGATCGGCCACACCACCTGCTGGGCAGCGCGCAGCTCGTCGTCGGGCACGAACTCGAAGGGCATCCGGTGCAGCGCTTCGGGCTCAGCGTCGATCCCGTTCGCGCCGAGTTCCGCGGCGATCCGCTGCCAGGCCTCGAGGCGCGCGCCCGTCGGCGCCTGGCGCAGGCGCAGCGACATCTGGACGGAGAGCTCGAGCGCGGCGAGCTTCGTGCGCTCGATGCGCACGCTCGTCGACGCGGGCTGCGGATCGGCGACGCGCTCGCCGTCGTCGGTCGTCGCGAAGAGGCGGAGGTCGACGACGGCGAAGTCGGGGTCCTCGGGACCGTCGTGGTTCAGCGAGGCGGTCGCGCCCACGCTGCGGATGGCGGCTGACATGCGCGCACACTAACGTCAGGACTGTGCGACCGCGGGCTCTTCCCGCGAGCGGTCCTTGAGCTTCCCGGCGGGCTCCGGCGGCGGGATCGGCTCGTCCGGCGGACGCCGGCTCTTCTGCCAGTGATCGAGCAGGATCTGGATCGTCCCGCCGACCGGAATCGCGGCGAGCGCCCCGATGACCCCCGCGACCTGTGAGCCGATCAGCACCGAGAGCAGGATCGCCAGCGGCGAGAGCCGGACCGTGCGCCCGTAGATGAGCGGCTGCAGCAGGTGGTTCTCGATCTGCTGGTAGACGATGTAGAACACGAGCACGATGATCGCTGCCGTGAGCGAGTGCGACAGGGCGACGAGCGTGACGACGATCGCACCGAGCGTCGCGCCCGCGAGCGGGATGAGGTCGAGGATCGCGACGATCAGTCCGAGCGCGAGCGCGAACGGCACCCCGAGCGCGAGCAGCACGATCGTCGTCGCCGTGCCGGCGATGAGGCTGATGAGGAGGTTGCCGTTCACGTAGCGGCCGACGAGGTGGTAGATGTCGTCGGCGATCTCGCGCCACGTGGGCTGCAGGCGCGGGGGCAGCATGGCGATCGCGCGCTGGACCCAGGCCGGCCCCTCGAGCAGCATGAAGAGCGTCAGGAACGTGATCGTCACGATGGCGGCGACGAACGTCACGACGCTGCGGGTGACGTCGAGCGCGGTGCTCGCGCCCCCGGCGAGCGAGGCGGCGCCGCCGCCGCTCTTGGAGACCGCGTCGCGCACCCGCTCCACGACGTGGTAGTCGCGCTCGAGGAAGCCGAGCGGCCCGCGACCTGCCGTGAGCTGCTGCACGTAGCCGGGCACGGCGTCGATGAAGGCGCTGACCTGGTCGACGAGCGTCGGGATGACGAGCGCGGCGATGCCGGCGATGATCGCCGTGACGACGAGGTAGACGAGCCCGGCGGCAGCGCCGCGCCGGCGCACCCCGAGACGCTGGAACTTCTCCACCGCCGGGTTCAGCGCGAGCGCGAGCAGAAGCGACGTGAACGCCCACACGAGCACCTGCTGGGACTTGAGCACGACCCAGACGAACACGATCGTCGCGAGGACGATCCCCACCACCATCCAGACGGTGCGGGGCCGGACGGAGACGAGATGCTCGGGAGGCATGATGGGCCAGGCCCTACCCGGGGGCCGCGCTGCGCACCCGCTGGGATATGGGGCAAGCTGACCAGACCCGGTGCGTGCGCCCCGGGCATATAGGGTTGCGCCTCCCATCGGGCCGGGAAGGACGTCGTCCGCCTGCCGCCACACGCGTTGTCGAACATCTGAGGAGACAGACACCCCGCATGTCAGTACGAGTTGGCATCAACGGCTTCGGCCGCATCGGCCGGAACGTCTTTCGAGCCGCCCAGGCGGCCGAAGCCGATATCGACTGGGTCGCCGTGAACGACCTCACGGATAACGAGACGCTTGCGCATCTGCTGCGCTACGACTCGATCCTCGGCCCCTATCCGGGCACCGTCGAGCTCTCGGACGACGGGCTCGTCGTCGACGGCAAGGAGGTCAAGGTCTTCGAGGAGCGCGATCCCGCGGCGCTGCCGTGGGGTGAGCTCGGCGTCGACGTCGTGCTGGAGTCGACCGGCCTGTTCACGAAGCGTGCGGAGGCCGCCAGGCACCTCGAGGCCGGGGCGAAGAAGGTCGTCATCTCGGCGCCCGCGACCGACGAGGACATCACGGTCGTGCTGGGCGTCAACTTCGACCGCTACGACCCCAACTCGCACGACGTCATCTCCAACGCGTCGTGCACGACGAACTGCCTCGCGCCGTTCGCCAAGGTCGTCCACGAGGCGGTCGGCATCGAGCACGGGCTCATGACGACGATCCACGCCTACACGGCCGACCAGAACCTCCAGGACGGGCCGCACAAGGACCTGCGCCGGGCGCGCGCCGCGGCGATCAACCTCGTGCCGACGTCGACCGGCGCGGCGAAGGCCGTCGGGCTCGTGCTGCCCGAGCTCAACGGCCGCCTGCACGGCTTCGCCGTCCGCGCCCCCGTCCCGACCGGATCGCTCGTCGACCTCACGTTCGTCGCGAGCCGCGAGACGAGCATCGAGGAGGTCAACGCCGCCTTCGTCGCCGCCGCCGAGGGCCCGCTGCAGGGGATCATGCAGTACACGGAGGACCCGATCGTGTCCAGCGACATCGTCGGCAACCCGTACTCGTCGATCGTCGACGGCAAGCTCACGGCGCTCATGCAGGGCACGATGGTCAAGGTCGTCAGCTGGTACGACAACGAGTGGGGCTACTCCAACCGCTGCGTGGACGTCCTCCAGAAGGTGCTCTAGGTGGTCCGCCCGCCAGGCCAGAGGAACGACTAGTGCGAACGCTGGACAACCTCGGCGACGTGGACGGCAAGCGCGTCCTCGTCCGCGTCGACTTCAACGTCCCCGTCTCCGACGGCAAGGTGAGAGACGACGCGCGCATGCGGCGCGCGATCCCGACGCTCGATGAGTTGCGCGACCGCGGCGCCAAGCTCCTGCTCGTCTCGCACCTCGGGCGGCCGAAGGACCGCGAAGCCGAGTTCTCGCTCAAGCCGGTCGCCGAGCGCGCGTCGCATCTGCTCCACACCGACGTGACGCTCGCCGAGAGCCTCGACGACGTGCCCGACGACGACGTCGTCATGCTCGAGAACATCCGCTTCGAGCCCGGCGAGACGAAGAACGACGACGAGCTCGCAAAGCGCCTGGCGGGACTGGCCGACTTCTACGTCAACGACGCCTTCGGCACGTCGCACCGCGCGCACGCCTCGACGGAGGGCATCGTCAAGCACGTCGATCACGCCGCCGCCGGGCTGCTCTTCCAGCGCGAGGTCGACACGATCCGGCTCATCATGCACCACGCCGATCGGCCGCTGCTGGCGATCATCGGCGGGGCCAAGGTGACGGAGAAGATCGGCGTCATCGACAAGTTCCTCGAGATCGCCGACGTCGTCCTGCTGGGCGGGGCGATGGCGACGCCGTTCCTCTCGGTGCTGGGGCACTCGATCGGCGACTCGCTCTGCGAGCAGGACGGCCTCGAGCCCGCCCGCGAGGCGCTCGCGAAGGACGGCTACCCCGACGGCAAGCTGCGCCTGCCGTCGGACCTCGTCATCGCCAACGAATTCAGCGGTCAGGCCGAGGTGCAGATCATCCAGGGCGTCGACGTGCCGGACGGCTGGATGCAGCTCGACATCGGCTCGAGGACGAGGACGGAGTACGTCGCCGAGATCCGCAAGGCCGAGACGATCTTCTGGAACGGGCCGATCGGCGCCTACGAGCACAAGCCGTTCGCGGCGGGCTCGCTGGCGATCGCGCAGGCGATGGCGCAGACCGATGCGACGACCGTCGTCGGCGGCGGCGACTCGGGCGCCGCGATGGCCGAGTTCGGGCTGGCCCACAGCGTGACCCACCTGTCAACCGGCGGCGGCGCCTCGCTGCGGCTCATCGAGGGCGCGCCGCTGCCCGGGCTCGACGCCCTGTCGGAATAGGCTGCGGGGCACGCATGAGCCGCACGCCGTTCATCGCCGGCAACTGGAAGATGCACAAGACGGTGGCCGAGGCCGAGGAGTACATCCAGGCCTTCCTGCCGCGCGTCTCCGCGGTCGACGGCGTCGACGTGGCGATCTGCGTGCCGTACACGGACCTGCAGGCGATGGTCGACTCGACGCGCGGCTCGCGCGTCGAGGTCTTCGCGCAGAACATGCACGAAGCGCCGGAGGGACCGTACACCGGCGAGATCTCGGCGCCGATGCTCACCGAGATCGACGTCCACGGCGTCGTGCTCGGGCACTCCGAGCGGCGCCAGTACTACAACGAGACCGACCGCGCGCTGTCGCACAAGGTGCTCGCGGCGCTCAACGCCGGCCTGAAGCCGATCCTCTGCGTGGGCGAGACCGAGGACGAGCGCGAGCGCGGCGACACCGAGCGCAAGCTGCGCCATCAGGTCCAGGAGGGGCTCGAACGCCTGTCGGCCGAGCAGATCGCCGAGGTGACCGTGGCCTACGAGCCGATCTGGGCGATCGGCACGGGCGTCGTCGCCACGCCCGAGCAGGCGCAGGACGCGATCGCCTTCGTCCGCGCGCTGATCGGCGACAGGGCGGCGGAGGCGGCGCCGGTCGCGCGCGTGCTCTACGGCGGCTCGGTGAGCCCCGACACCGCCCCGGAGCTGCTCGCGCTGCCCGACGTCGACGGCGCCCTCGTCGGCGGAGCGTCGCTCGACCCAGACTCGTTCGCGCAGATCGTGGACGCCGCGGTCGCCCTCGCCGCGTGACCCCGCTGCCGTCGGTCTGCCTCGTCGTCCTCGACGGCTGGGGGCTGGCGCCGGACGGGCCCGGCAACGCCGTCGCGCTCGCCGACACGCCGGTCTTCGACGGTCTGTGGGAGCGCTATCCGCACACGACGCTCACCGCCGGCGGACGCGCCGTCGGGCTGCCGGACGGCCAGATGGGCAACTCCGAGGTGGGGCACCTGAACCTCGGCGCCGGCACCGTCGTCAAGCAGGACCTCACGCTCATCGACGAGGCCGCGCAGCTGCCGGACTTCGGCGGCAACGAGGTGCTGCGGGCGGCGCTCGCCGACGCCCCGCGCGTGCACATCGCGGGGCTCGTCTCCGACGGCGGGGTGCACTCGAGCATGGAGCACCTGCGGGCGCTCATCCGGATGGCCGCCCAGCACGGCGTGCCCGACCTCGTCATCCACGCCTTCACCGATGGGCGCGACACGCTGCCGACGGCGGGTGCGGACTTCCTTGAGACCGTCGACGGCTGGTGCGCCGAGGCCGGCGTGGGTCGTGTCGCGAGCGTCGTCGGCCGCTACTTCGCGATGGACCGCGACAACCGCTGGGAGCGCGTGCAGGCCGCCTACGACCTGCTCGCCCACGGGCGGGCCGAGCACGCGGCGCCGACGGCCGCCGAGGCGGTGCGCGCCGCCTACGAGCGCGGCGAGACCGACGAGTTCGTCGCGCCGACGCGGGTGGGGGAGGAGGGCACGATCCGCCCCGGCGACTCGGTCATCACGCTGAACTTCCGCCCCGACCGCATGCGCGAGCTGAGCTGCGCGCTCGCCGCGCCGGAGTGCCCGGAGGTCGACCGCCGCGGCGCGGGCCCGGTGGCGCGCTACACGACGCTCACCGATTACGGCGGCGAGGTGCGCGACCACCCGATCGCCTTCGTCGCGGTGCGCCCGGCGGTGACGCTGCCGCGCGTCATCAGGGGGACCGGCGGTCACCAGCTCCATGTCGCCGAGACCGAGAAGTACCCGCACGTGACGTACTTCTTCGGCGGCGGTGTCGAGCGTCCGGAGGAGGGCGAGCGGCGCGAGCTCGTGCCGTCCCCGCGCGACGTGCCGACGTACGACCACAAGCCGCAGATGAGCGCGCCGGAGGCGGCCGACGCGTTCGTGCGCGCCTGGGGCGAGGACGACTTCCGCTTCGCGATCATCAACTTCGCGAACGCGGACATGGTCGGCCACACGGGCGACATCCCCGCGGCGGTGACCGCGGTGGAGACGGTTGACGCCTGCCTCGGGCGCGTCGTCGACGCCGTCCAGGCGACCGGCGGCGCCTGCATCGTCACCGCCGACCACGGCAACGCCGACAACATGCTCGAGCCCGACGGCTCGCCCAACACCGCCCATTCGCTGAACCCCGTCCCGTTCATCGTCACCGTCGAGGGCGCGGCGCTGGACCCGGAGGGCGGGATCCTCGCCGACGTCGCGCCGACGGCGCTCGAGCTGCTCGGCATCGATCAGCCTCCAGAGATGACCGGCCGGTCGCTGCTCGTCGACCCGTCGCGGTGACGGTCGCCGGCGCTGCGCTGGCGCTCTTGGCCGGTGCCGCCCTGCAGTCGGCGACGGGCTTCGGCTTCGCGCTCGTGTCGGCTCCGATCCTCTTCGCGCTGCTCGGCCCGCGGGAGGCGGTGACGGCGGGCGTGCTGGTCGCGATGGCGCTGAACGTCGTGACGCTCGCGGGCGAGCGCCGCCGGCCGCAGGTTCGCCGCGGCGACGCGTCGGCGCTGCTGGCGTGGTCGCTGCCGGGGCTGGCGATCGGCGCGTTCGCGCTGCGCGAGCTGTCCGAGCAGGCCCTGTCGGGGCTCGTCGCGGTGGCGGTGCTCGGCGGGCTGGCGCTGCGCGTGCCGGGACGGCGCACGGCCGCGACCGCACGCCCGCGCGCGTGGCAGCTTCCGGCGGCGGGGATCACCGGCGGCGCGCTGTCGACTGCGACGTCGCTGAACGGCCCGCCGCTCGTCTTCTGCCTGCTCGCGCGCGGCGCGTCGCCGGCGCAGATGCGCGACACGCTGGCCGCCATCTTCCTCGTGCACGCCGTGCTCGGGCTGCCCGCGCTAGTGCTGACCGGAACGTTCGCGCTGCCAGACGCGGTCTGGCTGCTGCTGCTCGCCGGTCTCGCCGGCCAGCTGCTCGGCCGGCGCGCGTTCGGCCGCCTGCGCGGCGAGCGTTACGAGCGCGCGGTGCTCGCCGTGCTGGCGGTCACCGCGGTCACGGCGCTGGCGGCATCGCTGGCGTAGCTCCATCCGGCGGGTCGTCGAAATCATGAGGGGCCTTCGGTGGGCCCCCGCCTCTGGTGTGCGGGGGAACAAAGCCCAAACCCGAAGGAGGTCCGATGTTCAATCGCAGTTCGGTACGTAGGTCCTTGAAGGCGGCCGCCTTGACGATGCAGGCACGCACCACCCGCCTGATGGGAATCTGCGCCGCCGGCGTGCTCACCGCGGTGCTCGGGCTCACCGTGGTCGTCCCGCAGGCGTCTGCGGTGAGCCGCGGCTACTCGCGCACCTGTCCTGGCGGGGTGCCCTGGCAACTCTGCAACCTCACGAAGACCGGGAGGATCTTCTACGTGAAGGGAGCGAACCGAAGCGGTGCTTTCATGGCATGTCAGATCAGGAGCATGACCAACGCCACCACGGCGTCCATCGGGTACGGAAACGGAAGCTGCTCCACGTCCCTGTACGGTGCCGGAGAGACGGCGGCGATCGTGCGCGATCAGGCCTCGACGCCCGACAGCGGCGAGACCCTCTACATGACGGTCCTCCTGTAACCGCGGACGCGTCCGCGGTGCGTCTGGGATCCGTGTGAAGCGCACTCCGGCGCTTGCCGGGCTGGCAGCCGCCGCCGTGCTGATGACGGCGTGCGGCGGCCGAGCGCCCGGCGATCCGGGTCGGTCAGCCGACCCGGTCACGTCGGCCGGTCATCCGCGCGTGTCGACGGCCCGGGCCGGCGACTCGCCGGCGACGGCGCTGCCGCCCGCCCATACGCGGCGTCTGTTTCGACTTGGCTCGGGGTACTCGGTCGGTCTCGGGCATACCGCCGGGCAGGCGTGCGGGGTGTTCGCGAACCGGCGCGGGCGCGTGCTCATGTGGCACTGCTACCGGACGAGCGACATCCGCACGGGGCGGGCGGTCAACGTCTTCGACCGCTGCAACGCGAACCACGGTATACGAACCGTGTTCGGCATTGTCCCGCACGCCGTCTGGTCCGTCCGCCTCGTGCGCGGCGGCGCGGCGCCGATCAGTGTGACGGCAGTCCGCCGGGTGTTCGCGCTCACGACGCGGATCGGCCCCGGCATGGCCCCGCTGCGCGCGCTCGTGTGGGTCACGCCCGCCGGACGGCCGGTACGCACGCAGCCGCTGCCGCCCGGACTGCCGCCGGGCTGTCCGGAGCTTTCGCCCAGGTAGCGCGCGCGTCACGGGCCGGCGCCCTCGCCGGCGTAGCCCGGTTCCGGCGGGTCGTCGAAAAGTCTGAGGGTCCTTTGGTGAACCCCCGCCTTGTGGTGTGCGGGGAAACAAAATCCACCCGAAGGAGGTTCGGATGTTCGATCGCAACACGGTACGCAGGTCTTGGAAGGCGGCCGCCCTGGCGGTCGCGCTGCCGCTCATGCTGGGGGGGCCCGCCGCCGCAAGCGCTGGGCAGCAGGCCGCGGGCCACGCGCCGGAGCCACAGGCGGTGATCCTCAGCGCGCCATTCGACACGAGCTGTGGGTTGCTGCCCCCCAACTGCACGATCCGGCTCAACCGGGCCACGACTCGCAACGCCGGGACCGTCACGGGGATCGTCACCGGTATCGCCTCAGCGGCGTGTGACCCCGTAGACCTTCCGATCGTGAAGACCGTCTGTAGGGGCGCGATCCTTGCCTCGGCCGGAGCTTTTGCGATCGCCGCCACCGAGTACTACCACGACGGCGATTGCCTCGGGATCAACGTCCTGGTCGCCCCGACGCCGCTCGCAGCGCCGGAGAGGGTCAAGCACGGCCAGCACAATTGCAGCTGAGCTGACCCCGGTAGCCATCCGGTACCTGTGAATCGTGCGCACGTGTGAATCGTGCCGCCGGCCGTCACGGCGGCGGCGCGATTCGCTGCCGTGTGCCTCCCGCCTAGACGGGCAGCCGGTCGAGCTCGGGAAGCGCGAGGTCGATCGTGTCGGTTCGCAGGCCACGCCGCAGCGTCTCCACCGACAGCGCCTCCCCGGGAGCGATGTTGCCGAGCCCGACGTTCGGGCCGACGAGGTGGATGAGGACCGCCTGCTGCGCCTTCAGCGGCGCCTCGAAGATCACCCGGTCGACCGGCACGGCTGCGGCGATCGCGTCCACGAGCTCCACGCGCACGTCTCCGTTGGGCTCGAACAGCCCGACCGTGCCGCTCTCGCGTCCCTCGGTGACGAGCCAGCTCGCGCCGGCGTCGAGGTCGCGCGCCAGCTCGTCGCACCAGCTGCGCACGTCGACCGGTCCCGGCCGCTTGGAGCCGACCTCGGCGAGGACCTCGAACTCCTCCGCGAGCTCCTGGATCAGCCGGCGCTTCTCGGCGGGGGACATGCCGACCGAGCCGTTCGAGACCTCGACGCAGGAGACGCCGATGCCGTGCGCCCAGTGCACGTACTGCGCCATGCGCCCCTGCGCCCAGGCCAGTTCCAGCAGCGTGCCGCCGAGGCACGCGCCGACGTTCGCGCGATCGCAGTGGGCGACCTTCGCCGAGACGTCGGCCGAGACGTAGGCCGTGCCCCAGCCGAGCTTGACGAAGTCGATGTGCGGTCCGGCCGAGCCGAGCAGCCCGTCGAGCTCCACGAGCGTCAGCCCCTTGTCGAGCACGTGCGTGACGCCGGCGGCGCGCGGCTTGACCGTGCGGTCGGGCAGCTCGAGGAAGCCCGGCGTGGCGCCGCCGGGCCGCTTGATGGCGAAGCGGGCGATCTGCCCGCCGGTGAGCGCGTGGTCGGAGCTCAAAGATCCACCAGCTCTCGCCGTCCGGCCCGCAGGCGCGAGAGCTGGATGAAGTGCTCCGGGTTGAGGAACAGCTCGTTCATCTCCCCGAGCTCATCGATCGTCAGCCCCTGGGGACGGCGCAGGAGGGCGTCGAGGTACTGGAAGGCGTCCTTGGCCCCGTAGCCGACATGGTGGAAACCGATGATACGCCGAGATCCGGAGTCGACGATGCACTTCTGCAGGCCGGAGAGCTCCGGCTTGGCAAAGGCGTAGAGCATCGTCCCCTCGGCGCAGGGCAGCGGGTTGTCGCGCTCCTGCCCCTTGGGCGGCATGCGGATCACCGCGATGTCGTCGTGGCGCTCGCGCGCCTCCTCCTCGCTCAGCCCGACCCAGCTGACCTCGTAGGTCGTGTGGAGGAAGTCGGGGTACTCGCTGAAGTCGAACGTGTAGTCCTCGCCCATGACGTTGCGTGCCGCCGTCATGCCGCACTTGCGCGCCTTGAACATCTCCATCGGCGATCCGATGACGTCGCCTGCGGCGTAGACGCCGTCGACGCTCGTGCGCATCCGGTCGTCGACGAGGATCTCTCCGCCCGGACCGGTCGCCAGCCCGAGCGCGCGCACGGCCGCCTCGCTGTTGGCGCGCTCGCCGGTGCAGTTGAAGACGAAGTCGCACTCGATCGCCTCCACCCGGCCGTCGGGATGGCTGACGAGCGCACGCTCGACCACGCCGTCGCCCTCGAGCGCGATCACGCGGGCGCCTTCGAGCAGCGTCATGCCGCGGGCGCGCATGCCGTCGACGACATAGCGGCGGATGTCCTCGTCGACGTGGTGCAGGCTGCGCGTCCGCATGACCGGCGCGCGCGAGACGATCGTCGTCGCGCAGCCGGTCGATTGGAAGAACGAGCCGTACTCGACGGCCGTCTTGCCGCCGCCGATGATCACGCAGCGCGTCGGCTCGTAGTCGAGGTCCTCGACGAGCGTCGCCCAGTCGTGCACGCCGGGCAGGTCGGCGCCCGGGATCTCCAGCGGCTTCTGGAAGGCGCCGAGCCCGATGACGAGGTTGCGGGCCTCGAAGGTCCGGCCGGCCGCCGACACGCGGTTGGCGTCGAGGATCTCGGCCTCCGCGTTGAGGACGAACTCGACCTCGAGCTGGACCTGGGTCTGCCAGTTCATGAAGGCGTGCGCGGTCGAGCGGCCGGCGCGGAACAGCTCGACGAGCTGCAGGATGCTCGCGCGCGCCGGGTCGAACGGGGGGAAGAAGAGCTCGCCGGAGAACCACCGCGCGCGGTCGAGCAGAGCCGCCGCCTCGGAGAAGAGGTGGTGGGGCACGCACGCCTGATGCGGGCAGCTGCCGCCGAGGAACGGCCACCGGTCGACGATCAGCGCGCGCCCGCCCATCGCCCGCAGGTAGGAGCCGCCGAAGCGCCCGGCGGCGCCGCCGCCGACGAAGATCGCGTCGTACGGCCCCCGGCCGTCGTCGTCGAGGTTGAGGATCGGGGCTGCGCCGGGACGGCCCAGCGCATCCTCGATGGCGGACCGCCAGCCGACGACGTCAAGCTCGGGAATGTCGTCCTCCTCGTGGCTGTGGTGTCGCCAGCGTACGTGCGATACAGGGTCGTCTCGTTTGCTCGCGCGGACAAAGCCCCGCTGCTCGATTGTCTTTCGGAGAGCAACCCAAGGGGACTAGAGTCCGCACATGGGTCCCGTCGCAACCCTGGAGGCCGGACGCCTCGGCGCCTTCGGGCGCGTCGCCGCCGACATCCTCAGCTCGCTCGAGCTCGACACCACGCTGCTGTCGGTCCTCAACGCCGTCGTCGCGACGACGAACGCCGACATCGCCGGCATCCTGCTCGCCGACGAGACCGGCGAGACGCTGCGGATGCAGGCCTGCACGGGACATCGCACCGTCGGGACGGCGCGCCTCGTCGTCGGCCGCGGGCAGGGCGTCGCCGGCAAGGTCTTCGAGGAGGGGCGCCCGGTGCGCGTCGACGACTACCAGTCCGACCAGCGGATCTCGCGCGACTTCGCGGACATCGCGCAGGCCGACGGCACGCGGGCGGCGCTCGGCGCGCCGATGGCCGTGCGCGGCCGCGCGATCGGCGTGGCGATGAGCTGGCGGCGACAGCCCGACGCCTACGTCGCCGCCGACGTGCAGGCGATGACGACGCTCGCCAACCTCGCCGCGATCGCCGTCGAGAACGCGCGGCTCTACGAGGCGCAGCGCCGCACCGTCGACGGCCTGCAGATCGTCAACCAGCGGCTCGAGACGCAGAACGAGGTCCTGCAGCGCGCCACCGAGGTCCACGACGAGCTCATGCGGCTCGTGCTGGAGGACGTCGCGCTCACCGATCTCGTCGACGGCGTCGCGCGGCTGCTGGATGCCGACGTCGCGACGCTCGACACCGGCTGCCGCGTGATGGCCGCCAGCGGTGCCGCGGGGCTGGCGCTCCAGTCGCGGATGGCGGCGCGCATCGCGGCGCCCCGGCCCGTCGCCGACGACCGCCTGCTCGTCCGCGACGTCTTCGCCGGGGGCGAGCGGCTCGGCTACCTCGGCGTCGCGCTGCGCCACCCGCCCGTGCCGCTCGACGTCGTGCTCGTCGAGCAGGCGACGATCATGTGCGCGCTGGAGCTCACGCGCGAGCGCGCGGTGCTACAGGCTCGCACGAGGGTCCGCGGGGACTTCCTCTGGGACCTGCTCGACGGCAAGATCGCCGACGTCGCCGAGGCGCTCGTCTGGGCGCGCGCGCTGCGCCTCGAGCTGCCGGAGAAGGTGCGGGTGGCGCTCATCCGCGCGCAGGCGCGCCCGCGCCACGCGTCGAGCGATGGCGCGCTGCCGCAGCTGGCGCTGCGCGAGTCGCTCGCCCAGGTCGCCGAGCGGGCCGCGACGGCGCAGGGCGGCGAGGCCGCGCTGGCGGCGGCGCGGGGCTCGCTCATCGCGCTGCTGCTGCCCGCCACCGACGATCCGCGCGCCAGCGTCGAGGCCGTCGTCGACCGGCTCGGCGAGCGCTTCCCGGAGATCGACGTGGCGGCCGGGGTGAGCGCGTGCGCCGCCGACATCGCCGACCTGCCCGAGGCGCTCGCCCAGGCGCAGGTCGCCCTCAACGCGGCGCCGACGGATGTGGGCTGCCATCACGTCGCCGTGCTCGACGAGCTCGGCGTCATGCGCTTCCTGCTCGCCCCCGGCGACCGTGGCGACCTGCGCGAGTTCGCGCGCCGCGTCCTCGGCGGGGTGCTCGACTACGACCGCGACCATCCCAGCGACCTGACGCACACGATCGAGGCGTTCCTCGCCAACGACTGCAACCTCCAGCGCACGGCGGCGGCGATGTTCGTGCATCCGAAGACGGTGCGCTACCGGCTCGACAAGGTCCAGGGCCTCGCGAAGCTCGACTTCGCACGCCAGCGCGATCGCTTCGAGGCGCAGCTGGCGATCAGCATCCTGCGCACGCTCGAGCTCCAGGAGACGTAGGGCGTGACGCCGGCGGTCGCGTTCGTCACCGGAGCCGCGTCGGGCATCGGGCGCGCCTGCGTCGAGCGCCTGCTGGCCGGCGGCACGGCAGTGGCCGCGCTCGACCTCGACGGCGCGCGCCTGCGCGATCTCGACGCGCTCGCGCTCACGGCGGACGTCACCGACGCCGACGCCGTCGAGCGCGCGGTCGGCCGGGCCGAGGCGGAGCTCGGCCCGCTCGACGCCGTCGTCAACGTCGCCGGCATCACGGGGTCGCCGGCGGCCGCCGAGTGCGACGTGACGCCGGTCGACGAGTGGCGCCGCGTCCTCGAGGTCAACCTCACCGGCCCGTTTCTCGTCTGCCGCGCGGCGCTGCCGGGAATGCTCGCGCGTGGCGGCGGCTCGATCGTCAACGTCGCATCCGCCGCAGGCCTCGTCGCCTTCCCCGGCCGCTGCGCCTACTCCGCGTCCAAGGGCGGCGTCGTGCAGCTCACGCGCTCGCTGGCGGCCGACTACGCCGCACGAGGCATCCGCGCCAACGCGATCTGCCCGGGGATCGTCGACACGCCGATGACGCGCTGGCGCCTCGAGGACCCGCAGCTGCGCGCCGACGTGCTCACCCGGATCCCGGCCGGGCGCGTCGCGGTCGCCGAGGAGATCGCCGATGCCGTCGCGCTGCTCGCCGGGGACCGGCTGGCGTACATGAACGGCGCGATGCTCGTCATCGACGGCGCCTGGACGGCGGTGTGATGCGCCCGAACTGGATCTGCCGGCCGTACCGCGGCGTGAGCGTGCAGCGCCTCGGCGTGGCGCTGACCGAGGACGCCGTTCGCGAGCACCTCGTCAACCGGCGCGTATACCGGCGCACGGAGGTGCTGATCGCCGAGGGCGACGAGGGCCATGCGGTCGTGACGGTCGACAAGGAGCCCGCCGGCGACGCCCTGTTCTGGCCCGTCAGCGAGATCCACTGGGTCTCGGGGCCCGAGGAGACCGCGTTCGTGCGCGACCCGCAGATCGACACGGGCAACGCCACGCAGATGGCACGCGCGGCAGCGGCCAGCGGTCAGGCGGCGCGCGTCTACGTCGTCGAGGGGCGCAACCAGCACGTCAACCTCATCGTCGAGCCGGCGCCGGTCCGGATCCGTGTCGTCGAGGTCGTCCCGCCCGCGCCGCCGAAGCTGCTCGACATGGCCCGGCGCGTGCTCGAGTACGACGAGGACCTCGACCCGGTCGCGCTCGAGCTGGAGGCGATCGACCTCAACGAGATCGCGGCGGAGGTCGCGACCGAGCACTGGCTGCTGCCCTGCCGCTGCGGCGGGCTCGAGCTCGCCGGCCCGGTCGACTTCCTTGATTCCGGCCCGGCCGAGCCACCGGACGGTGGCTGGACGCTGCTCGGCTGCGAGCGCTCGCGCCAGATCCACAGCGAGCTGTACGGCGCCGAGCCCGCGGCCCGGGTGGAGCTGTGCCCGCGCGTGCGCGCGGACGAGCGCACGGAGCCGACGCTCGTGAAGTGCTGCCTGCGCGAGCGCGGCATCGAGTCCGACGGCGCGCTCGTGGTCGTGCCGTGGGGCGCGACGCTCGAGGAGGTCCGCGAGGCGCTGCACCTCCTCGTCCCGGCCTGGACGCCGGTGCCGACGTCGTGAGCGCCATGCACATCATCGACTCGGTGGTCTACGAGCACCTGTGGAGCACGCCCGCGGCGCGCGAGCGCTTCGGCGAGCGCGGCCGCCTGCAGGCCTGGCTCGACGTCCTGGCGGCGCTCGCCGCCGCGCAGGCCGACCTCGGCCTCGTGCCGCGGGCGGCCGCGGAGGAGATCGTGGCGACCGCCGACGTGGACGGCTTCGACCTCGCGGAGGTCGCCGCCGGCACGCGCGCGAGCGGCCACTCGACGCTCGGGCTCATCCGCGCGTGGCAGGCGCGCCTGTCGCCCGCGGCCCGCGAGTGGGTCTACTGGGGCGCGACGGTTCAGGATGTCACCGACAGCTGGACCGGCATCGTCATGCGCGACGTCCTGGACGACACGGCCACCGACCTGCAGCGCCTGGAGCGGGCGCTGCTGGTGCTCGCGCGCGAGCACCGCACGACCGTCGTGCTGGGCCGCACGCACGGGCAGCCGGGGCTGCCGGTGACGTTCGGCTTCAAGGCTGCGGTCTGGGTCGCCGAGGTGCGCCGCCATCGCGAGCGCGTCGCCCAGGCCCGCCCGCGGCTGGCCGTCGGCCAGCTCGCGGGCGCCGTCGGCACGTGCTCGTTCTGGGGCGACGCGGGGCTCGAGCTGCAGGGGAGGATGTGCGAGCGCCTCGGGCTGGCGGCGCCCGACGTCACGTGGCTGACGGCGCGCGACCGGGTCGCGGAGTTCCTCACCCTGCTGGCGCTCGTCACGGGGACGCTGGCGAAGATCGGGCGCGAGGTCTACCAGCTGCAGCGACCGGAGATCGGCGAGCTCGCCGAGGCCACGCGCAGCGGGCTCGTCGGCTCGATCACGATGCCGCACAAGCGCAACCCCGAGCTGTCCGAGCATCTCGGCACGCTCTGGCGCGTCGTCCGCGGCGCCGCGGGGCTCGCGCTGGAGGGGGTCGTCCACGAGCACGAGCGCGACGGCGCCGCTTGGAAGGCCGAGTGGGCCTACCTGCCCGAGGCCTGCGTGGCGACCGCCGCCGCGCTGCACTTCGGGATCGACCTCGTCGAGGGCCTGGAGGTCGACGCCGAGCGGATGGCGGCCAACGTCGCCGCGCAGGGTGGCTGGGTGCAGTCCGAGCCGGTCATGCGCGCGCTGACCGACCGCCTCGGGAAGCACACCGCGCACGAGCTCGTCTACGCCGCCTCGATGCGCGGCCAGGCCGAAGGCCGCACGCTGCGCGAGGCGCTGACGGCCGAGCCGGCGATCGCCGCCGCGCTGACGGCGGAGGAGCTCGACCGGCTGCTGGACCCGGTCACGGCGGCGAGCCCGGCGATCGCGCTCGTCGACCGCGTGCTCTCGGAGGGCGGCGTGCCGTGAGCGAGCTGCCCGAGGGCTACCTCGGCGCGACCGGGCGGATCGGCGCCGGCCCCGCGCCCGAGCTCGTTGCCGCCGGCTACCAGCGCGAGCTGGCCGACAGCGAGCTGCTGGCCGCCGGCATGGACCTGGCCGACATCGCGCACGTCCTGTCACTCGGCGAGCACGGGGTGGTTCCCGCCGACCAGGAGCAGGTTCTGCTGGCCGCGCTGCTGGACCTGCGCGAACGCGATCCGGCGACGCTCGCCGACGCCCGCTACGGCGACCTCTACAACCTGCGCGAGCGCTGGCTCGAGCAGCGCATCGGCGCGGCCGGCGGCTGGCTGGCGGCCGGCAGGCCGCGGCGGGAGGCTGGGCGGATCGCCTTCCGGATCGGCCTGCGGGCGCTCGTGCTGGACCTCGAGGAGGCGGTCGCGCGGCTCGCAGCGGCGCTCGTCGAGCAGGCCGCGCGTCACGTCGGGACGCTGATGCCCGACTTCACCTATTTGCAGGTCGCGCAGCCGACGACCGCCGGCCACTGGCTGCTGTCGTTCGCCGCGCCCGCGCTGCGCGACGGCGAGCGGCTGCGGCGCGACTTCGACTGGGTCAACGCGAGCCCCGCGGGCGCCGGCGGCGTCAACGGCTCGCGCGTCCCCGTCGACCGCCGGGCTCTCGCGCGCGACCTCGGCTTCGACGCGGTCATCACCCACACGCGCGACGCGATGTGGCAGGCGGACGGCCTCGTCGAACTCGTCTCCCACGCCGCGCTGGCGGCGACGACCGCCAGCCGCCTGGCCGAGGACCTCGAGATCTACGCCAGCGAGCAGTTCGGCTTCATCCGCCTCGCCGCCGAGCACTGCCGCGCCAGCGCGCTCATGCCGCAGAAGCGCAACCCGTACGCGCTGGCGGTCGTCCGCGGCGCCGCCGGCACGCTCATCGGGCGCGCCGCCGGCCTGGCCGCGACGCAGCGCACGCCGTCGGGTCGCACCGACAACCTGCTCTACGCCTACCGCGACTGCGCCGAGTCCGTGACGCTCGCGGCCGGCGCCGTGAGCCTCGCGGCGGCCGTCGTCGAGCACCTCGAGCTCGACGTGCCGGCGCTCGCGCGGCCGCTGTACGAGGGCTTTGCCGGCGCCGCGGACCTCGCCGACGCCGTCATGCTGGCGAGCGGCCTGGACTACCGCGCCTGCTACCGCGTCGTCGGGCGTGCCGTCGCCGTCGCGATCGAGCGCGGCGCGGGACCGGCGGCGCTCGACGCGCAGGCGCTCGACGGCGCCGCGCAGGAAGTGCTCGGGCGGTCGCTGACGATCTCGCCCGCGCTCATCGCCGATGCGCTGAACCCGCGCGCCGCGATCGCCACGCGGACCGTCACCGGCGGGGCGGCCGAGGCTCCGATGGAGGCGATGCTCGACGCCGACCGCGCTGGGGCGGCGGGCCTCGCGGCCTCCGTCGCGCAGCGGCGCGAGGCGCTGGCGAGGGCGGAGGAGGCGCTGCTGGAGCGCGCCCGCGCCCGTGTCGTCGGCAACGGCGGACAAGGTCCGGACGGATCTTTGTCTCCCGCAGCCCATCACGGCGCGGCGGGACCGAACTAGCGTCCGAGCCGTGGGGCGCCTCGACGGAAGAGTGGCGATCGTGACCGGGGCCGGCTCGGGGATCGGTGCCGCGGCGGCGCGGCTGTTTGCGGCCGAGGGCGCCCGCGTGGCCGTCGCCGACGTGCGCGCGGAGGCCGCCGAGCAGGTCGCCGACGAGATCGCGCAGTCCGGCGGCGAGGCGCTTGCCGTCGTCGGCGACGTCGGCTCCGACGACGGCGCGCGGGCGATCGTCGGCGCGCCCGTCGACGCCTGGGGACGGCTCGACGTGCTCTACAACAACGCGGGCGTGGACGCCACGGGGGACGTCGTCGACGTCAGCGCGGAGGACTGGGACCGCTGCTTCGACGTCAACGTCAAGGGCACGTGGCTGTGCTCGAAGTACGCCGTCGCCGAGATGGAGCGCAACGGCGGCGGCGCGATCGTCAACCAGGGCTCCGTCGCGGCGCTGGTCGGCATCCGCCGCTTCGCGGCCTACTGCGCCGCCAAGGGCGCGGTCGTGTCGCTGACGCGCGCGATGGCGCTCGACCTCGCACCGCGCGGCATCCGCGTCAACTGCGTCTGCCCGGGAACGGTGCTCACACCGCTGATGGAGACGATGATCACCGAGCGCGGCAACGGCGACCTCGACCGCGGGATCGCGATGACGGTCGAGAAGTACCCGATCGGGCGACTCGGGGCGCCTGAGGAGATCGCCCGCGTCGCCCTCTTTCTCGTCAGCGACGACGCCGCCTTCCTGACCGGCTCGATCCACGCCGCCGACGGCGGCATGACGGCGCAGTGATGATGCGCGCGCGGATGCTGCCCGACAAGCGGCGCACCCTGGCCGATGCGATCGCGCTCGTGCGCGACGGCGACACCGTCGCGCTCGGGGGCGCGCTCTCCTACCGCGAGCCGATGGCGCTCGTACGGGAGCTCGTCCGGCAGGAACGCCGCGACCTGCGCCTCGTGGGCTCGGCCCACGGGATCGACGTCGACCTGCTCGTCGGGGCCGGCGCGGTGGCTGCGGTCGAGCAGAGCTATGTCGGCTTCGAGCAGGATCTCGGGCTGGCGCCCGCGTACCGCCGCGCCGCCGAGCTGGGCTTGATCGCGGTCCGGGAGACCTGCTGCTACACGCTGCTGCAGCAGCTGCGCGCGGCCGAGTACGGGTTGCCGTTCATGCCGGTGCGCGGCGTCGCGGGCACCGGGATCCTCGCGCTGCACCCCGAGTACGGCGAGATCACATGCCCCTTCACGGGCCAGCGGCTCGTCGCCGTGCCGGCCCTGGCGCCGGACGTCGCGCTCATCCACGGCCTCAGCGCCGACCGGCGCGGCAACGTCCACCTGCGCCGCCCGTTCGTGCTCGACGAGCGCTTCGCGCACGCGAGCCGCCAGCTCATCGTCACCGTCGAGCGGCTGGCGCCCGCCGACGAGGTCGCCGAGGCCGGCATCGTGCTGCCGTCGTTCCTCGTCGACGCCGTCGTCGAGGCGCCGCTCGGCGCCCACCCGACCTCGTGCTATCCGCAGTACGCCTACGACCGGGCGCATCTGCGCGAATGGGTCGATGCCGCCGGCAGCGACGACGGCGTCAGCGACTACCTCGCGCGCTACGTGACCGGCGACGGCGAGGCGGCGTACCTGGATGCCGTCGGCGACGAGCGCCTGCGGGGGCTGTGCGAGTGGAAGGACTCCACCGAGCGCTGGATGGAGCTCGCGTCGGCATGACAGCGCGCCATCGCCCGACCGTCGCTCCCGTCGACTCGCGAGGTCGGTCCTCGCGATGACGCCGGTCGAGTTCACGATCGACGAGTGGTTCTGCATCGCGCTCGCACGCACGATCCGCGACGGCGAGATCGTCTTCCACGGCTTCGGCAGCCCGTGCGCCCAGGTGGCGATGTACGTCGCCAAGCGCACGCACGCGCCGCACATGGTCCTCGTCGAGGGATCGACGTACGCGCTCGACCCCGAGCCGGCGTTCATCCCGGCGACGTCCAACGACTGGGCGCTGCTGCGCGGCGCCGACCACATCCTGCGCTTCGAGGAGCTCTTCGACCTGGCCGCGCGCGGCCAGCTTGACCGGATGTTCCTGTCGGGCGCGCAGATCGACCCCCACGGCAACACGAACGTCACCGCCGTCGGGGGGCTGCCGCGGCCGCGGGTCAAGCTCGGCGGCGGCGGCGGCGGCTGCAACCTCTCGGCGACCGTCCGCGAGCTGACGCTGTGGACGACCCGCCACCGTTCCGGCCGGGCCCTCGTCGCGGACTGCGACTTCATCACCGATCTCGGCCACCGGACGTCGCTGGGCACGCGCAAGGAGCTCGGCCTGGCGGGCGGCGGCCCGGGCGCGATGGTGACCGAGCTCGGCGTCTTCGACTTCCCCGACGGGCGCCTGCGGCTGCGCGAGCTGTTCCCCGACGTCCAGCTCGACCACGTGCTGGCCGCCACCGGCTTCGAGCTCGACGTCGCCCGCGACCTGCGGGCCGTCGCACCGCCCCGCGCCGAGGAGCTCGCGGTCGTGCGCTCGGTCGACCGCCTGGGCGTGCGGCGCGCGGAGTTCCACCCGCGCGAGCTGGAGCGCCGCTTCAGCCGGTCGGCCCACCACGCCTCCTGTCCGTGCTGCGCATGAGTCACGGGCTGCGAGCGGTCTTCGATCCCGCCCGCGTCGCGGTCGTCGGCGCCTCCGACGAGCCGGGCAAGCTCGGCACGACGGTCATGCGCAACCTCGAGGCGTTCGCCGGTGACGTCGTCCCGGTCAGCACGCGCCGCGAGGTGGTCGGCGGCCTGCGCGCATACGCCCGGCTGCGCGACGTGCCGGGCGGCGTCGACCTCGTCGTCGCCGCCGTCCCGGCCGCCGCGGTGCCGGCGGTCGTCGACGATGCCGTCGCCGTGGGCGCGGGCGCGGTCGTCGTGCTGTCGGGCGGCTTCGCGGAGACGGGGACAGAGGGCGCCGAGCTGCAGGAGCAGGTGGTCGCGGCGGCGCGCCGCGGCGGCGTGCGGATCGTCGGGCCGAACTGCCTCGGCGTGCAGAACTGCGCCACCGGACTGAACGCCTCGATGGCCGCCGGCACGGCCGAGCACGCCGGCGGGATCTCGCTCGTCACGCAATCGGGTGCCTACGGCATGGCGGTGTACATGCTCGGGATCGAGCAGCGGATGGGCTTTGCGAAGGTCTACGCCGCCGGCAACAAGGCCGACGTCACGGACGCCGAGCTGCTCGCCCATCTCGGCGCCGACGAGCAGACGAGCGTCGCGTGCTTCTTCGTCGAGTCCGTCGCGGGCGCACGCGGCTTCTGCGAGGCCGCGATCGAGGTCACGGCGCGCAAGCCGGTGCTCGTGACGAAGACCGGCCGCACCGGCGCGGGCGCGCGCGCGGCGCTGTCGCACACCGCCGCGCTCGCCGGCGATGCCGTGATCTGGCGGGCGGCGCTCGAGCAGGCGGGCGTCGTCGTCGCCGACAGCGGCCTGGAGATGATCGACGCCGCGCGGGCGCTGGACTGGCAGCCCGTGCCGCGCGGGCCGCGCGTCGGGATCGTGACGAACTCGGGCGGCACCGGCGTCGAGCTCGCGGACCTGCTCAGCGAGCAGGGCCTGGAGGTCCCCGAGCTGTCGCAGGACCTCCGGCGTGAGCTCGCCGACGTGCTGCCGGGATACGGCAGCGCCCGCAACCCCGTCGACGTGACGACCGCGTGGGCGCGCTTCGCGGATCTCTACCCGCTCGCCATCGAGCTCCTCGCGCGCTCGGGCGAGGTCGACGTCGTCGTGCCGGTCCTGCTCCAGCGGTCGGCGATGGACCCCGCCGTCGCGGCGGCGGTGCGCGATGCGACGGCGCGGCTGCACGCCGGCGGCTTCGACATCCCGGTCTACGTCTGCTGGGTCGCGCCGGCGCAGGCGCGCCCCAACGCCGACCTCCTGCACGACGCGCGCGTGCCCACATTCGACTGGCCGCAGCGCACCGCGCGCGCCGCTGCGCTCGCCTGGCGGCACGGGCAGGTGCGCGGGCGCGCGCGGCAGGCGGCGCCCGCCGCCGTCTCGGACGATCTGCCAGCCGTCGGGGCGGGGCTGCTGGCGCCCGGCGACGCCGCCCGCCTCGCCGCGGCGTTCGGAATCGCCGTGCCGCCGCAGGCGGTCTGCTCGGACGCCGACGACGCCGCCGCGGCGGCCGCGCGGATCGGCTTGCCGGTCGCGGTGAAGCTCGCCGGCGGCGCGCACGTGCACAAGTCCGACGCCGGCGGTGTGCAGCTCGGGCTCGGCGACGCCGCCGCCGTGCGCGCCGCCGCCGCTGCGCTGCTGGCACTCGACCCGCAGGCCGATGTGCTGGTCCAGCCGATGGTGAGCGGCACCGAGATGGTCGTCGGCGCGCTGCGCGACCCGGCGCTCGGTCCCGTCGTCATGGTCGGCTTCGGCGGCGTCTTCGTCGAGCTGCTGCAGGACGTCGCCTTCCGCCTGGCGCCCGTCAGCGAGGCGCAGGCGCTGGAGGCGATCGAGTCCCTGCGGGGCATCGGGCTGCTGACCGGGGCCCGTGGCGGGCCGCCGGCAGACCTCGGCGCGCTGGCGGCCACAGTCGCCGCCGCGTCGCGGCTCATCGCCGGCGTTGACGGGATCGCCGAGCTCGATCTCAACCCGGTGCTCGCCGGGCCGCGCGGCAGCGTGGCCGTCGACGTGCGGATCGTCGGCGCGCCTGCTCCCCCAGCGCCAACCGCGCCCGCCGGAATGCTCGTCGGGGGATAGTGAACCGCGTCGCCCCCGGATCTAGCGTCACCCTGCAGCTGCCACGTTCGAAGGCGAGGAGGAGTTTTTCGCGATGCGCATCGGCAATCAGGACATCCTGCTGCCCACCACAATGGTCGGCAACTACCCCAACCCACGCTGGTACGACGGCCACGCCTTCGCCCAGTTCCCGAAGGGGGAGTTCGTCTACGACTCGATCTCTCGCGAGGCGTTCGAGGATGCCGTCGCCGCGATCGTCCATGACCAGGAGGCCGCCGGGATCGACGTCATCTCCGATGGCAAGGTGTATGGCGGCGACAGCCCCTACGGCCAGATCCTCTACCACTACTACGAGCGGATGGCCGGCTACCAGATGTCCGGTCCGCCGATCGGCCTGCCGATCTACTCGACGCTGTTCGCGCCGACGGTCACGGGCGAGGTGCGCCGCCTGCACCCGTTCCACGTCGCCACGCTGCGGGCCGTGCGCAAGGCGACGCGCAAGCCGGTGAAGGTCTCCTACAACGGCATCCAGGTGCTGACGCTCGCGTCCAACGACACGTTCTACAACTCCAACCGCGACCTCGCCCGCGCGATCGCAAAGGCGTTCCACGAGGACTTCCTGCAGCTCGCCGACGAGGGCGTCGACATCATCCAGCTCGACGAGTTCGTCTGGCCCTACGGCATGTCCGACTGGGAGGTCGAGGCCTTCAACCTCGCGGTGGACGAGGTCCCGGGCGTGCAGTTCTGGGTCCACACGTGCTGGGGCAACTACTCCGGCACGCCCGGCTACTTCCCGGACGAGGGAGAGCGGGAGTTCGGCGCCTGGGTGCTCGACAAGCGCCCGTCCGACGCCGCCGCACCCGAGCGCGCCGCGGCGATCTTCCCGCAGGCGCTCGACGCGCACATGGACGCGTTGAACTACGAGGTCGCCCGCATGGGCGTCGACGACCTCAAGCCGCTCGTCGACAACAACTGGGACCGCGACTTCGTCGCCGGGGTCGTGGACGTGAAGTCGACGATCACCGAGACCGCGCAGGACGTCGCCGAGCGGATCCGCCGCTGCCTGGAGGTCGTGCCGGCCGAGCGCCTGGGGCTCTCGACGGACTGCGGCCTCATCAACCTCCCGCGCATGATCGGCGCCAGCAAGCTGCGCGCGCTCGTCGACGGCGCGGCGATCGTGCGCGAGGAGATCAAGGAGGGGACGGCGCCGCGGGCCGCGCTGGCCGGGTAGTCGTGGCCGCCCGCCCGGACACCGCCGGCGCGCTGCGCGCGGTCGGAGAGCGCCTCGAGGTCCGCAGCCCCTACGACGGCTCGGTCGTCGGCGAGGCTGCCGTTCCCTCCGAGGCGGCCGTGGACGCCGCGCTCGACGCTGCCGCCGCCGCGGCCCCGCTGGTCGCGGCGATGCCGGCGTGGGAGCGCTCCGAGCGTCTGCTGGCGGCGTCCGCGCGGATCGGGGAGCGGGTCGAGGAGCTCGCCCGGACGATCTCGCTGGAGGCGGGCAAGCCGATCCGCGAGGCGCGCGGCGAGGCGACCCGGGCGATGTACGTCTTCCGCTGGGCGGGCGAGCAGGCCAAGCGGATGGAGGGACGCTGGCTGCCGTTCGACACCGAGCCGGGCCTCGGCAACCGCGCCGGGCTGCTGCAGCGCTTCCCGATCGGGCCGGTGCTGGCGATCACGCCGTTCAACTTCCCGTTGAACCTCGTGGCGCACAAGGTCGCGCCGGCGCTGGCGGCGGGCAACCCGGTGCTCGTCAAGCCGGCCTCGCAGACGCCGCTGTCGGCGCTTGCGCTCGCCGCGCTGGTCGCCGAGGACGACTGGCCCGACGGCGCGATCGGCGTGCTGGCGGTCGGCGGGCAGCGGGCGTCGCGGATCGCCGCCGACCCGCGCGTGCGCGGGATCACGTTCACGGGCTCGGACGCCGTCGGCTGGCCACTGAAGGCCGCCAACGCGCGCAAGAAGGTGACGCTCGAGCTCGGCGGCAACGCGGCCGTCCTCGTCGAGCCCGACGCCGACGTGGAGCTCGCCGCCGACCGGCTGACGTTCGGCGCGTTCGCGTACGCGGGTCAGGTCTGCATCTCGGCGCAGCGGATCCTCGTCGCGCGGGCGGTCGCCGACGACTTCCTCGACGCGTTCGTGGCGCGGGCGCGGCGGCTGCGGCCCGGCGACCCGCTCCAGGAGAGCACCGAGATGCCGCCGATGATCTCCGCGGCGGAGGTGGCGCGCGTCGCGGAGTGGGTGGGGGAGGCGCGCGCCGGCGGCGCCGACGTCCTGCTCGGGGGCGACGGCTACGGGCGCTTCCACGAGGCGACGGTGATCGAGAACGTCCCTCACGGCGCGCGCTGCTGGCGGGAGGAGGTCTTCGGGCCGGTCGCCTGCATCGACCGCTACGACGACCTCGCGGAGGGCATCCGGCTTGCGAACGCCACTCGTTACGGGCTGCAGGCGGCGATCTTCACGCGTGATCTCGGGGCTGCGATGGCCGCCTTCGCCTCGATCGAGGCGGGGGCGGTCGTCGTCAACGAGGCGCCGTTCTTCCGCGCGGTGCAGCAACCCTACGGCGGTGTCCGCGACTCCGGCTCCGGCCGCGAGGGCGTGAGCTTCGCGATGGAGGAGATGACCGAGCCGCGGCTGCTCGTCGTACCGGCACCGGCGGCGCTCTGAGCTCGCGGGCGACCGCGCCTCGCGCGGTGGCCAGAGCGCCGCCGGGAGCCCGGCACGCCGGCGCGGCTGGCGGACGCTACGGCTGGCCCACGAGCGAGCGCGTCGGCGCGAACGGGAGCGGGTCGGTGAGCCGCAGCAGGCACGACTTGGCGTCGGCGTCGTCGCACGCCAGGCCGGATCCGGGCGCCGACGCCTCGTAGGCGCGGCTGCCGTCGTCGTCCATCGCGAAGCCGCTGAGCACGGTCGAGCCGCCGGCGTGGACGTACGTGTTCCTTCCGGGGTCGTAGCCGAAGGCGCCCGCGCGCCCTCCGACGCAGCCGGAGGGGTCGCCGAAGCACGACTTGTAGAAGTAGAGCTTGCCCTTCGCCCAGGACGGTCCCACCCAGGTCTGGCCGGACTCGCCGATCGCGTTGAGCGCGACGAGCTTCTGCGGGCCGCCCTTGACCGACTCGGTGCGCACCTCCGTCGTGCCGTTCCCGGTCGCCGCCTTGAGGCCGTACGTGTCGACGAGCGCAAGCTGGTTTCCGAACAGCTCGAGCGCGTCGACCGAGGGGTTCTGCGGGCGTTCGCAGCGCCGCGGCTTGCCCGTGTACGGCCGGTAGCACTTGCGCCGCGGCGCGCCGGCGAGCACCTTGCGCCCGCTGGCCGTAAGCGTGCTGGTCATGACGGTCGCCTTGCCGCGCACCCACGCGACCCGGTTGCGCCAGACGGTCGGATGCGACGCGCCCTCACTGCCGGCGACGGCCTGCGGGGCGCCGCCGTCGATGCCGGCGACGACGACGCGGCACGTGTCGGTGCAGCTGAGGTACGCGAGCACGGGCGCACCGCCGGCGCCGGGGCCGACGTCGACCTCGATCGCGTCCTTGGCCGCCGGGATCGGCGGGCGGGTGACCTGGCCGTTGCTGCGGACCATGACGTGCCACTGCTTGTCGGCGGGATCGAGGTCGCTCCAGGACTGGACGCCGCTGAATGCACGGACGGCGGTCTCGCCATGGAGCGTGGCGATGGTCGTCGGCGCCGCGGTGGCGGGAGCGGCGGCGGCTGCGACGACGGCGGACGTTGCAAGGAGCGTGACGAGGGGCTTCATGTTCCGGTAACGGTGCTGCGGCAGCGGGGTTGCGCTTGTCGTGTGACCCTGCCCGCGCGCGGCTCAATCGCCGCGGCTGTGACCGTTGCGCCGGAACGCCGAGAGGGTCTGCTGGAGCTCGTCGCCACCGTCCTCCGGCGGCTGTGCCTCGGGCACCTTCACGCCCCAGCCGTCGAAGCGGCAGGCGCCGTTCTTCGCGCCCAGCGTGACCATGAACGTCACCCAGTCGTTGAGCATCTCGACCGACGCCGTCGCCGGCTGCGTGTGCCCCACGACGCGCCAATGCCGCCTCAGCCGCGGCCCCTCGCCGATGACCTCGGCGGTGAAGTTCGTCCGCTCGCGCAGGACCTTCACCAGGTCGCGGGCGGCGCGCTTGCCGGGCGCCGTGAACGAGTACTCGATGACGAGCAACGTGCGGGCGTCGATGCCGCGCTCCTCGAGCGCGGACCACGTCCGCGGGTTCATCTCCAGTTGCTGCTCGAGCAGGCGGTGGAACTTGTCGTGGCTGCGCTCTTCGGCCATCCGCGCAGCCTAGTTCCCGAACTGCGCGACGCGCTGCGCGACCCACTCCGTCATGAGCGGCAGCGTGCGCGGATCGATGTGGTGGCCTCCGCCGTGCTCGTGGTAGGAGACCACGAGGCCCGCGTCCTCGAGGCGCCGGCGGGCGTCGCGGGCGAACTCGACCGAGATGACGGGGTCGCGCGAGCCGTGGGTGATGAAGACCGGCAGCCCGCGGCGGTGCTCGAGATCGGGCTCCCAGCCCTCGACCGTCGGGATGAAGCCGCTCATCGCGAGGATGCCCGCCGGCGAGGGGCGGCCGGGACCGAGTGCGGTCGCGTAGGACATGACGCAGCCCATCGAGAAGCCGCCGACGATCGTCCGCGACCAGTCGATGCCGCGCTCCCGCAGCCAGCCGTCGAGCAGGCTCGTCAGCGCGGCGTAGGCGGCGTGGAAGCTCGCGGGGTCGGGGAAGCCGACGCGCGGCACGTGGTACCACCAGCGCCCGCCGTGCGGAGGTGTGAGCGGCGCGCCCGGCGTCAGCCCGGCCAGGCGGCGCTCGGGGTCGAGGATGTCGAAGAGCGGCACGAGGTCGTGCTCGTCGGCGCCGCGGCCGTGCAGGAGCACGAGCGCGCCCGCGGGCTCGCCCGGGACCTCCCGGACGAGGTGGACGAGTTGATCGGTCATTGCGAGCGGTCCGCGGCCTCGCTGCGCGGGTTGACGATCGGCGTCAGCAGCCCCTCGAGGCGGGCGCGGTCGGGCTCGTGCTGCGGCGGCAGCTTCAGCTCGTCGCCGAGCGACTGCAGCGGCTCGTCGATGGTGAAGCCGATGTCGCGCGTCGCGAGCTCGAACAGCACGCCGCTGGGCTCGCGGAAGTAGACCGAGTGGAAGTACTGGCGGTCGATGATCGGCGTCGGACGCGCGCCCGCCGCCGCCACGGTCGCGCGCAGGCGCACGAGCTCGGCGTCGTCGGCCGCCGACCAGGCGACGTGATGGATCGAGCCCGCGCCCTGCAAGCCGCGTGCGGCCGCGGCGTCGTAGGACCAGCGCGCCCGGCGCTCGTCGCCGGCGAGCTTCCACGTGCCCTCCTCGTCACCCGGCGTGAATCCGAGCGCGCCGAGCAGCGGACCGCTCGCGCGCGCGTGAGACGCATACGCATGCACCCCGGCGAGGCCGAGCAGGGCGTACTCGGCGGGAACGTCGGCGGCGACGGCCCGCAGCGCGGCGTCGGGCGCGCCGTCGGCGACGAGCTCGTGCTCGAGGCCCTCCGGGTCGGCGAACCGGACGCCGTCCTCGCCACGCGCGAAGGGCACCCCGGCATCGTCGAGGCGCGCGCTCCAGAAGTCCAGCGCCGCGTCGCCGGCGACGCGCCAGGCGATGCGGTAGGGCATGCCGCCGCCGCTGCGCCCGGCGGGCACGCCGGGGAACTCGAAGAACGTCAGCAGCGAGCCGGGCGTGCCGAGCTCGTCGCCGTAGTACAGGTGGTACGCGGTCGGCTGGTCGAAGTTCACCGTCTTCTTGACGAGCCGCAGCCCGAGCGTCCGCGCGTAGAAGTCGACGTTGCGTGGCGCGCCGCCGGTGATCGCCGTGATGTGGTGCAGGCCCTCCAGTGCCATCGCAGAGAACCCTAGATCGCGGGCGGCGTGGCCGTCACACCGGGGAGCGCACGGGCGGCCGCTCGAGGCTCGACCGCATCCGGCGCAGCGACCGCGAAAGGATCTGCTGGACGTTGGCGAGCGTCAGGCCGGTGAGTGCGGCGATCTCGGGACAGCTCAGGTCGCCGCCGAAGCGCAGCGCGATGAGCTCGCGCTCGCGCTCGCCGAGCTCCGCAAGCGCGCGCTCGAGGTCCGGCGGCAGGCCGAGGTCGTGACGGTCCGGCGCGGCGGCCAGCGCGGCGTCGTCGGCGCGCACGCCGTCGAGCGGGCGCTCGCGCGTCCTGCGGCTCGAGCGCAGGTGATCGACGAGCAGGTTGCGGGCGATGACGAGCAGCCAGGTGGCGACGCTCGCGCGCCCGGGGTCGTAGCGCCCCCAGGCCCGCAGCGCGCGCTCGAACGTCTGCTGCGTGAGGTCCTCGACGTCGGACCCGCCGCGCAGGCGGTAGGAGAAGAAGCCGTAGACCTGGTCGACGTGGTCGTCGTAGACCGCGCTGAAGTCCGCGATCGGCATGTGCGGCTCTCCGGACCGAGGCGCCTCGTGAAAGGCTCAGTCGGCGGTTTCCGCCGCTTGCGCACGCATGCGCACGGGCGGCCGGCGGCCGTTGACCGAGTCCAGCAGCGGGCGCGGCCACGGTACGACGGCCTCCAAGTAGACGTCCAGCGCCGGCCCCGACAGGGTCTCGGACTCCAGCAGCGCGTTCGCGAGCTCCTCCAGGACCTTGGCGTTGAGCCTGAGCACCTGGACCGCCGTCTCCTCCGCCTCGTGGACGAGCCGCCGCGTCTCGCTGTCGACGAGCTCCTGGGACCCGGGGGAGACGTTGCCCATGTTCGCGAGGTCGCGACCGAGGAAGACCTCGCCGGAGCTCTCGCCGATCGCGACCATCCCGATCTCGGGGCTCATGCCGTACGTCGCGGCCATCGCGTGCGCGATCTTCGTGGCCTGCTCGATGTCGCCCTCGACGCCCGT
>DASWQM010000195.1:0-5313 GCA_036403675.1 Solirubrobacteraceae bacterium | reverse complement strand
TCTGTCCTTCACAGGGGGTACCTGTGTCGGAGAGCGATTAAGGAGCATTGCCCAGATGACGATTGATCTGACGAGTCTGCAGGCGCCGCGTGCGGCGGAGGTCGAGCTGGGCTTGACGAAGTTCCTCGATCCGCTGCGGATTCCGCCGGTGCGTAAGCCTCATGACTCGCTGGAGGTCACGATGCGCGCGACCCACGCGCAGTTGCATTCCGAGTTGCCGCCGACGCCGGTCTGGGCCTACGACGGGCATTTCCCGGGTCCGACGATCGAGGTTCGCAGCGGTCGGAGGCTGCGGGTGGCGTGGCGCAACAGGATCACCGGCGCGTATCCGGCGACCGCCGTGAACCTGCCGTCGGCGGACATGACGCCCGGGCCGGGCCGTGACGGTGCCACGCCGCGGGCGACGGTCGAGGCGCTGCCGCCGTGGACGGTTGTGCACCTGCACGGCGCGCGTACCGGCGGGGGCAACGACGGCTGGACTGAGAACGCGGTCCTGCCGGGCTTGGCGCAGCTTTCGGAGTATCCCAACGACCAGCGGTCGACCACGCTGTGGTACCACGACCACGCGATGGCGGTCACCGCCCTGAACGTCATGGCGGGTCTGGCGGGGATGTACATCATCCGCGACGACGAGGAGGCCGCGCTGCACCTTCCCTGCGGCGACCACGAGATTCCGCTGATCGTCTGCGACCGCAACCTCGACACCGACGAGAACGACGAGTACACGGGGGATCTGCTCTACAAGAAGGCGATCCTGCCGCCCCAATCCGTCCCCAATCCGATGGTGGTGGTGCAGCCGTTCAGCGGACCGTTCACGCTCGTCAACGGCGTCATCTGGCCGCACCTTGACGTCGAGGCCCGCTGGTATCGCTTCCGGCTGGTCAACGCCTCGAACCTGCGCCCGTACAACTTCCAGCTGCGCGATGAGGACGGCGCGCTCGTGCACGGCGCGCTGCATCAGATCGGCAGCGACGGCGGGCTGCTGCCCGCGCCCGTCGCCCTGGACGAGCTGACGCTCCAGCCCGGCGAGCGAGCCGACGTGCTGATCGACTTCGGCGCCTTCCGCGGCACGTCGCTGACGCTCGTCGACACGCTCCCTGCGCCCACCGGGCCGGGCACGAGCACCGCGAACCCGGACGTCATGCAGTTCAGGGTCCGCTCCTGGCCTGTGCACGACCACTTCAGGCTGCCGGCAACGCTCTCGCCCTCCTTCAAGCGCCTCACCCACGACAACCTGCCCAAGCACGAGCACCGCTGGCTGGCGCTCACGCTGATCACGGGCAAGCACCCCGAGCTGTGGGAGATGGTCGAGATCGACGATGACGAGGTGCCGGCCAAGCTGCCGGTCGACGGCATCGTCCAGGTCAAGCTCCCCGGCGGGCCCGTGAAGACGCTGAAGCGCGTCAGCCGCGACTTCAAGGACGCCGTCAACTTCTACGTCGAGCAGGACGGCTGGGAGCAATGGAAGATCATCAACCTCAGCCCGGCCCTCCTACCGATCCCGCACCCGATCCACGTCCACCTCGTCCAGTTCCAGGCGCTCAGCCGTGACAACTACGACATCTCGACCTTCGACAGCAGCGTCGGCGGCACCTCAACCCCCATCACCCACACGTCGGCGGGCACGCTGTCGCCCGGCGAGCAGGGCTGGAAGGACACCATCCGCGTCGGCCCCAAGGAACTGGTATCGATCGGCGCACAATTCGGCGGTGGCAGCGGCCGCTTCATGTTCCACTGCCACATCCTCGAGCACGAGGACGAGGGCATGATGCGCACCTTCGTCGTCATGCCCGAGGAGGTCATGGCGCTCGACCCGAACATGCACCACCCGCACCACGACCACTGATCCGCGAGAGCTCGATCGCGCTGGCCGCCGCTCCACGCTCGGCGGCCAGTGCGCAGCAGCGCTTGTCAGGGCGCTCCGGCGCCTGACGGCGATGCCGCGATCAGGCTGCGTCCGACGAGCTTCAGTGCGCGATGCGGGTTTTCGAGGCCCGGCGCGGCGGGTACCGGCGAGCCATGAGCCCTTCAGACCAACACCAGACGACGGCCGGGCAGGCGACCGGGGACGGCGGCGCGCCGGCGCATGACGCGGCGGACGAGCGCGAGGCGCTGCTGGAGGAGATCGAGGAGACGCGCGAAGAGCTCGGCGCCACGGTCGAGGCGCTCGCCCACAAGGCGGACGTCAAGGCGGCCGTGCAGGAGAAGGTCGAGGAGGGCAAGGAGCAGATCCAGCGCAAGGAGCACGAGCTCAAGGCGAAAGTGCGCCACGCGCTCGACGGTCCTGCGGTGCCGGGCGCGATCGCGGCGGTCGCCGGCCTGCTGCTGCTCGTCTCGCTGCGCCGCCGCTGAGCGGTCAGTCGAGCATCCGCCGCTGCGCGGCCCAGTGCGACAGCTCGTGCCGGCTCGAGAGCTGGAGCTTGCGCAGGACGGCCGACACGTGTGCCTCGACGGTCTTCGCCGAGATGCCCAGGCGCTGGGCGATCTCCTTGTACATGTAGCCGCGGGCGATGTGCTGGAGGACCTCGCGCTCGCGCGGCGTGAGCTGGTCGAGCTCGGCGTCGGCCTCCGGCGCCGCCGCGGGGGCGGCGCCGGCGAACGCGTCGAGCACGAACCCGGCCAGGCGCGGCGAGAAGACCGCGTCGCCGTCGTGCACGCGCCGGACGGCATCGGCGAGATCGGCGCCCGAGATCGTCTTCGTGACGTACCCGCGCGCGCCCGCGCGGATCACCGCGATGACGTCCTCGGCGGCGTCGGAGACCGACAGGGCGAGGAAGCGCACCGCCGCCGGCTCGCCGGCCAGCCGCCGGATGACCTCCAGGCCGCCGCCGTCGGGCATGTGGACGTCGAGCAGGACGACGTCGGGCGCCTGCTCGCGGATGAGCTCGACGGCATCCGCGACGGTCGCGGCGTCGCCGACGACGTCGACGAGCCCGTCGAGCTCCGCCCGCACGCCGGCGCGGAAGAGCTCGTGGTCGTCGACGAGGACGACACGCGGGCTCATCGTGCGCTCCGGTCGATGACGAGCTCGACCTCGGTCCCGCCGCCGGGGGAGGCCTGGATCGTGGCCCGGCCGCCGTGGCGCTCCATCCGGCCGACGATCGACTCGCGCACGCCGCGGCGGTCGGCGGGGATCGCCGCCGGGTCGAAGCCGGGACCGCGGTCGCGGACGAACACCTGCAGGCGGTCCTCCGCGGCCTCGGCGTAGACGGCGACCGGCGCCGTCTCGCCGCCACCGGCGAACTTCGCGGCGTTGAGCATCGCCTCGCGGGCGGCCGCGATGAGCGCGTCGCCGTCGCGGTCCAGCGGCGCGTCGCCGACGGCGACGACGTCGACGGCGACCCCGTGCGCCTCCTCGATCTCCTCGGCCGCGGCCTGCAGCGCCGCGACGAAGCGCTGCTCGTCGCCCGTCCGCGCGCGAGCGCCGCTGAGCCACGATCGCAGCTCGCGTTCCTGGCGGCGGGCCAGCGCCGCGACCTCGCGCGGGTCGCCGGCGCGCTTCTGGACGAGGGCGAGCGTCTGCAGGACGGAGTCGTGCAGGTGAGCGGCGACCTCGGCGCGCTCCTGCGAGCGGATCCGCTCGGCGCGCTCCAGCGACAGCGACGTCAGCAGGCGCACGAACCACGGCGCGAAGATGACGCCGAACGCGACCGCGACGACGAGCGCGGCGAGCGCGACGTCGGTCGCGGCCGCGAGCGCGCCGGTGAACTGCAGGAAGAGGATCGCGGCCGCGACGACGAGCGTCACGCCGACGCCGATCCGGGAGATCACCGCGGGCCGCGACTCGCCGGCGCGCGCCGGGGCCTGCGCGGCGGCGGCGGGCGCAACGCGCGCGGCGGCGTCCGTCGCCGGCGGGCCGCCGACCGACTGGCGCCAGATGAGCGCGCCGCCGGCCGCGACGAGCACGAGCGGCCACGTCAGCACGTCCGAGAACGGGACCCCGATCTGGCGGAACGTCAGGAGGATCGCCAGCAGCAGGAAGGCGACGCCGAACGCGACCTCGACCGCCGCGCGGCCGGTGCGGCCGACGGCGTCGGCGAGCGCGCCGGAGCTTGTCTCGCCGCTGGACCCGGCGGCGGGCACGAGGATCCACGCCAGCACGTAGGCGACGAGGCCGACGCCGCTGACGAGCGACATGGCGCCGAAGGCGATCCGCAGCAGCAGCGGGTCGATGTCGAGGTACCGCCCGAGCCCGGCGCAGACGCCCGCGACCATGCCGTGCTCGGGGTCGCGGCGGAGCTCGCGCGCTGGCGCACCGGCGCGGCGGCGGGGTGTCGCGGCCATGTCCTGCATCATCGCTCGCGCCGACCCCGTGACAGGCCGCTGGCCAGCAGGATGGCCCCGATCGCCGCAAACGCGATC
This sequence comes from Solirubrobacteraceae bacterium, assembly GCA_036403675.1. Classification (GTDB taxonomy): domain Bacteria; phylum Actinomycetota; class Thermoleophilia; order Solirubrobacterales; family Solirubrobacteraceae; genus CADCVQ01. Next base: position 951 of record DASWQM010000195.1, on the reverse strand, counting down.
GGGGCCATGGAGCTGAACGTCACGTCGAGCGTGCGCGTACGGTCGAGCAGCAGGACCGTCCCGAGCACGACCAGCACGAGGCCGGCCGTGAGCGAGACGGGATCGGGCCTAGCCGTGCGACGCACCGGCCGGCTGCGTGGAGGCGGTCGTCGTGGCGCACGCGGCGTTGCGCTCGTTCGCGCGGTCGGCGCGGAAGCCGGGGCCGTGGCGATCGCCGTCGCGGTGGCGGACCTCGAGCAGGCCGAGGCCGACGTCGCCGTCGACGACGAGCCGCGGGGTGCCGGCCGGAGCGCGCCGCCCGTCCTTCCACGCGACGTCGATGCCGCCGCCGTCGCGGTCGAACACCGCGACGGCGCCCATGCCGAGGGACGCCGTGCTCGCGACGCAGACGTCGTCGCGGACGAGCACGAGCGCGTGCCCCGTGCCGATGCCGATCTTCAGGTGGTGATCGCCCGCCGGCAGCTTGAGGTCGCGCAGGTCGACGACGAGCTCACCCGCGCCGAGGCGGTAGCCGTCCTGCAGCTCGGCGAGCGTCGCCGGGCGCTCGTCGCGCTGGCCGAAGCCGCCCTTGAGGTCGATTCCGGCCGCGGAGACGAAGGCCAGCGGCAGCGCGATCGCGAGCGCCGGCAGCACGAGCCAGCGCGCCCCGCCGACGAACGCCGCGGCGACGAGCCCGGCGCCGGCGGCGATGACGAGGCCCGCGATGACGACGCCGCCGCCGAGTCCGCTCGCGAGGAAGCTGCCGGCGGCCAGCGCGAAGCAGCCGATCAGCAGGCCGAAGCCGAGCACCGCGCGGCGCAGGACGTCGCCGGGGCTCCCGCTCGGCCGCTCGCCGGACACGAACCACCAGACGGCGAGCCCGGCGAGCGCGAGGAACGCGACGGGGACGAGCGCGCCGCCGAAGCCGAAGCCCCCGAAGAGGCCGAGCGAGAACCCGGCGATCGTCAGCGC
>DASWQM010000194.1:0-5987 GCA_036403675.1 Solirubrobacteraceae bacterium | reverse complement strand
TCGATCCGCTGGCCACCGGTGATCTTGATCATCGGCACGTCGTAGCGGTCGGCGACGTCGGCCAGGCGGCGCAGCTCGTCGGACTTCACGACCCCGCCCGCGATCCGCGGGACGACGGAGAACGTGCCGTCGTTCTGGATGTTCGCGTGGACGCGATCGTTGATGAAGCGCGCGCCGCGCTCGTCCTCGTACTCCGGCCCCCAGACCATCTTCAGCAGCGACACGAGCGCGGGCTTTGACTTCGGGTCGTCGGGCTCGGTCCCGAACGCCTCGAAGACCGACGAGACCGATCGCAGGCCGCGCTTGCGCACGACCTCGATGAGGTCGGGCTTGGCGAGCGCGATCTTCGGCACGTAGTACTCAGCGGTGGGGTCCACGTCGACCTGCCCCTCCGCGGCCCACTCGAGGATCTCCAGCACCTGACCCTTGCACGACCCGCAGCCGCCGCCGGCGCGGGTCGCCTTGGTGACCGCGCTCATCGTGCGCGCGCCGTCCTGGACGCAGCTGCGGATCGCGCCCTTCGTGACGCCGTTGCAGGTGCAGACCTGGACGTCGTCGGGCAGCTCGGCGACGCTCGTGCTCGGCGCGGGCGCGCCGAGATCGAAGAGCAGCGAGACGCGCTCCTCCGGGAGCACCATCCCGCGGTCGAAGGCCTGCATGAGGAACGAGACCTTGCTGACGTCGCCGAGCAGCGTGGCGCCGACGAGCTTGCCGTCGCGCACGATGACGGTCTTGTAGACGCCGCGCTTGGGCTCGGCGAACATGACGAGCTCGTCGTCGTCGTGCTCGGGCTCGGGGATGCCCATCGTGGCGAGATCGATGCCCGAGACCTTGAGCTTCGTGGCGAGCTTCGAGCCGTGGTAGGCGGCCTTCGGGTTCGTGCCCGTGATGTGCTCGGCGAGCACGACCGCCTGCTCCCACAGCGGCGCCACCAGCCCGTACACCGCGCCGCGGTGCTGGGCGCATTCGCCGACGACGTAGATGTCGGGCTCGTCGACGGCGCGCATCGTGTCGCCGACGACGATCGCCCGCTCGACGACCAGCCCGGCGCGCGCGGCGAGATCGCTGTTGGGCCGGATGCCGGCCGTGACGACGACCATGTCGCAGGGCAGCGTCGAGTCGTCGCCGAACTCCAGCGCGGTCACGCGACCGTCCTCGCTGCACACGCGGCTCGTGCTCTTCTCGAGGTGGACGTGAATGCCGAGCTCCTCGACGCCGCGGTGCAGGATCGCCGCCGCCTGCCCGTCGAGCTGGACGTTCATGAGGCGGTTGGCGCGGTGGACGACGTGGACCTCGAGCCCGCGCGCGAGCAGCCCGCGCGCGGCTTCGAGACCGAGCAGGCCACCGCCGATGACGGCGGCCCGGCGCGCGCCGAGCGCCGACTCGAGCATCGCGTCGCAGTCCGCGAGCGTGCGAAAGCCGAAGACCCCCGCGATCGGCCGTCCGTCTTGGAGCATTCCCTCGATCGGGGGAAAGAACGGCCGGCTGCCCGTCGCGATGATGAGCTTGTCGTACCCGTGCTCGGTTCCATCGTCCGCCGTCACGGTCTTGGCGAAGCGGTCGATCTTCGTGACGCGGACGCCGGCGTGCAGGGTGATGGCGTTCTGCTCGTACCACTGCATCGGGTTGAGGAAGATCCCGCTGGTCTCCTCCGAGCCCGCCAGGACGTTGGAGAGCGAGATGCGGTTGTAGTTGCCGTGCGGCTCGTCGCCGAACATCGTGATCTCGAACAGGTCCGAGCCGCCGCGGTCGATGATCTCCTCGACCGCCCTCGCTCCGGCCATGCCGTTGCCGATGACGACCAGGCGCTGCTTGCCGTCGCCATCCGTGTCACGTGCGGTTTCGCCGGTGGTCATGGGGCATGGTCCTTTCTGGATGGGGATGACGACGGGGTGCTCAGATCTCGACGAGGCCGACGTCGATGACGACGTGCCCGCTGGTGCCGGCAGGAGCGGCGACATGGATCTCGATGTCGGTCTCGGCGAGCAGGTCCTCGACGACCCGCAGGGGGACGTGCGTGCCCGCGCGCGCACCGATCGGGAACAGGCGCATGGGCTCGCCGTCGCGCATGACGATCACGCAGACGAGCTCGGAGCTGGAGTTGCCGCCGCGGAAGTAGACGAGCTGCGCCTCGTTGCCGGCCGGCACGGTGTACGTGAGCGCCGCGTCCAGCAGCGACGGCTTGTCGAGCCCCTGGCCCTCGAACTCGTAGGTTCCCTGCAGAAAGCGCGGCTGTGAGCTCACGGCGCTGCTCCTCTCCGAGCGGGTTCGACGCTCTCGATGCGTACGGCGCAGACCTTGAACTCGGGCATCTTGGAGTCCGGGTCCAGCGTGGGGTTGGTCAACAGGTTCGCGCGCCCGTCGCCGCCCCAGTGAAAGGGCATGAAGAGCGTGTCGGGGCGGATGTCGGGCGTCAGCCGGGCTCGCGCGCAGGCGCTGCCCCGGCGTGTGCGCAGGCTGACGAGATCGCGCTCCTGCACCTGCATGCGCCGCGCCAGCACGGGATGCAGCTCGACGAACGCCTCCGGCTCCGCCTCGCGCAGCTGTCGGACGCGTCGCGTCTGCGCGCCCGACTGGTAGTGGGCGAGGATCCGGCCCGTCGTGAGGTACAGCGGAAACTCGTCGTCGGGCTCCTCGCCGCAGGCGCGGTGGCTGACGGGATGAAAGCGCGCCCGCCCGTCCGGCGTCGCGAACGCGTCGAGGAACATGCGCGGCGTCCCGGGATGACGCTCCTCGGGACACGGCCAGAAGACGCCGGCCTCGTCTGCGATCCGCTCCCACGTGATGCCGGCGTAGTCGGCTCGGCCGCCGGCGCTCGCGCGTCGCAGCTCGTCGAAGACGGCGCGCGGCGATGACGGGAAGCGCTCGCCGCAGCCCAGGCGTTGCGCGATGCCCGCGAGCATCTCCAGGTCGCTGCGCACCCCCCGCGGCGGCTTGACTGCCGCGCGGCGCAGCAGGACGCGGCCCTCGAAATTCGTCATCGTCCCGTCCTCCTCGGCCCACTGGGTCGTGGGCAGGACGACGTCCGCCAGACACGCGGTCTCCGACATGAACAGGTCGCCGACGACGAGGAAGTCCAGATCCGCCAGGCGCCGCTCGACGCGGGCGCTGGCGGGCGCCGAGACGACCGGATTCGAGGCCATGACGAGCAGCGCGCGGATCCCCTCGTCACGGCCGATCGCGTCGAGCATCTCCCAGGCCGAGCGCCCCACGCCGGGCAGGTCGTCGGCGTCGATCCCCCAGACGCGAGCCACGTGACGGCGCGCGTGCGGGTCGTCGATGCGCCGGTAGCCGGGTAGCTGGTCTGCCTTCTGACCGTGCTCGCGGCCGCCCTGCCCGTTGCCCTGGCCCGTCAGGCAGCCGTAGCCGGACAGCGGCTTGCCGGCGAGGCCGAGCGCGAGCGCGATGTTGATGAAGGCCTGCACGGTGTCGGTGCCCTTGCTCTGCTGCTCGGGCCCGCGGCCGGTGAGGATCATCGCCGTCGGCGCCTCCGCCAGCAGGCGCACGGCGCGGCGCATATCATCGACCGCGACGCCCGTGATCCGTTCGACGCGATCCGGCCAGTAGGCGCCGACGCGCTGCGCGGCCAGGTCGAAGCCGGCCGTGCGCTGCTGCACGAAGTCGTCGTCGACGAAGCCGTCCTTGATCGCGATGTGCAGCAGCGCGTTCGCCAGCGCGAGGTCCGTGCCCGGCACCGGCTGCAGGTGCAGGTCCGCGCGCCGGGCAGTGACGGTCGCGCGCGGGTCGATGACGACGAGCTTGCCGCCGTTGATGCGCTGGTCGTCGAAGAACGCCATCACCGGCGGCATCGTCTCGACGAGGTTCGAGCCGACGAGCAGGATCGCGCCCGTGTGCGCGATGTCCTCGAGCGGGAACGGCATGCCGCGATCGACACCGAACGCGCGCATCGACGCGGTCGCGGCCGATGACATGCAGAAGCGCCCGTTGTAGTCGATCGCCGACGTGCGCAGGGCGACGCGCGCGAACTTGCCGAGCTGGTAGGCCTTCTCGTTCGTCAGCCCGCCGCCGCCGAAGACGCCGACCGCGTCGCGCCCGTGACGATGACCGCAGGCGCGGAACTCGCCGGCAACGCGATCGAGCGCCTCGTCCCAGCTCGCGGGCCGCAGCTCAGCGTCGCGGCTGTTGCGCAGGAGCGGCGTCGTCAGCCGGTCGGGCCGGCGCAGGAGCTCGGCCGAGGTCCAGCCCTTCTGGCACATCGTCCCGCGGTTCGTCGGAAAGTCGCGCGCGTCGACGACGAACGGCTCCCCGCGCTCCTGCACGATCTCCATCGCGCACTGCAGCGAGCAGTAGGGACAGTGCGTCGCGGTGCGGGAGACGGCGGGCTCGTCCGCGACCGAGGAACACTGTGGCGCCGGACCCGACGCAACGACATCGTCGGCGGCGACATGTCCGCCCTCGCGTGGCGCCTCTGCTCCCAAACGTGATCCTCAAAGCCGGACGATCTGACGGTTGGTCGCGGCCAACACTAGGCAGCATCGCCGTGCTCGCATATGGACCGGCTGTACAGCCGGGTGGCACGACGGTCGACAGCCAGTCGTGGCGCGGTCGGGACCGCGCCGCGAGAGTCATCTCGCTGATGCGCCGGACCGCTGGCGGGCAGAATGTCGAGTCATGGCAGCCACAAGCGCCGGCACAGCCGCGTTCGCGGGCTTCGAGCGCCGCGAGTTGCCCACGTCGCGCGGACCGGTGCACGCCGTGGTGGGGGGTGACGGGCCGCCGCTGCTGCTGCTGCACGGCTATCCGCAGTCGCATCTGATGTGGCATGCCGCCGCGCCGCTGCTCGCCGATCGGCACACCGTCGTCGCGTCGGATCTGGCCGGCTACGGTGCGTCGTTCCGCCCGCTGCCGTCGGCCGATCACGCTCCGCACGGCAAGCGCGCGATGGCGCTCGACCAGGTCGAGGCGATGGCCGCGCTGGGCTTCGACCGCTTCTGCGTCGCGGGTCACGACCGCGGCGGGCGCGTGGCCTACCGGATGGCGCTGGACCATCCCGGCCGGGTGGAGCGCCTGGCGGTCCTCGACATCGTCCCGACCGCGGAGGTCTGGCGGCGAGCCGACCGGCGCTTCGCCCGCGGCTACTGGCACTGGGCGTTCCTCGCGCAGCCCGCCCCGCTTCCCGAGCGCCTCATCGGCGGCGACCCGCAGGCGTTCTTCGACCTGCACGTGTGCGCCGCCATCGGCCTGGGCGCTGAGCCCGGCCGCTATCCGCCCGGCATCGTCGATGCCTACCGCCGCATCCTCGACGACCCGGGAGCGGTGGAGGCGATCTGCGAGGACTACCGGGCCGGCGCGTCCATCGACGTGACGCACGACGACGCCGACCGCGACGACGGCCGCACGATCACCTGTCCGGTCCTCGTCCTGTGGGGCGCGCGCGGTGCGCTGCCGGGCTTCTACGCCGACGTGCTCGACGTCTGGCGGCCCTGGGCGCCCGACGTCCGCGGCGAGGCGCTCGACGCCGGGCACTTCCTGGCCGAGGACCGCCCGGAGGAGACCGCCGCCCGGCTGCTCGCCTTCCTCGCCGACACGTGACTCAGTTGGCGAACCACGATCAGGAGGCCGGTCACGTCGCCCGACATCACGCCCACCGACGCACTCGCGGGGACGCTCGAGCGCACCAGCCAGATGCTCTCCACCACATCGTCGAAGTGGACCAGCCACTGGCGACGTTCACCGACGATGCGACCAATCCGCAGGTGAAAGCCCAGATCGCCGAGTCCAAGGACAGGTTCGCGATGCCGCCGGAGGCGGTCGCCCGGGCCATCGCGTTCGCGATCGAGCAGCCCGCCGACATCGATGTGGGGGAGGTTGTCGTCCGTCCCACGGCGCAGGGTTGAGCAGCCCGGGTCGCACATGAACCCGCACCGCCGTCCGCGGGCGAAGTGCGCCAAGATGCGCGCATGGGCTTTGACCAGTATCACGAGCCAGCGAGCGAGCTGCCGGATCAGACGCGGACCTCCGCGCGC
>DASWQM010000193.1:0-13389 GCA_036403675.1 Solirubrobacteraceae bacterium | reverse complement strand
CCCGAGCGCGACGACCAGCCGCCCGCGCAGTCCCAGGGCCCGGCGGCGGACGCTCACCGCCTACGGCTCCCGGAAGCGGTAGCCGATGCCGGGCACGGTGACGATGAGCGCCGGCCGGCCGGGGTCCTGCTCGAGCTTCTCGCGCAGGTGCCGGACGTGGACGTCGATCGCGCGCGGATCGCGGTAGGCGCTGTCGCCCCAGATCGCGCGGAGGAGCTCCTGGCGGCTGAACGCGCGGCCCGGCACCGACATGAGCCCGGCCAGCAGCTCGTACTCCGAGAACGTCAGGCGCACCGGCCGGCCCCGCACGACGACACGACGCTCCTCCGGTCTGAGGACGACGCCGCCGATGCCGGCGCCTGCGCCGCCGGGTGCCGCGGGGGGCGCAGCGCGGCGCAGGACGGCGCGGATGCGGCTGCGCAGCTCGGCGAAGCGCAGCGGCTTGGTGACGTAGTCGTCGGCGCCCGACTCCAGTCCGGCGACGACGTCGCGCTCGGAGCCCAGCGCGGTGAGCATGATGATCGGGACCACCGGGTCGTGGTCGCGCAGCCGCCGGCAGACGGCGTAGCCGTCCATCTCGCCGGCCAGCCGGACGTCGAGCAGCACGACGTCGACCGGACCCGACGCCGCGAGCTCGAGCGCGGCCGCCCCGTCGGCCGCCTCGATCGTGCGATGGCCCTCGCGCCGCAGCGACTCCGTGAGGAACTCGCGCAGCGTCGGCTCGTCCTCGACGATGAGGAACGTCAGCCGATGCGGTGCGGCCGCGGCCGCCGGCCGATCGCGCAACATGGCCCGCACAGTGTGATCGCTCGGAGCGACGTCATGCGCCGAGGGGCTCGATGCGCAGCGAGGTGAAGCGGACCGCGTCGCCGCGACGGCCGCGTCCGGCGAGCACCACGCGCGTGCCGTCGATCCCTCCGGGCATGACCACGGGCGGGCGGAGGTCCTGCCAGGCGATGCCGTCGAGGCTCAGCTGTGGGCGCACCGTGCCGTCGCCGGGCACCACGAAGCGCACCTGCACGAGCGGGGCGGAAGCCAGCGCACCGGCGGCCAGCAGCGACCGGGCGCCCTCGTCCCGTCCCCAGACCGTCACACCCCCCGTGCTGACGCCGATGCCGACCGCGCGCCCGCCGGCGCCGCGGGAGACCGCGAGGCTCGCGGTGCTCAGCGGCCGCAGCCGGTCGCGGCGCACAGCGGCCGTGACGACGAACGAGCGATACGGCGACTGGCGCGCGGCGAACGTCGACATCTGGTCGCCTGGGCCGACGTGCAGCGTCAGCCCGCGACCGACGCGGTAGGTCGGCCGGCGATCGAATGGCCAGTGCCACCCCGGCGGCAGCCCGCGGCCGCCGAAGTCGTCGGCGATCGTCTGCGGTGTGCGCTGCCCGGCCGCGAGCACGGAGGTCGCCGTCGAGCTCGGCCCGCCGCCCGTGCCGACCTGCGGCCAGCCGTCGGCCCGCCAGTTCACCGCGTCGATGAGCATCTGGCGGCCGAGCCCCGGCTCGGTGCGCTCGTAGGCGTGGTAGGCCAGGACCATGTCGCCGGCCGGCTGGGTGACGATGCTGCCGCCGCCCGGACACATGAAGCGATCGTTGCCGCGCAGGATCGGACCCTCGGGAAGCTTCGTGTACGGACCATTCGGGGCGGGAGCACGCGCCACGCCGACGGCGTACGTGCACGGCGGGCGGCAGCAGTTTCCGCCCGAGTAGAAGAGGTAGTAGGCGTCGGGCCGGCGCACGAGGAACGGGTTCTCGGTCACGCCGCGCTCCCACGGCCGGTCGGGGCGCAGCACGACGCCGCTGCGCCCGGCGACGTGCAGCCCGTCGCCCGACAGCGCGACGATGCGCAGCGGGCCGCCGATGCCCATCTGCTTGTAGACGAGCACCCGCTGGCCGGGGGCCAGCTCCGCGATGTGCGGGTCGATCGCTCCGCGCCGCGGGCACAGCAGCGGCCCCCGATCGTGGTACGGCCCGGCGGCCGTGGCGGCAGTGGCCACGCCGATGCACGGCTTGCCGCCGGCGCGCCTGGCCGTGTAGTAGGCGCGGAAGCGCCCGTCCTGGACGCTGAGCTCCGGAGCCCAGTAGACGCCGGCCGTCCATCTGGGCGGCTCGTCGAACAGCGCCCCGATCGCGACCCAGTTGACGAGGTCGGTCGAGCGCTCGAGCGGGAACGACGGCGCCCACTGCCCGCTCGTCGCGGTGGCGAAGTACTCGGCGCCGACCCGGATCACCGACGGGTCGGCGAAGTCCCCGGGAATGACCGGATTGCTGTAAGGCGCCTCGGGGAGGGCAGATGAGGCGGGGAGCAGCGCGAGCGCGACCAGCAGCGCGAGCGCGATGCCCCATCCGCGCCGCAGCTGGAACCGCACGGCGGGCAGGCTAGTGGATCTGGCCGTGAGTTCGGCGAGGTTTTCCCGACGAACCCACGGACGGGTCCACTAGCGCGGTGCGGCCGTGAGCCGATCCAGTTCGGTCGCGGGTGGGGCGCGGCGCGTGAGCGCGATCGCCCACCCTGCGGCCCCCGCCGCGTAGAGCGCGGGCAGCAGCGGCAGGTTGTGGCGCGCCTCCGCGACGAGCAGCGCGTTGAGCAGCGTGCTGTAGACGACGACCACGGCCACGAGCAGCAGCGCAGGATTGCGCCGGCGCCACAACCCCGCGGCGAGTCCCAGGACCGCCGCCCCGAGCAGCACGAGGTGAATGACGGCCCCGCGGGTGCGGTCGCGGCCGTGCACGCGCAGCGTGCTGCGCGTCGGCATAAGCCACATCCGGCTCGCCTTGCCGGCCATCATCGACAGGAACGGCCCGGGACGGCCGAGCGCGTAGACGCGCAGGTTGTGCTGCGCCTCGCGGCGCAGCGCGACGCGCTCCGGGACGCCGGGATGGCGCTCGGCGACCGTCCGCAGGACGATGCGCGCCGGGATCTGGAACGGCGGATGGCGGCGCATCAAGGGGTGGCGGCGGCGCACCTCGGCGGCGAGCTCGCGCTTGAGCCCTACCAGCGTGCCGCCGCCGGGCAGGAACGTGCCGATGTAGAGCGCCGACGGCCCGCCGTCGCTGACCGCCACGAAGCGGTTCTTCGTCGCCGAGGCTGTGACGATCCACGGCGCCATCACGGCCACGCTCGCGACCAGCACGACGGCGGCGGCGGTCAGCCGACCGCGGACGTCCGCGCGCAGCGGCACCCGCCAGGCGGCGATCCCCGCCGCCAGCACGGGCACGAGCAGCAGGTCGGCGCGCGTCAGCGCGGTGGCTCCCAGCAGCGCGCCGCACAGCGCAAGTCGCGCGGTGCGCCGGCGGCGCTGCGCGCCCGCCAGGGCCGCGCAGGCGGCGACGAGCAAGAGCGCGCCAAGCGGCTCGCTGAGCTCCGACCCGGCGGCCGCGACGAGCGGCGGGTAGAGGGCGACCGCGGCGGCCGCGCCGACTCCGGCCACGCCGGCGACGAGCGGCGCCGCGATGCCACCGGCCGCGAGCCACGCCAGGCCGAACGCCACCGCGATCGCCAGCGTTCCCACCACCGCCTGGGCCCAGTAGGCGGCCTCGAAGCGGAAGCCGGGGCGGACCGGGCCGCCGCCCACACGGTGCGCCAGCGCGAACAGCGCGGGCGCGCCGGGAGCCCATTGGTAGGGGTTGCGCATCTCGGGATCCCCGTAGGAGCCCGACGTGCTGAGCGCGAGCGCGATGCGGCCGTACGCACGCTCGTCGGCGGACCGGTGGCCGCTCGGGGACTGTGCCGCCTGCGCGCGCAGTGCGAAGCCTCCGGCCACGCAGAGCACGAGCGCGGCGCCCGCGACCAGCTGAACGGCGCGGACGCGGCGCACGCGCCACAGCGGGCGGGTGGCGACGGTGAAGAGCCTCGCGGACATGCTGTGCCGGACATCGTGCCCTAGTAGGCGCCGAGTCGCCCCCAGCCGGCTACTGCTCCCGGATGGGCGTGAGCTCGCAGCCGTCGGCGAACGCCTGGTCTTCGAGGACGCGGACGGCGGACACGAGCGAGGTGCGCTGCGCCTGCTGGCGCGGCCGCAGCTGGCGCGTCTTGGCCCAGCGCGCCAGTTGGCGGTGGGCGGCGAACTTCAGCGCCAGCACCTGCTCGCGCGACAGCCGCCGCGGTGCCCGCTCGCTCATGCCAGCTCCCGAAGGCCGAACTCGACCTCGCGCAGGGCGCGGCCGCGAACCTGCGGTGGCTGCAGACCGACGATCAGGCGCTCGCACGTTTCGTCGATGACGATCTCGAGCGGCTGCAGCGTCTCGGCGATGCGCCGCGCGGCCGTGCCCCGGCGGCGCACGAGCTCGGTCAGCTCGGCCCGCAGCGCGGGATCGAGACGGTCGCAGAAGCGCGCGAGGACGTAGCGGCGCTCGTTCCCCACGAGACCGAGCCGGTCGTCGTCGCGGCCGATCGTCAGCTGCACGCGCGCGCACACCATCCGCCCGCCGCGATACGCGTGGCCTGAGACGTGGCGCTGATCGCCCGCCACCACGCTGCTCACGTGGATCGGGAGACGCATGAAGAAACCCCCTGGTCGTTGGCACCACTGGCTTGTGCCAGTGCTGGCTTGCGCCACTATGCCACGCCGGGCGTTCGGATGCAACCCTCGCGCTGCCGCAGCCGCCGCGCCGTCAATCGACCGGCAGCTCGAACGTGAGCGCGTTGCGATCCGCGGCGAGGATCGCGTGCGTCACCTCGATGGCGGCACCACGGTCGTCGTAGCCGGTGTGGCGCACGTCGATGACGGGAACGCCGATCGTCAGCACGAGCCCGTCGATCTCCTCGGGCAGCGGCATCCGCGCCGTCACCTCCTGGTCGATCCGCGTGAGCTGGTGGCCAAGGCGCTCCAGGGCCGCGTGGATGCCGCCGGGCACTGGATGCTCCTGCGCGAGCGGCGTGCCGTCCGCGATCGCGAGGGGCAGGTAGGTATCCACGAGCTGGGCCGGCTCACCGTCGACGAGGTAGCGGTTGTGGCGTCGCAGCACCGGCTCGGCGGCCGCGAGCGACAAGCGCTCCGCCACCCAGTCCGGCGCCGGGATCTGCTCGATCGCGGTCACCTCCACGCCCGGCACGCGGCCCTGCGCCTCGACCTCCGCGCGGAACGGCGTCCAGCCGGCCGCCCGATGACGCCGCGAGTAGCGATCGTGGCGCCGGCGCACGACCGGGCGGCGCTGTCTGACGAAGACGCCGCGGCCGTGCTGCGCGTCGACGAGTCCCTCGGCCTGCAGGATCGCGATCGCCTGACGCGCGGTGTTGCGCGCCGACCCATAGGTGCGCGCGAGCTCGCGCTCGGACGGCAGCAGCGCCCCCGGCGCGAGCTGCCCGTCGAGGATCGCGCGCCGTAGCTCGCGTGCGATCCGCCGGCTCGGCGGCAGCTCTCGCGGCGGCCGGTCAGGACGCGGCGGAGGACCCATCCTGCAACTCTACTGGCTCACGCCAGAGTTGCAGCAAACTTATCTTTGCCCGCATATCCGGGGCTATCCTTGCGTGGCGCTGGCTCATCGAGGGCTCACGCGGGCGCTTCGTAATCGGTCTGTTCCTTCCACCCGAAGGGGGCCCAGAATGTCTGCCCAGAAGCTCCTCGCCGCGCTCGCGGGATGTGCCGTTGCGGCTGCCACGCTCGCCGCCACGAGCGGCGCCACCAGCGTCACCGCCCACGGCGGCACCGACGGCCTGCCTCAGGGCAGCGAGCCGGTGACGCTGAACCCCGCCGAGTTCACGACGACGATCGACAACCCGTACTGGCCGATGGCCCCCGGCACCCGCTGGGTCTATCGGGAGACCACCACGAGCGGAAGCCGCAGGGATGTGGAGATCACCGTCATGAACGACACGAGGAAGATCGCCAACGGCATCACGGCACGGGTCGTGCACGACGTCGTGACGCAGGACGGCGCCACGGTCGAGCTCACCGACGACTGGTACGCGCAGGACGCCGGCGGCAACGTCTGGTATCTCGGCGAGTCGACGGCGGAGTACGAGAACGGGCAGGTCGTCAGCCGCAAGGGATCGTTCGAGGCCGGCGTCGACGGCGCCCAGCCGGGTGTCGCCATGCCCGCCGATCCCAAGCCAGGCCTCGCCTACCGCCAGGAGTACTACGCGGGGCAGGCCGAGGACAACGCCGCGATCGTCACCATGGGCGAGGAACGCGTCGAGGTCCCCTTCGGCTACTTCGAGGCGGACGTCCTCATGACGCGCGACCTCGTGCCGCTCGAGCCGCGCGTCCAGGAGCTCAAGTTCTACGTGCCGGGCATCGGCCCGGTGCTGAGCGTCCACACCGACATCGGCGGCGGCCGCACCGAGCTCGTGCAGTTCACGCCCGGGAGTCCCGCATGAAGAGGCGGTACGCGACGACGAAGTAGCCGGCCGCCAGCACGATCCCGATCGACCACCAGGCGACGGCGACCCCCAGCGCGTGGTCGCCGGACGCCGCGTTGTGGATCGTCAGCCCGAACGGCTGGTGCTCGCGCGCGGGCAGGACGTTGGGGTACAGGCCCGCGGCCGCGCTGCTCAGCAGCCCTGCGATGAGTGCGCACGACGCGAGGAACGCGAGCCTCCAGCGGCCCGCGCGTTGCCACACGAAGCCGGCCGCGAGCGCGACGACCATGAGCGCCGGGAACACGAGCCGCCAGGGGTGGTCGCCGAACGCGGTCAGCATCTGCGGCCGGACGTCGTACGTCGGCGCGGCAAGCCCGCAGACGAGCACGAGCTCGCCCCACCACAGGCGACGGGCGTAGCGGCGCGCGCGCTGCGCCAGCGCCCCCGTCGCGCGCGCGGCGAGGAACGTCGCGCCGTGCGCGGCCAGCACGACGAGGGCGACGACGCCGACGAGGACCGCGTAGGCGTTGAGGATGTCGAAGAGCGGGAGGTGGAAGTAGCCGTCGCGCCGGAGCGGCACCCCGCGCACGACGTTGCCGAGCGCCACCCCCAGGACGAACGCGAGGATCGCCGACGACAGCCAGAAGACCGTATCGCACGCGGCGCGCCACAGCGGGTTGTCGAGCTGGTGGCGCAGCTCCAGACCGAGCCCGCGTCCGATGAGCAGCCAGAGCACGAGGATCAGACCGAGGTAGAGCCCGCTGAAGGCGGCCGCGTAGGCCGCCGGGAAGGCGAGGAAGAGCACGCCGCCGCTCGCGATGAGCCAGACCTCGTTGCCGTTCCAGACCGGCCCGATCGCCGACGCCGCCTGCTCGCGTTCCTCGTCGCTGCGCGCGAGGATGCGATGCAGCGCGCCGACGCCGAGGTCGAAGCCGTCCAGCACGACGTAGACGGTGATCATGAGCGCGAGCAGCACGAACCACAGGGTCGCCATCTCAGGCCGCCGTCAGCGCGCCCGCCGCGTCCGCCGGGATCGCGCCTTCGCCCGGACCGCGCGCGACGATCCGGACGATCAGCAGCACGTAGACGATCCCGATGAGCAGGTACAGGCCGGCGAACCCGAGGATCGTGAAGATCCCCGTCCCCGCCGGCACCACGCTGGCGGGTGACGCGCCCGCGTGGGTGCGCATGAGGCCGAAGACGACCCACGGCTGGCGGCCGGTCTCGGCGACGGTCCAGCCGGCGATGTTGGCGACGTAGGTGAACGGGACCGTCAGCATGAGCGTCCACAGCATCGGCCGCGACCGCAGCAGCCGGCCGCGCCACAGCAGCAGCGCCGCAAGCAGCGCGACGACGAGCAGGATCGTGCCGAGCCCGACCATGATGTGGTAGGCGTAGTAGACCAGCGGCACGGAATCAGGCCATTGATCCGTCGGGATGTCGTTGAGGCCGCGCAGCTCGGTGTTCCAGCGCTGCGACGTCAGAAACGAGAGCGCGTGCGGCATCTCGATCGCCGATTCGAGTCTTCGCTTCTCGGTGTTGGGGTTGCCGATGATCACCAGCGGAGCGCCCTTCTCGGTCTGGAAGAGCGCCTCCATGGCGGCGAAGCTCGACGGCTGGTAGCGGGCGACCATGCGCGCGTGGCGATCGCCGGTGGGGAAGATCTGCAGCGTCGAGAAGACCAGCGCACCGACCACGCCGACCGACAGGCACACGCGCGCGAACCGCGCGTGGCGCCCGAGGAGGGTGTAGAAGGCGCCGAGGCCGGCGAGCGCGAAGGCGCCCGTGACCGCCGCGCCGCTCATGTTGTGCGCGTACTGCCACGGCAGCCATGGGTTCGTGAGCAGCTTCCCCAGAGAGTCGAGCTGAGCCCGGCCCTGGTGCAGCGAGTAGGCGACCGGGTGCTGCATCCAGGCGTTCGTCGCGATGATGAAGAAGCCCGAGATCCACGAGCCGGCGAACACCATGAGCGCCGAGATCCAGTGCAGCCGCTCGCCGACCCGGCTGCGGCCGGCGAGGAAGACGCCGATGAAGGCCGACTCGGCGAAGAAGGCGAACACGCCCTCCATCGCCAGCGTCTGGCCGATCACGCCGCCGGCGAAGTTCGAGAACGCCGCCCAGTTGGTGCCGAACTGGAACTCCAGCGGGATGCCGCTCACGACGCCGACCGCGAACGTCACCGCGAAGATCTTCGCGAAGAACTGCGCGGCGCCGTCGTACGTGCGGCGCTCCTCGTCGGTCTTGCGCAGGGGCGCCGGCCGGTGCTGCTCGCGGCCGAGATAGGACACCGTCTTCAACCACGCGACGAACAGCGCCAACCCCATCGTGAGGACCGGGAACAGGTAGTGGAACGTCACCGTCAGCGTGAACTGCAGGCGATCGACGGTCACGTGGCTGCTCACGATGGCGGCAGTAGGCCGCAATCAGGTCGTCGTTAGCGCACCGGACTACGGCTGCTGCGACGCGCTCGCGTGCACGGTGGCCGACCGATCGCGGCAGGCTCGGGGGACCAGTGCGGCGAGGGACCGGCCCCTGCGCCGCGCGCGGGCCGGCGGGTCGGTCGCTGCAGGCGGCCCGTCAGGCGGTGGCGCGTGGCAGGTGCGCGGCGTCGTCGAGCAGCACGAGTCCGAAGGCGTCGACGACGTCGGGGTCGAACTGCGTGCCGGCGCAGCGACGCATCTCCTGGAGCGCGGATGCCGGTGCCATCGCGCGCTGATAGGGCCGTTCGGTGATCATCGCGTCGTAGGCGTCGCAGACCGCCACGATCCGGGCAGCGAGCGGAATCGCGCACGCGGCCAGCCCGTCGGGGTAGCCGTGGCCGTCCCAGCGCTCGTGGGTGGCGCGCACGAGCGGGGCGATATCGGCCAGCGCGGGGGCGGCGCCGACGATGCGCTCGCCGATCTCCGAGTGCCGGCGCACGAAGGCCCACTCGCTGTCATCCAGCGGGCCGGGCTTGTTGAGGATCGCGTCGGGGATCGCGACCTTGCCGACGTCGTGCAGCTCGCCGGTGGTGCGCACGTGCTCGGTGAGCTCCTGCGACAGTCCGAGCTTCAGCGCGGTGGCGTGCGCGAGCCGACCGACGTCGTCGAGGTGTGTGCCGAGCTCCGGGTCGCGCTCCTGCAGCGCCTGTAGCAGCACGTCTCTGGACTGGCGGCTGGCCGACGTGCGGTTGCCGTCCTTCTGGGCATACATGCGGCGATCGGCGAGGCGGACGGCTTCGTCGGCGTCGGCGGCGTCGTCGGGGACGACGACCGCGCCGTAGGCGCAGGTGATCGTGAATCCCTCGCCCTCCTCCTGGAGCGCCGCGGCGGCCGTGGTGGCGAGCCGGTCGGGGCTCTCGTCGCCGAGCGCGGCGAGGATGCAGAACTCGTCGCCGCCCATCCGGTACGCGCTGCCGCGGCCTGCCATCGCGCGCCGCAGGTTCTCGCCGAGACGCACGAGCAGCGAGTCGCCGACCGGGTGGCCGAAGCTGTCGTTGTACTGCTTGAAGCCGTTGAGGTCGAACAGCACCATCAGCATCCGCTCTCCGTCCGCGACGCGGCGAGCGGCGAGATCGAGATCGCGTGCGAGCAGCCGGCGGTTGCCAAGCCCGGTCAGCACGTCCGTGGTCGCCTCCTCGCGGCTGGTGGCCAGCATGCGCAGGTTCTGGGCGAAGGTCAGCGCCAGCCGCATCAGGACCGCGCCCAGGCAGGCCGTGGCCAGGATCAGCGCGAGCACGTTGACGTGAAGGAAGTGGTCATAGATCTCGACGGCCAGCGCGACGACTGCGAAGCCGATCGGCATCACGATCGTGCTCCACCCCTCGCGCTCCTGCCCCTCGACGCGCGTGGCCGGACGCCACGCAGCGAACGCCACCATCACCAGCGCAACCGACCAGCCGGCGTCCAGCACCCCGCCCGGCGTGTAGGTCTCACTCGCGGTCTCGAACAGGTACACGCTGTTGCAGACGGCGAACGTCGCAAACCCCGCGCCCAGCCACAGCCAGGTGCGGTCAAGCGACCGGCGCGACATGTTCAGCCCGCCCAGCACCAGCGCCATCAGGACCATGTCACCGATCGGGTACGCAAGGTTCGTAGCCACCACGGCGGGCTTGCCGCCGCTGCTCCCCAGCACCGCGTCGAACACGACTGCGGCCGCGACCGAGGCGACCGCCAGGCCGCCGATCACCCCGTCGACCCACAGGGTCGCCCAGAGCGACTTGACGCGCGCCCGCACCAGCAGCGCGATCGCCGCGTAGGCGGGCACGTAGAACGCCAGCCAGCCGATGTCCGCCAGCGACGGCACCGGCATCACCTCGAGATCCCATAGGGCGATCCGCCAGTACACGTCGCCCAGCGTCCAGAGCGAGACGCTGAGCGCCACCAGCGCCCAAATGCGGCGCTCCGCGCGCACGAGGACCACGCGCCAGACGCACGCCAGCGCCGCGCCAACCTCGATCGCCAGCCCGAGCCAGCGCGCCAGCATCCCCTCCGCACGGCCTACCGGCAGTCCGCCGAGGTAGGCCAGATACAGCACGGTCAAGCCGCCGAGCACCGCCAGCAACGCGCGTACGGCTCCCGTCCGGTGATGCGGCTCGCTGTTGATCACGACGACATCATCGGCCGGCGGCACGAAACCTTCAGCCAACGCGCGTGCGGCGCGCCGAAACGACGCCAACGACTTCCGCCGTGACCGCCGCCACTACCGCGTCCGCGAGCCCGACCTGTCCGCTGTGTCCCGCCCAGGGTGCTCGCTGAAGCGACGGCCGCAGCGAACACCGTGATCGGCTGCAAGTCGCTCAGCGACCGGGATCGCCGAGCCGCGGGCGATACTGACGTCATGACCGAGGGTCCTGTCGCCCGTGCGGAGGGGCTCAACGCCGCTGCCCGTTACGCCGATGCCGTCGCCGTGCTCGACGCGGCGGGTGCCGCGGCCGGGTCCGCCGATGGTCTCACGGCGCGCGGCTGGGCCCTGGAGAACCTCGGCATGCTGGACGCGGCACGTGCGGCGTACGAGCATGCCCTGCAGCTCGACGCGGATGCGCTGTGGGCCGCCGAGGGGCTCGCGAACGTCTTGCGTCGCGTCGGGGACGAGGCCGCCGCGGAGGAGCGCTACCGCTGGGTGGTCGCTCGCGCGGAGGAGGATCGCAGCCCAGACGTGGACACGCTGGAGCTGTTGGGATGGTGCCTGCACCGGCTCGGCGGTGAGCGCGAGGCTGTCGACACGTTCCGGCGGGCGCTGGCCGCCGATCCGGACCTCGTGTCGGTCCGCCTCGATCTGGCGCTGGTGCTGCTCTGCCTCGGCGAGCTGGAGAGCGCCCTGGCGGAGTACCGTGTCGGCGCCGAGACCGCAGCACGCGCCGACCCGGACGTCCGCACCGGCTGGTTCCATGTCGCGGCCGACGATCTGCGCGAGGCACTCGCCGAACGGCCCGACCTTGACCGCGCCGCTGCCGGGGCAGCGTTGACGCTGCTGGTCTGACCTGATCTGCGGCTCAAGCCCGCGCCGCGGCGGTCGATGACGGGAGCGATGCGACCAGATCACTCCCTCCCCCAGAACATGACGCGGCCCAGCGCCGAGGTCCAGCTGCCCGCTCCGGCGGCCGACACCAGCTCCGGCAAGCCGCTGCGCCGGAGCGGGGATCGCTGGCTGGAGCGCTGGATGCGCACGACGGCCGATCTGGCGCGCCTGCAGTACTCCCACCGCATGGTCGACGCCGTGATCGACGAGATCGACGGCCGCGAGATCCGGATCGGGGACCACTGGCTGGCCGACTTCGCGTCCTGCAACTACCTCGGCCTCGACCTCGACGAGGAGATCATCGCGGCCGTGCCGGAGTACCTCGCGCGTTGGGGCACACACCCGAGCTGGTCACGGCTGCTGGGAAGCCCCGTGCTCTACGAGGAGATCGAGGCGCGGCTGACCGAACTGGTCGGCGCCGAGGACACGCTCCTGCTGCCGACGATCACCCACATCCACATGTCGGTGATCCCCGTGCTGGCCGGCGAGGGCACGATCTTCCTCGACAGGCGGTCACACAAGACGATCTACGACGGCGCCGCCACGGCGCGCGCGCACGGTGCGACCGTGCAGCGCTTCCCCCACGACGACCTGGACGCTCTCGAGACGCTGCTGCGCGGCTCGTGGGCCAGGCCAGGGCTGATCTGCATCGACGGCGTGAACTCCATGACCGGCAACGCGCCGGACCTGGAGCGCTACGCCGCGCTCGCCCGCGAGCACGACGTGCTGTTGTACGTCGACGACGCCCACGGGTTCGGGGTGATCGGCGAGCGCGCCGACGACGAGCCGTGCGACTACGGGCGCCGGGGAAACAGCATCGTGCGCCATCTCGGCGAAAGCTACGACAACATCGTCCTCGTCGGCGGCTTCTCGAAGGCCTACTCGTCGCTGCTCGCGTTCCTCGCCTGCCCCACGCCGATCAAGCAGCTCCTCAAGACGGCGGCGCCCCCGTACCTGTACTCGGGGCCCTCGCCGATCGCGTCACTGGCCACCGTCCTGGAGGGCCTGCGGGTCAACGAGACGCGCGGCGACGCGCTGCGCGGCGAGCTGCACCGGCTCACCCACCGCGTGCTCGATCGCGTCCACGAACTGGGCATCTCCACGCCGAACCGGTCGGGCTATCCGATCATCGAGATCTCCCTGGCCGACCCGGATCAGATCGACGCCGTCGGAGACATGCTCTTCGAGCGCGGGATCTATGTGACGATGGCCGCATATCCCCTCGTGCCCCGCGCCGAGGTCGGCTTCCGCGTCCAGCTCACAGCGGCGAACACGGACGCCCAGGTGGACCACCTGAACACGGTGCTGGGTGAGCTGAGCGAGTGCTTCCAGCTGGTGCCGCGCGGCGCCGCCGGGCCGCTCGGCGGCCTCGACCACGACTGAGCCGACGCGCCGCAATGGCCGCCGAGTCTCGCGCCCCTGGCCGCACCCTACGGCTTCTGACGCCGCTGAGGCTGCGCGACTTCCGCTGGCTGTGGACCGGGATGACCGTCTCCCTGCTCGGCGACGGCGCGTTCATGGTCGCCATCGCCTGGGCGGCCTACGAGATCTCCGACACGCCGAGCGCGCTTGCCATGATCGGGCTGGCGA
>DASWQM010000192.1:0-24083 GCA_036403675.1 Solirubrobacteraceae bacterium | reverse complement strand
GGGCCGACGTCGCGCGGTTGCCGGAGCTGCTCGCGCTGCCGCTTCCCGAGCAGCCCGAGCGCGCCGAGCCGGCCGTGCCGGAGCCCGAGCTCGCGACCGAGCCGGAGCCGGAGCCGAGCGCGCAGCAGCTCGGGTTGTTCTGAGATGGACGCCGGTGTCAAGCCGGCTGTGGATGTTGTTGGTTGTGGTCATGGTGGTGGGTGCTGTGGCCGGGCGACCGGTGCGAGGCGATCGACGACTGTCACTCTGAGATGCGCGGGTCGGAACCGCAGGACAGTGTCCGGTCGTGAGCTGCCTCGGGCTAGGGTCGCGAGTCGGAATCGCATAGAACAGGCGAGGGTCCTCCGGAGCGTTCGCGCCGGTCGCCCGGCGACAGCGCGTTTAGGCGGCGGGCGCCTCCTCGCGGGAGGGCTGGTTGGTGAGGTCGGCCCAAAGGAATGCGGCGAGTTCGCGGGCGATCGCGACGGTCACGACGGTCGAGCGTTTGCCGTGCTGGGTGAGGTGGCGGTAGCGATGGTGCAGGCGGACTTGGGCGTGCCAGGCGCGTGCGGTGGGTTGCGGGCCCTTGGTGGGTCGGCGGGGGGCGTGGCGGTAGTGCCAGGCCGCCTCGACGAGCAGTCGGCGGGCGTGGCGGTTGCCGGACTTGGTGATGTGTCCGCGGTGCTGGGACTCGCCGCTGGAGTACTCGGTTGGGGTGATGCCCAGCCAGGATGCGAGCTCGCGCGGGTGGCTGAAGCGGGCGAAGTCACCGATCTCAGCGATCAGGCCGAGCGCGGTGAGCGTGGAGATGCCCCGAAACGCGCGCAGCCGGTCGACCTGCCATGCCCAGCGCTGATCGCCGGCGACCTGCTCCAGGTGGGTGTCGAGCGCAGCGAGTTGGCGGTCGACACCGTCGAGGTGAACGAGCATCTGCTCGAGCGCGAGCTGCGCGAGCGGATCTTCCAGGCGCTGGCGGGCGACCCACGCGCGGTGCTTGAGTGTCCACGCCTTCTTGCCGTCACGAAAGACGCACCCGTGTCTGAGCAGCTGCTTGGCGACGCGGTGACGCGCCGCGGTCCGCACGCAGCGCAGATCATCGCGGCAGCGCAGCAGGTCGCGCAGTCCCTCGGTCTCGGGAGTCGGCGGCGCGACGTAGCTCAACAGTCCGCTGCGATGCAGCGCGACGAGCTTGGTGGCGTCGCGTCGGTCGGTCTTGACGCGGTCGCCGGCACGGACCGGAACCAGCGACGGCGCGACGATGTCGCAGGCAACGCCGATCCGTGTCAGCAGTCGCCACAGCGCGTAGCCGCCGGGACCGGCCTCGTAACAGACCGCCAGTCCGTCCGGGCCGCCGAGCCGATCGACGAGCCGGCGGATCGCCTTCTCAGTCGTCTCGATCCGGCAGACCTCCGGCTTGCCGCCACAGGACGGCAATGTCGCCGCGACGATCGACAGTTTGTGCACATCAAAGGCCGCCCACAGACGCACATCGGTGGGCGCGATCGAGCTAACGTCAGGCACGGGCTGGTCCTCCAAACAGGTCGTATGCGGCTCTGGCCGAAGCGGCCCTCAACACCGCACAAGTCAACCCGCGACAGATGCGACGCGCGAGGGCCAGCCCCCTCCTGCGTCCATGCTGACTAACGCCGCCGCGACGTGATCCGCACCGAGCTCAGGACGACCGGGTCCAGTGGCGCTTCGAGGGCGGCGGGGTCGGCCGGCACGGCCGCGATCCGCTGCACGGCGCTCTTGTCGCCGATCACCTCGCCGAGGAGCGCGTACACGGGATCGAGCCCCGCGTCGGCGGCGGTGACGATGAAGAACTGGCTGCCGGACGTCCCGGGCGGCTGGTCCGGGCGCTTTGCCATCGCGACGATGTAGCGGCGGTAGCGGATCCCGCGCGGCGGCGTCTCGACGACGATGTAGCCGGGGCCGCCCTCGCCGTTGCCCTGCGGATCGCCGCCCTGGATGACGAAGTCGTTGCCGCCGGGCTTGGCGATGCGATTGAACGCCAGCCCGTCGAAGAACCTGGTGCGCACCAGCCCGGCGAACGACGCCGTCGTCTTCGGGGCCCGCCTCACGTCCAGGCGGATGCGGATCGTGCCGCAGTTCGTCCGGATCGTCGCGATGTAGTCGCGCTTGCGGCTCAGCCGCTCCCGCGGGCGCCGGCGGTTGGAATCCTCCTTGCGCGTCGCCGCCGGCACCGCGCGGCAGCCGTCGTTCGTCGATCGCGGCGGTACCGCCTCGGCGGTCGTCGTCGGGGGTGCGGCGGTCGTCGTCGTCGCGGGGACCGTCGCGGCCGCGGACTTGGTCGAGGCGTCCTTGCCGCACGCCACGAGCACGAGCGCGAGCGACGCCGGCAGGATGGCGATCAGGACGTTCGCGCGACGCACGGCGTCCCAGGGTAGTCAAACTCCCGGCCGTGCCGGTCACCTCTCTCGTCGCGCGCTACGACCATCTCCTGCTCGATCTCGACGGCTGCGTCTGGGTCGGCGACGAGGCGACGGCGGGAGCCGTGGATGCGGTCGCGGCGCTGCGCGCCGCCGGCAAGGGCGTGGCGTTCGTCACGAACGACACGCAGCTCGGCACCGAGGAATACGTCCGCAAGCTCTGGCGGCTCGGCTTCCAGGCATCGCTCGAGGAGGTCGTCACCTGCGGCGGCGCGCTGCAGTTCGTGCTCGCCGAGCGGTTCGCGGGCCGCTCGGCGGTCGTCATCGGCTCCGACGCGCTGCACCGCCACGTCGAGGCCGCCGGTGTGCGAATCGTCAACGGCACGACGTTCGCGAGCCGCGCCGACGTCGTCGTCGTCGCGTTCCACCCGCACTTCGACTACACCGAGCTGCGCGAGGCGACCCAGGCGGCGCTGCGCGGCGCCTTCCTCATCGGCTCAAACCGCGACCCGACGTTCCCTGCGCACGACGGCCTGTGGCCCGGCTCGGGCGCCGTCATCGCCGCCGTCGAGACGGCGTCGGGACGCGAGGTGCTGACCGTCGGCAAGCCCAAGCCGACGCTCGTGCAGACCGCGCTGGACCGCCTCGGCCCCGGCAGGGCGCTGATGGTCGGCGACCGCGTCGACGCGGACCTCGGCGCAGCGCACGCCGCCGGCATCGACGGAGCGATCGTGCTCACCGGCGCCTCGGACCGCGAGACCGCCGAGGCCGCGCCCGAACCCGGCCCGGTCGCGATCGCCGAGCGCCTGGAGACGCTGGTCCTCCCGTGAGCGGCGTGGATCGCGACGTCGCCCTGCTGTGCAACCCGTCGGCCGGTGGCGGGCGCTCCGCGCGCATCCTGCCGCAGGTCGAGGACGAGCTGCGGTCGCTGCGGATCGCCTTCCACACCGAGACGACGCGCGACCTCGATCACGGCTGCCAGCTCGCCGCCGACGCCGCGCGGGCGGGCGAGGTCGTCGTGACGCTCGGCGGCGACGGCCTCGTCGGCTGCGTCGCCGGCGCGCTGCGCGGCGTCCCCGGGTCGCTGCTCGGCGTCCTTCCGGGCGGTCGCGGCAACGACCTCGCCCGCGCGCTCGGCATCCCGCGCGAGGCGCGCGCCGCGTGCGCGGTCGTCGCGACCGGCAGCGAGCGCGTGCTCGACGTCGGCGACGTCGGCGGGCGGACGTTCGTCGGCATCGCGTCGCTCGGCTTCGACTCCGACGCCAACCGGATCGCCAACACCGCGCCCGCGCGGCTCGGGCGCCTCGTCTACGTCTACGCGGCGTTGCGCGCGCTCGCGGCGTGGCAGCCCGCGCGCTTCGACCTGCGGATCGACGGCGAGCGGCTGCGGTTCTCCGGCTACTCGGTCGCCGCGGCGAACGCGCCCGGGTACGGCGGGGGCATGCTGCTGGCGCCCGAGGCGCGGCTCGACGACGGGCTGTTCGACGTCGTCCTCACCGGCCGGCTGCCCAAGCGCCGCTTCCTCGCGGCGCTGCCGAAGGTCTTCAAGGGCACCCACGTCGACGAGCCGAGCGTGCGCGTGCTGCGTGCGCGCGAGCTGCACGTCGACGCCGACCGCCCGTTCGTCGTCTACGCCGACGGCGACCCGATCGGCTCCACCCCCGTCACGATCCGCATCGAGCCGGGCGCGCTGCGCGTGCTCGCACCGGCGTGAGACTCGCGGCCAAGATCGCGGTCGCCCGTGGCGCGGGCGCCATCTCGCGTCGCAGCGGTCGCGGCGCGACGAGCCTGCCGGGCAAGCTCCTCATGCGCATGGAGCCGCACGCGATCGGTCGGCTCGCGGCAAGGCTGCCGGGCGGCAGCGCGGTGATCTCGGCGACGAACGGGAAGACGACGACCGCGGCGATGGTCGCCGCGATCCTCGAGCGCACGGGGATGCGGCTCGTCCACAACCGCGCCGGCGCGAACATGGCCGGCGGCGTTGCGAGCGCGCTGCTGCGCGCCGCGCGCCGCGGCGGAATCGACGGCGACGCGGGGCTGTTCGAGGTCGACGAGTTCTGGCTGGACTCGGTCGTGCCGGAGCTGCGTCCCCGCGCCCTGCTGCTCGCCAATCTCTTCCGCGACCAGCTCGACCGCTACGGCGAGCTCGAGTCGATCGCCGACCGCTGGGCGGTGACGGTCGCGGCGGCGCCGGCCGCGCGCCTCGTGCTCAACGCCGACGATCCGCTCGTCGCCGACCTCGGGCGCGAGCACGAGCGCGTGACGTACTTCGGCGTGGAGGACGACGGCGCCGCGCTCGCCGGGATGGCCCACGCGGCGGACTCCAAGCACTGCCGGCGCTGCGGCGCGCCGTACGTCTACGACGCCGTCTACATGGGCCACCTCGGGCGCTACCACTGCCCCAACGGCGACGCACAGCGTCCGCAGCCGGACGTGTTCGCGACCGGCGTCGCCCTGGACGGCACCCGCGGCGCACGCTTCGAGCTGCAGCTCGGCGGCGAGCAGGCGACCGTCGACCTCCCGCTCCCCGGCCTCTACAACGTCTACAACGCGCTCGCCGCGGCCGCGCTCGCGCGCGAGCTCGGCGCCGGGCTGGAGGACATCGTCGCGGGCCTGGCGGCGACGCGGGCGGCGTTCGGGCGTGCCGAGACCGTGCGCGTCGGCGACCGCGACCTGGCGATCCTGCTCGTGAAGAACCCGGCGGGCGCCAACGAGGTGCTGCGCACGCTCGCGCTCGACGAGGGCGAGCACGACGTCCTCGCGATCCTCAACGACCGCACGGCCGACGGGCGCGACGTCTCGTGGGTCTGGGACGCCGACTTCGAGCAGCTCGCCGGGCGCGTGCGGCGCGTGACGTGCAGCGGCACCCGCGCGGCCGAGCTCGCGCTGCGGCTGAAGTATGCGGGCATACCGGCCGACCGGCTGCATGTCGTCCCGGCGCTCGAGCGCGGGCTGGACGACGCGCTGGCGGCCGGCGAGGGCCGGCTCGTCGCGCTGCCGACGTACACCGCGATGCTCGCGCTGCGCGAGCTGCTCGTCGCGCGCGGCGCGGCGGCGGGGTCGTTCGCATGACCGCGCACGGTTGCTCGACCGCCGCTCGCGCGCAGCCGCGAGGCGGCCGCTCGCGATGAGCCACGTCATCTGGCACGACGTCGAGTGCGCGTCCTACGGCGCCGATCTGGCGCTCTGGCGCGAGCTCGCCGCCACCGAGGCCGGGCCGATCCTCGACGTGGGCGCCGGCACCGGCCGGGTGACGCTCGATCTCGCCGCCCGCGGCCACGAGGTCGTCGCGCTCGACATCGACGCGGAGCTGCTCGCCGAGCTGCAGCGGCGCGCCGGCGCCCGCGGCCTCGCGGTCGAGACGGTCGTCGCCGACGCCGGCGACTTCGCGCTGCCGGGGCGCAGCTTCGGGCTGATCCTCGCGCCGATGCAGACCGTCCAACTCCTGGGCCCGGCTGGGCGGGCGGGCTTCCTGCGCTCCGCCCGCGCGCACCTGACCGCCGGCGGCCTCGTCGCCTGCGCGCTCGCCGACGCCTTCGAGTCCTTCGACGAGGACCACGTCCTCCTGCCGCTCCCCGACACGCTCACGGTCGCGGGGGTGCACTACTCCAGCCAGCCGATCGCGGTGCGCGACGAGGGCGAGCGCGTCGCGATCGAGCGCATCCGCACGACGCTCGACGGTCATGGACGGCGCACCGCGAGCCCGAACCTCATCCATCTCGATCGCGTCGCGTCGCGCCTTTTGGATGCCGAGGCATGCGCGGTGGGCCTGTCGCCGCAGCCGGAACGCTCGATCGGCGCCACCGACGACCACGTCGGCTCCAGCGTGGTGATGCTGCGTGGTTGAGCTGCGTGTCTGCGCGCTGTACCCGGAGCTCATGAACATCTACGCCGACCGCGGCAACCTCCTCGTGCTCGAGCGCCGCTGCCGCTGGCGCGGGATCGGCTTCGCGGTGACCGCGGCCGGCCTCGGGGACGCGATCGACGCCGGCGCGCACGACCTCTTCTACCTCGGCGGCGGCCAGGACCGCGACCAGCGCCTCTGCGCGCTGGACCTCGTCGAGACCAAGCGCGGCGCGCTGCACGCGGCCGCCGCCCGTGGCGCGCTCGTGCTGGGCGTCTGCGGCGGCTACCAGCTGCTCGGCCACCGCTACGCGCTCGGCCACGAGGAGATCCCCGGCATCGGCCTCGTCGACCTCGAGACCGTCCGCTCGGACGGCCCGCGGCTCATCGGCAACGTCGCGATCGAGCTGCAGCTCGAGGGCGAGGAGCAGCGCGTGCTGGCCGGCTTCGAGAACCACGCCGGCCGCACCCACCTCGGCGCCGGCGAGGCGCCGCTCGGGCGCGTCCTGCGCGGCCACGGCAACACCGGGTCCTCCGGCACCGAGGGCGTCCGCCGCGACGGCGTCATCGGCACGTATCTCCACGGTCCGCTGCTGCCGAAGAACACCTGGTTCGCCGACTGGCTCATCCGCCGCGCGACCGGCGTCGACGAGCTCGCACCGCTCGACGACCGGCTGGAGGACGCCGCGCACGCCGAGGCGCGCCGCGCCGCCGGGGTCTAGACGATGGACTATTGCGGCCGTCTCGGCCTGCGCCGGGGGTAGGATCCGCCGCGTGGCAGGACAGTCCACGCAGTCGTCGGCGGAGCCGCTGGAGTTTCGCGAGGCCACGAAGCGCTATCCCGGCAGCACCTCACCGGCGGTCGACCGGCTCTCCCTCGAGGTGCCGGCGGGCGAGATCTGCGTCCTCGTCGGCCCCTCCGGATGCGGCAAGACGACCGCCATGCGGATGGTCAACCGCATGATCGACATCACGTCCGGCGACATCCTGCTCGGCGGTCGCAGCGTCAGGGAGCGCAAGCCCGACGACCTGCGGCGGCACATCGGCTACGTCATCCAGCAGATCGGGCTCTTCCCGCACCGGACGATCGCCGAGAACATCGCCACGGTCCCGCACCTGCTGGGCTGGAGCAGGGCGCGCGTCGCCGCGCGCGTCGACGAGCTGCTGGAGCTTGTGGGGCTCGAAGCGCACGAGATGCGCGAGCGCTACCCCACGCAGCTCTCGGGCGGCCAGCGCCAGCGCGTCGGCGTCGCCCGCGCGCTCGCCGTCGACCCGCCGGTCATGCTCATGGACGAGCCGTTCGGCGCGATCGACCCGATCAACCGCGAGCGGCTGCAGAACGAGTTCCTGCGCCTGCAGGCCGAGCTGCGCAAGACGATCGTGTTCGTCACGCACGACATCGACGAGGCGATCAAGATGGGCGACCGGATCGCGGTCATGCAGGTCGGCGGCAAGCTCGCGCAGTACGCGCCGCCGGCCGAGCTGCTGACGGCGCCCGCGAACGCGTTCGTCGAGGACTTCGTGGGCGCCGACCGCGCGCTCAAGCGCCTCGCGCTGCAGCGCGTCCGCGACATCGACCTGTGGTCGGTGGCGACGGCCCGAGTGGGCGAGCCGACCGAGGCGGTGCGCGAGCGGATCGCGGAGGCCGACCTCATCATCCCGCTGCTCGTCGATGCCGAGCGGCGGCCGCTCGGCTGGCTCAGCGAGCGCGGCCTGACCGGCGAGCGCGTCCGCGCCGAGCTGCGCTCCCCGCCCGAGCCGATCGTCGAGCTCGACGACATCCTGCGCGATGCGCTGTCGGACCTCCTGGCGCACGAGTCGATGTACGGACCGGTCGTCGACGCGGGCGGCCACGTCGTCGGCGCGCTGTCGATCCAGGCGATCTCACACGCGATCAGCCACGCGCGCGCCGAGGTGCCCAGCGCGCCCGAGCGGGCCGCATGATCGTCCCGACGATCATCGCCCAGGACGGCTTCGTCCATAACCGGGCCGGCGAGTCGGGCTGCCCGGGCAACAACGGGGTCTGCCTGGACTGGATCGTGCACCATCTCGACCGCTACCAGACCCCGTTCTTCGAGCACGTCTACCTCACGGTCGTGCCGGTCACGATCGGCTTCGTGATCGCGCTGACGCTCGGCCTCGTCGCTCACCGTCAGCGCTGGCTCATCACGCCGCTCACCGGCCTCACGAGCGCGATCTACACCGTCCCCAGCATCTCCGCGTTCCTCCTGCTGCTGCCGGTCACGGGGCGCGGCAACGACACCGCGATCGTCGCGCTGACCGCCTACACGCTCGTCATCATCTTCCGCAACGTCATCACCGGCCTGGGCGGCGTGCCCCCGGACACGATCGACGCCGCACGCGGCATGGGCCTGACGAGCCTGCAACGGCTGTTCCGCGTAGAGCTGCCGCTCGCGCTGCCGGAGATCCTGGCCGGGCTGCGGATCGCCGCGGCCACGACGGTCGGCCTCGCCGCGTTCGCCTACCTCGCCGGCGGGGGAGGGCTCGGGAACAACATCAACCGCGAGATCGACTTTCGCGGCAACGTCCTGGCCTGCGGCATCCTCCTCACCCTGCTGGCCTCCGCGCTGGACCTCCTCGTGCTGACGTTCCAGCGCGCTGTGACGCCGTGGCGCCGGGCGGTCTCGACATGACGCCCACCTTCGCCTCGATCGTGTCGACGTTTCGCGACGCGATCGACTTCATCTTCCACGCGCGCCCGTCGGGCGCGGGAACCGTCAACGTCGGCGGGCTCGACGAGGTGGGCCACCTCACCGCCAATCACTTCGCCGTCTCCTTCGTGGCGGTGGCGCTCGCGATCGCGGTCTCCGTGCCGATCGGCCTGTGGCTCGGGCACCTCGGCCGCGCCGAGTTCCTCGCCGTGGGCGTCGCCAACATCGGCCGCGCGGTCCCGGCGCTGGCGATCATCGCCTTCTTCGTCGCGTTCCTCGGCACCGGCTTCACGAACATCGCGTTCGCCCTGACCCTGCTGGCGATCCCGCCGATCCTCACGAACACGTACGTCGGGATGCGGCAGGTCGACCCCGAGCTCGTCGACGCCGCGCGCGGCCAGGGCCTCAGCGAGCCGCAGCTCGTCCGCCAGGTCGAGCTGCCGCTCGCGCTGGCCACGATCTTCGGCGGCATAC
Source organism: Solirubrobacteraceae bacterium (assembly GCA_036403675.1). Classification (GTDB taxonomy): domain Bacteria; phylum Actinomycetota; class Thermoleophilia; order Solirubrobacterales; family Solirubrobacteraceae; genus CADCVQ01. Next base: position 14,725 of record DASWQM010000192.1, on the reverse strand, counting down.
GGATCTCCGCGGTGACGGTCCTCGCCACGGCGATCATCGCGCCCTACGCCGGCCTCGACACGCTCGGCACGCCGATCATCTCGTTCAACGTCTACGGCGAGGCGGGGCAGATCGGCGCCGCGATCGTCGTCGCCGTGCTCACCCTCACCTCCGATGCCGGCTTCGCCCTCGTGCAACGCCTCGTCACCCCGAAGGGGCTGAAGGTCGCCGGCCGCGCCCGCCCCCCGTTCCGTCTCTGGCCCATATCAAGAAGGAGAGTGCACCTCCCGTGACCCGCAGCAGTATCCGCATCCTGTTCGCCGTGCTCGCCATCGTCGCGCTCGGCGTCGTCGTCGCCGCGTGCGGCAGCGACAACAGCACGAGCAGCAACACCACGACCTCGGCCACGCAGACCACGCAGGCCGCCGGCAGCGGGAACCTCTCGGCATCCGAGAAGGCCGCCAACAAGATCCAACCGGTGCAGGGCGCCTCGAGCGTCTCGCTGAAGGTCGGCTCCAAGAACTTCACCGAGCAGTACATCCTCGGCGAGATCTATACGCAGGCGCTGCAGGCTGCGGGCTACAAGGTCAAGAAGGATCTCAACCTCGGCTCGGAGCTCATCGCCTACAAGGCCCTGCGCCAGGGCGCGATCGACGCCTACCCCGAGTACACGGGCACGTCGCTGACGTCGTTCTTCAAGGTGAAGATCGCCGACGTCCCGAAGGATCCGGCCAAGGCCTACCAGGACGCCAAGGCGGACTACGCGAAGGTCGGCATCACCGCGCTGCCCACGACGCCGTTCGAGAACACCTACCGGATGGCCGTGACGAAGAAGAAGGCCGCCGAGCTCGGGAACCCCACGAAGATCTCCGACCTCAAGGGCAAGTCGCAGAACATGGTCGTCAACGGCTTCCCGGAATGCCGGCAGCGCATCGACTGCCTGCTCGGCGTCGAGCGGGGCTACGGGCTGAAGTTCAAGCGCTTCCTGCCCGGCCAGAACAAGTTCCAGATCCTCGACAACGGCGATGCCGACATCGCGTTCGTGTTCACGACCGACGGGGCGCTGTCCTCCGGCAAGTACGTGATCCTCGACGACGACAAGTCGATCTTCCCGCCGTACAACATCAGCTTCACCATCCGCGACCCGGCCGCCAAGAAGCTCGGCCCGGACGGCCAGAAGGCCATCACGGACGTCCAGAAGTACATGACCGAGCCGATCATGCAGGAGCTCAACGCGCGCGTGGACATCGACAAGCAGGAGCCGGCCAAGGTGGCCGGCGACTACCTGAAGAACTTCGGGTTCGTCGCCTCGTAGCGCCTCACGCGCCGCTGGAGCCGAAGCCGCCCTCGCCGCGCACGGTCGCGGCGAGGGCGTCGGCGTCCACGATCTCGGGCGTCGCGACCGCGACGATGACGAGCTGCGCGATCCGGTCGCCCGCCGTGACCTCGAACGCCGTCTCGCGGTCGGTGTTCAGCAGCAGGACCTTCAGCTCGCCCCGGTAGCCCGCGTCGACGAGGCCGGGTGCGTTGACGAGCGTGATCCCGTGACGCGCGGCCAGGCCGCTGCGCGGCAGCACGAGCCCGGCATGGCCGGCCGGCAGCTCGATGGCGATGCCGGTGCGCACCCCGGCCCGCTCGCCCGGCCCCAGCAACACGGCCTCGACCGCCCGCAGGTCATAGCCGGCGTCGTCGTCGTGCGCCCGCACGGGCAGCGCCGCGGCGGGATGCAGCCGCAGGACGCGGAGCTCTCCCACGTGCCTACGCCGGCGTGCCGTTGACCGAGAAGCGCGCGTAGCGCTCGGCGACCGTGGCCGACACGCGTGCACGGACGCGCACGCCGTCGGCGGTGTCGGTCCGGTCCAGGTCGCCGGCGGCGTCGTGCAGTTCGGCCAGGCTCGCCCCGTCGGCGTAGGGCACGAGCAGGTCGACCGAGCGCAGGGTGCGGCGGAACTCCTCCTCGACGCGTTCGCCGAGCTGCTCGATCCCCTCCCCCGTCGCGGCCGAGATCAGCAAGCCGTCGGGATGCTCGAAGGCGAGCTCCTCGCGGCGCTCGTCGTCGAGCGCGTCGGCCTTGTTGAGGACGAGCAGCCGCGGCCGGTCGCCCGCCCCGACGCTGTCGAGCGTCTCGTCGACGGCGCGCAGCATCGCCCGCATCTCCTCCTCGTCGACGGACGCGTCGACGACGTGCAGGATGAGGTCGGCCTCGCGCGTCTCGTGCAGCGTCGCGGCGAACGCGTCGACGACCTGGTGGGGCAGCTTGCGGATGAAGCCGACGGTGTCCGTCAGCAGGTACGGGCGCCCGTTGACGCGCAACTCGCGGGTCGTCGCGTCCAGCGTGTGGAAGAGGCGGTCGCGAACGCCGACCTCGGCGCCGGTCAGCCGGTTGAGCAGCGTCGACTTGCCCGCATTCGTGTAGCCCGCGAGCGCGATCTGGGGCAGGTGCGCGCGCTCGCGCTCCGCGCGCATGACCGCGCGCGACGAGCTCACGCCCTGCAGGCGTCGGCGCAGCGCCGTGATCCGGTTGCGAGCCAGGCGGCGGTCGGTCTCGATCTGCGACTCGCCCGGTCCGCGGGCGCCGATGCCGGGCTGCGCGGCGCTTGCCCCGAGCCGCTCGAGATGCGTCCACAGGCCGCGCATGCGAGCCATGTTGTACTCGAGCTGGGCGAGCTCGACCTGGAGCTTGCCCTCGGCGCTGTGCGCATGCCCGGCGAAGATGTCGAGGATGATCGAGGTGCGGTCGACGACCGGCAGACCGAGCTCGGACTCGAGGTTGCGCTCCTGGCGCGGGCTCAGCTCGTCGTCGCAGGCGATGACATTGGCGTCCGCGGCCTGCGCGGCCTCCTTGACCTCGAGCAGCTTGCCGGGACCGAGGTACGTGTTCGGGTGCGGACGGTCGCGGTGCTGGACGGTCTGCCCGACGACGGCGACACCGGCGGTGCGCAGCAGCTCGCGCAGCTCGCCGAGATCGTCGCCCTCCTGCAGCGCGGCGATGCAGAACGCGCGCTGCTTCGGGCGCCCGGTCGCGGCCTCGGCGGTGCCGGGCTTGGGCTCTCCTACGCGACCGTTGCGGGTTCGTTGCATGACTCCAGTCTAGATGGCTGATTCCACGACCGGCACGGGCCGCGGAATCAACCCATCTAGAGCCGTTGCAGACGCCCAACCGAGCTCTGACCCGCCTCGGAGAGCCTCGGCGCGGCAGCGACGGAGAACGTCGTGCCGGTGAGCCGCTCGGAGAGGTCCCACAGCCGCCGGGCGGTCTCGCTGTCCCAGGCCCGCGACGCGCGGCGCGCGAGCGCCGGGTACCCGCGCTGCTCCTGGAAGCCACCCGGCCCGACGAAGCTCGCCCCAGGGAGGTCCTGCGTGGCGGCGAAGAGGGTCGGCAGCGCGCCCATCTCGGCGCTCTGCGCCAAGAAGCGGTTGGTCACCGCCATGAACCCGTGCTGCAGCGCGCTCGACGTGTGGCCCTGGAGGTTCGTGTTCGCGTAGCCGGGATGCGCCGCGTACGCGCGGACGCGCGAGCCCGCCGCCTCCAGGCGCCGCTGCAGCTCGAGCGTGAACAGGAGGTTGGCGAGCTTGGATTGGCCGTAGGCGCGCCACCGGCTGTAGCGCCCCCGCTCCCAGTTGAGATCGTCGAGGCGGATCCTGCCCATCTGGTGCGCCGTCGACGAGACCGTCACGACGCGGTCGGTGATCGACGGCAGCAGGAGGTTCGTGAGCGCGAAGTGGCCGAGGTGGTTCGTCCCGATCTGCAGCTCGAAGCCGTCCTTCGTGCGCCGCTCGGGCACCGCCATGACGCCCGCGTTGTTGACGAGGACGTCGAGCCGCCCGTCCCACGAGTCGGCGAACGACCTGACCGACGCGAGGTCGGCGAGATCCAGGTGCCGCACCTCGACCGTGCCGGGGATGGCGGTCGCCGCCTGCTCGCCCTTCGCGGTGTCGCGCACTGCGAGGACGACGCGAGCACCGGCCCGCGCGAGCTCGCGGGCGGTGACGAGGCCGAGGCCGCTCGTGGCGCCGGTGACGACGAACGTGCGGCCGTCGAGGGTGGGCAGGTCGCCTGCTGTCCAGGTGGAGGAGGTCATGCGCTTCAATGTAGACGCTGACAACAATGCTGTCAACGTCTACATCGTCGGGTACGCTTGCGTCCGTGACGCTCCAGCGCTACCACCACGGCAACCTGCGCTCGGCGCTGCTGGAGCGGGCGTCGCAGACGGTCGACGAACGCGGCGCTCAGGCGCTGTCGCTGCGCGAGCTCGCGCGCGAGATCGGCGTGAGCCATGCGGCTCCGCGGCGACACTTCCCCGACCGCCAGGCGCTGCTCGACGCGCTCGCGGAGGACGGCTTCGAGCGCCTCGGCGAGGAGCTGCGCGGTGCGGTGCAGCGCGCGGGGGCCGCATTCGACGGCCGGCTGCACGCGCTCGCCCAGGCCTACATCGGCTTCGCGACGCGGCATGCTGCGCTGCTCGAGCTCATGTTCGCCGGCAAGCAGCGCGCGGGCGCCGACCGTGTGCGCGAGACGGCCGACCGCGCCTTCGCGGTTCCGATGGCGGTCATCGCCGAGGCGCAGGCCGCGGGCGAGCTGGCGCCCGGCGATCCCGGGCGCGTCGCGATCGCGGCATTCGCCACGATGCAGGGGCTGGCGACGATGGCCAACGGCGGCATGATCGAGTCGCAGCCGGTCACGGCCGTCGTGACCGATGCGATCGACCAGCTGCTCGCCGGCCTGCGGCCGCGGTGATCGTCAGGCCGGCGGCGCGCGGTGCTCGCGGTAGAGCCGCAACGCGAGCTGGCCGGCCGGCGTCGCACGCCAGGCGAGGATCTGTGGCGCAAGCTCCGCGGGCAGCGGCGGCAGCGTCAGCCGCGTACCTCCGTAGCCCGGCGCGCACACGAGCAGGCCGGCAAGCGCGGCGAAGGTCAGGTCCGCCGCGCCGAACCCGTCCCCGCCGAGGTAACGGCGCCCGTCCGCGAGCGCGGCCGAGACCGCGCACAGCTCCTCGTCGATGCGCTCGCGCGCCTCGTCGCGGGTGCGCTTCGTGATGTGCAGGCTCGTGGCGATCAGGATCGCGATCCTGGGGCTCAGGATGCGCAGCAGCACGCGCTGCTGCGAGGCGAGCCCGCGCGACGCCCACTCGTAGAGCCGCCGCGGGTCGGCCACGAGCCAGGAGTACCACCAGAGCCGTGCCTGGGGCCCCAGCGTCACATCGAGCCGCGCGATGACCCGCTCGATCTCCTGCCGCGCCGCACGTTCGGCGGGATAGATGCTGCGCTCGCGCGGGCCTGCGCGGTCGGCGAAGCACAGGATGTCGGTCGACTGGCGCAGCGTCTGCTCCCCCACGAGCAGCGGCACCGTCCTCGCGCCGTGGGACCGGACGGCGATCTTGTGGACCGCGGGCGCGTACCCGTGCTCGCTGTAGCTCAGGCTCGCATGGTCAAGCGCCCAGCGGGCCTTCTCACAGAAATGGCTGAGGGGGAACGTCACGAGCACGCGCACGCCCTCATAGCGCGGCGGGACGGAGATGACCCAGCGCGTGGTCTTCACCCACCTGTCCTGCGTTCCGTGCGCTGTCTGGGTCATGGCGTCCTGGGGTGGCTTCACCCATCATCTGCCATCGATCGCCCCTCGCATAGGGGTAGACGCGAAACTTCCCGCGCTCGGACGCCGCGGACGTGCTCTCAGGCCAGCGGCGCGCGGGCCGGCGGCGGCAGCGGGTCGTAGCGCGGCAGCAGCTCGTCGACCGGCAGCACGATGACGCCCTCGCGCGGATCGCCGACCCACGAGCCGCCTCCGCCGGCCAGGACGTACGCGGCGTAGGCGGCGGCGCAGGCATCGAGCTCGTCGAGCGTCCGGTGCCAGAGGCCGCCGTCGGCGTCGACGATGTCGCGGAGCTTCAGCGCCGCGATCCGCTGCTGCAGGCCCCACGGCGTGCGCTTCGGCGAGGGGCGATGGCCGATCATCGAGCAGAAGACCGCATCGGGATAGGTCTCGCAGAGGCGTCCGAAGCGCAGTGCGCCCTCGTCGACGCGGCCCTGCACGGCGCTGCCCGCCTCGGGGCGGAAGAGCTCCAGCGGCGCGAGCGCCGCGAAGAGCTGGAAGCCGACGCCGATCCAGCGCTCCCACGCGGCGAGCGCCTGGCTCGCCGCCGGGACCGGGTACAGCGGGAGACGGCGGCGGAAGAGCAGCGCGTCGCAGACGCGGTGGCGCTCGAAGCGCCCCGCCGGCAGGCCGAGCTCGTCGCGCAGCGGCGCGCCCGGCGCGAGCAGGTCGAGCCGGTGCCCGGACGGCGCGTCGACGGCGACGACCGCCTCGCCCCCGAAGCCCAGCACGGTCCGGGCGACCGACGCGACGGTGCCCGGCTCGTAGAACGTCGCGACGAGCTCGACGCCGCCGTCGCTGCCGCGCCGCTCGTGCAGCGTGCAGAGCTGCTGGTTGGCAGGGGCCGCCGAGACGTCGATGCCGCAGTACCGCACGGCGCGCTCAGCCTGCCAGGCGACCCAGCCGCTCCACGGCCTCGAGCAGGCGGTCGTCCGGGGTCGTCAGCGAGATCCGGAAGAAGCCCTCGCCGTTGGGCCCGTAGGCGCCGCCCGGCGAGATGACGACCGCCGCCTCCTCGAGCACGTGCTCGCAGTAGTCGGCCGCGCTGTCGAAGCCGGCGGGGACCGGCGCCCAGATGTAGATCGTGCCCTTCGGCGGTGTCACGTCGACTCCGATCTTCCGCAGCGCGTCGACGACAAGATCGCGGCGGCGCGCGTAGTGCGCGTTCATCTCGCGCTTGTCGCCGTCGGTGTCGGGGCTCAGCGCGGCGATGCCGGCGAGCTGGACGGCTTCGAAGAGCCCGGAGTCGATATTCGTCTTCAGGCGCCAGTAATGCTCGATCGCCTCCGCGTTGCCGACGATCGCAGCGCAGCGCCAGCCCGTCATGTTGTAGCCCTTCGACCAGGAGAAGACCTCGACGCCGACGTCCTTGGCACCGGGCGTGGCGAGGAACGAGGGCGCGCGGTAGCCGTCGTAGACGGTCTCCGAGTAGGCGTTGTCGTGGACGGCGAGGATGTCCGTGTCGCGGACGTAGCGCACGACCTCCTCGAAGAACCCGTCGCGGACGACCGCGCCGGTCGGGTTGTTGGGGTAGTTGAAGAACATGAGCTTCGCGCGCGCCTTGTCGGCGGCGGAGATCGCCGTGAGGTCGGGCGTGAAGCCGCGCTCGGGCAGCAGCGGCATGAGCACCGGGTCGGCGCCCGCCATGAGCGGGCCGCCGGTGTAGACCGGGTACCCGGGGTCGGCCGACAGCGCGGCGTCGCCGGGATCGAGGAACGCGAGGTTGAGGTTGAAGATGCATTCCTTCGCGCCGATCGCCGGCATGATCTCTGTCGCCGGGTCGAGCTCGACGTCGAAGCGGCGCATGTAGAAGTCGGCGACCGCCTCGCGGAAGTCCCGGCGCCCGCGGTTGGACGGGTAACGGTGCGTCTCGGGCTCCGTCACGGCCTCCTGCATCGCGTCGACGACGATCGCCGGCGTCGGGCGGTCCGGGTCGCCGATGCCCAGCGAGATGACGTCGATCCCCGCCGCGCGCTTGGCGGCGACCTTGCGCTCGAGCTCGGCGAAGAGGTACGGCGGGATCCGGTCCAGGCGCTTGCTGGGCTTCACAGGTTCTCCAGTTCCTTCCGGAAGTCGTCGGCGAGCACGCCGCGGTACACCGGCACCGCCGGGCCGCTGAGGGTGAGATGCAGGTCCTCCTCGACGTCGACCAGCAGCTCACCGCCGTCGAGCCGGACGGTGACCGGCGAGCCGCCGCCGCGCAGCGCGTAGGCGACCGCCGCACCGCTGGCGCCGGTGCCCGAGGACATCGTCTCCCCCACGCCGCGCTCGAAGATCCGCGCGCGGATCACGCCCGGCTCGAGCTCGGCGAACCATGAGACGTTCGTGCGGTTCGGAAACAGCTCGTGGCGCTCGATCGCGGGCCCGATCGCGGGCAGGTCGAGCGCCTCGAGCTCGGCGAGGTCCGGATGGTGGATCGCGCACTGCGGGTTGCCGACCTGGACGTGCTGGAAGCGCCAGCTGCGCCCGGCGGCCTCGAGCGTCCCGGTGCCGTCGCCGTTACCGGACGGGAAGTCCTTCGACGACGTCCGCGCGCGGCCCATGTCCAGCGTGCAGGTCGCCGGCCCGGTGATGTGCGGGCGGATCTCGCCGGCGGCGGTCTGGATCGAGAAGCGGTCGGCGTCGGTCCAGCCGGCGCGGCGCAGGTACATGACGGCCTCGCGCGCGCCGTTGCCCGACAGCTCGGCCTCCGATCCGTCGGGGTTGAAGATCCGCAGGCGCGCGACGAACCCCGGCTCGTCGGGCTCGGAGAGCAGCAGGATGCCGTCGGAGCCGATCCCCTCGTGCACGTCGCAGATGCGGGCGATGCGACCCGCCGTGAGCGCGAACGGCAGCGCCCGCTCCTCGAAGATGAGGTAGTCGTTGCCCAGCGCCTGCCACTTCTCGAATCCGGCCTCGGGGGTCATGCGGGCGCGGAGTCTATGGAGGCCGCGACCTCGTCCGGCGTCCGCTCGTCGATCTGGACGAGCTCCACGTCGGGCAGCTTGCGCAGCCAGGTCAGCTGGCGCCGGGCGAAGTTGCGCGTGCGGCGCTTCATCGCGTCGACGTCCCCGCGCAACAGCTCCTCGAAGCCGAGCGCGACGCGTGCGGTCCCCGACGCGCCGGCCGCGTGCGCGCGGCGGACCTCGTCGACCGCGCCCGCGGCGACCATCGCGTCGACGCGCGCGTCGATCCGCGCGTAGAGCTCGTCGCGGTCGCGGACGAGGCCGACGAGCCGGGTCGGGTGGCGGGTGTCGGACGTCCAGAGCCGGTTGGGCCCTCGCGGCGGCTCGAGCGCGCCCTGCTCGAGCAGCTCGAGCGCCCGCACGATGCGGTGGCGGTCGCGGCGGCCGATCGTCTGCGCCACCCAGGGCGCTGCCTGGGCCAGGTGCGCGTGCAGGGCCTCGGGGCCCCGCTCCAGCAGCTCGGCCTCCCAGCGCTCGCGCGCGCCGTCCGGCGGCGGGGGGCGCAGGTCGAGCTTCGCGAGCGCCGCCCGGAGGTAGAGGCCCGTGCCGCCGACGACGATCGGCGTCGCCCCCTCGGCCAGCAGCCCGTCGATCTCGGCGTGCGCCCGGGCCGCGTACTCGGCGACCGAGAAGCGCGCGTCGATCGGCACGAACGAGACGAGGCGGTGCTCGAGGCGCGCGCGCTGGGCATCGTCGGGAACGCCCGTCAACCGCTCCAGCCCGCGGTAGACCTGCAGCGCGTCCGCCGACACGGCGACCGGCCGCTCGCCGCGCTCGCCCAACCGCTCGGCGAGCGCGACCGCGACGTCGGTCTTGCCGACGCCGGTCGGGCCGAAGAGGGCGAGGACGCGGGCGCGCACCGGGCCAGTATGCGCAGCGCGGCGTGCATGCCGCCGCTGATGGAGGCTCCATCCGCCCGGCGCCCGGCTCGCCCGCTGCCGACCGCGTTCGGCCAGTATCGTGCGCAGTGCGATGAGCGTGCGAATCGCCTGTGGCCTCTCAACCGCTGCAGATCCTCACGCCGGGGCTATCGAGGCGGCCCGCAAGGTCGCCGCCGAGCTGCCGGGCGCGAGCATCGATCTGGCCGTGGTCTTCGCGTCCGGCGCGCATCTCGCCGCGCCCGAGGCGACGCTCGAGGGCGTGCACGACGAGCTCTCGCCTGACGTCCTGGTGGGCTGCGGCGCGGGCGGCATCGTCGGCGCCGGCCGCGAGATCGAGGGCGGGACGGCGGTCGCCGTCTGGGCGGCGAGCTTCGAGGACGGCGTCGTGTCGACCTTCCACGCCGAGGTCACCGAGGTCGACGACGGGCTGGCCGTCGCCGGCATCCCGGATCTCCGCGGCGCCGGCGGCGCCATCCTGCTGCCCGACCCCTACTCGTTCCCGACCGACGCCGTGCTCGCCGAGCTGCACGACCGCGCGCCCGGCGTGGCAGTGCTCGGCGGCGTCTCCAGCGCGCGGACGCTGCGTGGCGAAGCGGCACTCTTCCTCGGCGAGGAGGTGGTGGCCGGCGGCGCCGTCGGCGTGCGCTTCGACGGCATCGAGTTGCTGCCGTGCGTGTCGCAGGGCGCGACGCCGATCGGGCCGGAGCTCACGATCACGGCCGGCGAGGGCCGCATCATCCAGGAGCTCGCGGGGCGCCCGGCGCTCGCGGCGCTGCGCGGCGTCATCGACGAGCTCGGCGACGCCGAGCGCGAGATCCTCGCCGAGGGCATGCTGCTGGGGATCGTCGTCGAGCAGGGCCAGCCGGACTACGTCCACGGCGACTTCCTCGTGCGCAGCGTGCTCGGCGGCGACCCCGAGAACGGCACGATCGCCGTCGGCGCCCCGATCGCGCCGGGCCAGGTCGTGCGCGTGCACGCCCGCGACGCAACGTCCGCCGACCGCGACCTGCACCAGGCGCTCGGCCTGCGCCGCCGGGCGCTCGGATCCGACGCGCCGGCCGGCGCGCTCATCTTCACGTGCAACGGTCGCGGCCGCGGGATGTTCGGTATCGCCGACCACGACGCGGCGGCGCTCCAGGACGAGCTCGGGGCGATCCCGACCGCCGGCTTCTTCGCCGCCGGGGAGATCGGGCCGGTCGGCGGCGAGAGCTTCCTCCACGGCTTCACGGCGACCGTGGCAGTCTTCCCGTCGTGAACGTCGCCGGAACGTCCGTCCTGCTGACCGGTGCCACCGGCGGCCTGGGCCACGCGATCGCGCGGCGCCTGGCGGCCGCGGGCGCCCACGTCGTACTCTCCGGACGCCGCGGCGACGTCCTCGTCGGGCTCGCGAGCGAGATCGGCGGCGAGGTCGCGCCGGCGGACCTCACCGACCCGCAGGCCGTCCGCGAGCTCGCAGCGGCGCACGCCGGCGCCGACATCCTCGTCTCCAACGCGGGCCTGTCGGCCTCGGGCGTCATCGACTCCTGGACGGAGGACGAGATCGACCGCGCCCTCGACGTCAACCTGCGCTCGGCGATCATGCTCGCGCGCGTGCTCGCGCCGAACATGGTCGAGCGCCGGCGGGGCCACCTCGTCTTCATGTCGTCGCTCGCCGGCAGGTCCCCGACCGCCGGCGCGTCGCTCTACAACGCCACGAAGTTCGGCCTGCGCGGATTTGCCGGCGCCCTGCGCGCCGAGCTGCACGGCAGCGGCGTCGGCGTCTCGGCGATCTTCCCCGGCTTCGTCCGCGACGCCGGGATGTTCCACGAGGCCGCCGTCAAGCTCCCGTTCGGCGTCGGCACGAAGTCGCCCGAGCAGGTGGCGAACGCCACGCTGCGCGCGATCGAGCGCAACAGGGCCGAGGTGGTCGTCGCCCCGGTCGGCCTGCGAGTCGGGTCGGTGCTCGGCGGCTTCGTGCCCGACATCGCCGCGGCAGTGACCCGGCGGACGGGCGGCGAGCGGATCGCGGCGGCCCATGAGACCGCCCATATGTCCAAGCGTTAGCGGGTCAGAAGAGCGTCTCCTGTCTCCCCGGCTCAGGCTCCGGCTCCCGCCCGACCTGCGGCGTCGGCTCGCGGTCGCGGGAGCCGAAGCGGCTCGGCCACGATGTCCCCTCGCGCCGCACCAGCGCCCCGAGGCGTTCGCGCTCCGCGCGCGGCGCGTAGGCCCCGCGCGCATACAGCGCCTCGTAGGTCTCGACGAGGTCGGGCCGGTAGGACCGCAGCCACTCGAAGAAGATCCGCTTGACCTCCCCGCGCAGGTGCAGGGCGATCCCGCCGATCCCGGTCGCCCCCGCCTCCGCCGCGGCCTCGAGCAGCGGCTCGACCTGCTCGGGGGAGTCGTTGATGCCGGGCATGAGCGGCGCAACCAGCACGCCGGTCGGTATCCCGGCCCGGTTGAGCTCCGCGACGGCCTCGAGCCGCGCCCGCGGATGCGGCGTGTGCGGCTCCGTCGCGCGCCATGCCTTCGGGTCCAGCGTGGGGATCGAGAGGTTCGCGTGGACGTGGGTCACGGCCGCGATCTCCTGCATGAGCTCGACGTCGCGCAGCAGCAGCGGCGACTTCGTGAGGATGGAGCACGGATTGCGCGCGTCGCGCATCGCCTCCCAGATCCCCGGCATGAGCTTGTAGCGGGACTCGACCCACTGGTACGGGTCGGTGTTCGTCCCCATCGCGACGTGCTCGCCCTTCCACGACGGCCGCGCGAGCTCCGCGCGCACGACCTCCGGAGCGTTGACCTTCACGACGATCTCGCGCTCGAAGTCGCGTCCGGCGTCGAAGTCGAGGTAGGTATGGGTGGGCCGGGCAAAGCAGTTGTGGCTCACGACGCCGTTGGCGACGAAGTCGCCGGTCCCGGTGGTGATGTCGTACAGCGGAATCGCCGTTCCGAGCGGCTCGATCGACACGACCGCCGTATGGGCGTCCGAGGTCAGCGCGATCCCGTCGATGTCGAGCTTGCGGCGCAGCGCCGGATCGACGAGGTGAAAGAACCTCAGCCGCTCGCGCAGCCCGCCGCGGAGCCGAACGACGCCCATGCCGCGCGCGCGCCGCGGCGCCTCGCGCACGGTCGCAAAGCCGAACACCGCCAGGCTGGACTCGATCCAGCGCAGGATCGTCTCGTCGGCCCCGCTGATCCGAATGACCGCGGCGCATGACCCGTTGGCGTCGAAGACGCCGGCGAGGAAGCCCTTGCGCCACTCGTCGCTCGGGTTCGACGGCCAGCGCAGCAGCTCGCCGACCCGCTCGCACCGCGACCCGACCTGCGGCCTGACCGACCGCGTCCGCTCTGCGCCCGGAGGGGCCGCGTTCTGCGCCGTGTATACGCCGCGGCCGGACAGGTAGCGCTCCGCGCGTTCCAGCGCCTGCGGCTCCAGCGTGGCCAGCCTGCCTGACGAGCCGGGCGTGCCGTCGCCGTCGCGGACGATCGCGCGCAGGTAGCCGCGCTCGTAGTCGTCGGAGTGCTGCGGCCCGGCGGCGAACCGGCCCGTGCCGAGCAGCGCGCTGCCGATCGTGAGATGGGCCCGCCGCTCAGCTCCCTGCTGCGCGCCGGTGACGTGCTTCCAGCCGCGCTGCGTCAGGAAGCGGTGGTCGCCGCTCGCGATGAGCTCGGTGCCGTCTTCGAGGATGACCCGGAACGCCGGCTTGACGGTCGTCCAGTGCGCGCGGACGTGCGTGCGAACGTACCGCCGGTAGACGCCTTCGCGCTCGGTGCCGTAGATCTCGTCGCCGACGCGGAGCTTGGCCATCGGCTTGTGCGAGCCGTCCGCCATGAGCACCGGTGTGGCGCCGTCGATGCAGTAGACGCACGCGTGTGAGCAGCCGCGATACGGGTTGATCGTCCAGCGAAACGGCATCCGCGACGCCTTCGGCACGCGGTTGAGCGCCGACCTCGCGTGGATCTCGTAGAAGCGCATGTCGAGCGCCTCCGGAGCGTCGAAGCGGCGGATGACCGCAGGGTCGCGGTGACCCGGCAGCCTCGTCGCCTCGTCCTCGCCGGTCGAGAGATGATCCCATCGCACGAACGTATGTTCGCATACAACGGGGACGGATGCACGGGCGTTCGGGCGCCGGTGCGAGCGGCTTTATGCCATCAGATGTGACGCAGCGGGCTGATCCCCTGCTCGGCGAGGCGTGACAGCTCCTTGAACTGCGCGGGCGTCAGCGGCGCGCCGCGGCGCAGAGCGCGAGTCTCGGCGCGCGTGCGCCGTGGTCGATCGCCGCGCTCCGGATCCGGCTTGCAACCGGAAATGGACGCTCGCGCGTCGAAGTCTGCGGGTCGCTTGGTATCCACGGTTCCCCCTTTTCCGTGGTGGATGGTGGCCGCGGGCGCGCTGCGCTCCCCGCAATCGACCCGCACAGGCCAAGTGCCTCTTGACAGTAATCCGCGTGTCAAGGCATCGGCACAGGACCTGCAAACCGCAGTGGGTGGCCGTCGCCTCGGCCATCGCTCCGGCCGTCACCGTTGTTGTCGTCGCGCTTCATGAGGAAGATCTCGACCGCGACGTCGGGCTCGTGCAGGTTGTCGCTCAGAAACGCCTCGACCGTCCGTCCGGTGAGTCGCTCGACGGCCTCGATCAGCTCGTCGCGCATCGTGTTCTGAAAGGCACGCCGCATCGCGAGCACCTCCACTCCCTGCCCGCGCTCGGCGAGCGTGCGCTCGGCCTTCGTCAGGCATTCGCGCAGGGTCACCACGATCGTGTCGGGACCGATCGTCGTGCGGGCGTGCGTCGGACCACGTCCTGTGTACTCGTGCAGCAGGCCGACGACCGCATTGGAGATCGCCGCAGACAGGGACCCGCCATAGGTGCCCGGTGGCGGTGGTGCGCCGGTTGCTTCGGGCATCGCGCCCTCCGCTCTCGCCCCCCTCGGGTTCGGACGTCGCTCACGGGAGAGGAAGACAAGAGGCACGCGAGCTAACGGCGCTGCACCACCAAGTGTAGCCCGTCCGCTCCGCGCCAAAGGCTCAAGATCAGGCGCGGCGGCGCTGCTGTGGTGCCGCGCAGCGCCACGATGTCCGTTCGCCATGGCTGATCTGGCGCCTGCACGCTTATGGAAAGTCGCGGCGAGATCGACGATCACGCGGCGATGTGCCTCCCAGCGCGCGATCGCGAGGGCGTTCGACGCAGCCGGGGTCGGCACCAGCTGCAGTTCGCCCACGAGCCGTGCTGTCGCGGCGCACACGCCGCGTTGCGGAGGTGCGCGCCGCGCACATCCGGCTGCGCAGGCGGCGCGCATCGGCCGCTTGGCTCAGGCGCGTCGCGCGCGGCTAGCGCGCAGCCGCGCGGGCCA
>DASWQM010000191.1:0-7475 GCA_036403675.1 Solirubrobacteraceae bacterium | reverse complement strand
CCCGGCGATGCCTCCGGCGACTGCAGCACGTCGTCGTGGAAGCGAGCGGCGCCCGCGACGCCGGCGACGACGAGGCCCTGCGCGGCGAGCTCGGGCGCGTCGCGCGCGAGGTAGCGCCCCGAGGCCGGATCGACGAGTGTGTAGCCCGCCACCCAGACGATCCCGCCGTCGTCGGGGTACCAGTAGCGCTCGTCGTAGGAGACGGCTACGTCAGCGACGCGCACACCACGAGCGCGGTTGCGAGCTGGACGGCCGCCGACACGAACGCCGCCGGGTGCAGCTTCGGCGCCTCGCACACGACGCCGAGCCGACCCGGCGTGAGCGCGTCGAGCACCATGAATCCCACGGCCTGGGCGCCCACCCCGACGGCCCCGTAGACGAGCGCGTCGTCGAGGCCGCTCCAGCCGGCGCCGGTGAAGAAGATCGCAAACCACAGGATGAGCCCGAGCGAGACGAGCGCCGTCGCGGCGAGCACGGCGGCGTTCGGGTTGCCGTCCATGACGAGCGCGCCGAGCCTGCCCGGCGTCAGCGCGTCGATGACGAAGAAGCCGGCCACGAGCACGACGAGGCCGACTCCCGAGTAGGCCAGCACCTGCGCGACGAGTTCCAGCATGCGTCCCCCTCCGGTCTCAAGCGATGACGTGCGGCACGAACCGCGACGTGTTGGTGGTCAGCAGCCCGTCGCTCTCGCGGATCCCCAGCCCGGCGGGCTCGACGTCGACGGTCCAGACGCCGAGGACCGGCCGTGCGCCGCCGCCGTAGTCGCCGAGGTCGGTGTACGTCTGCACGACGAAGCCCTCGTCGCCGTAGTCCTGGTCGGGCCCCTCCTCGACGAGTTCGCCGTCGAGCACGACGGCCGCGTTCGCGCCCTCGCGCGCCAGCAGCGGCTTGCGGACGAACGACTCCAGGCCCGCGGGCTGCTCACCCTCGAACCAGGCCGGCAGCACGTGCGGGTTCTCCGGAAAGAGCCGGTGCAGCACCGGCAGGATGCCCTTGTTGGACCACAGCATCTTCCAGATCGGCTCGATCCAGGTCGTCTGGCCCGGCCCGTCGCCCATGTGCTCCAGCGCAAGCGAGGAGAAGTCCTCGTGGACCATCCACTCCCACGGATAGAGCTTGAAGGCGGTGCGGACGTCGTCGCCCGCGAGGTCGACGAAGCCGCGGCCGTCGACGAAGCCGAGGCTCTCGATCGGCAGCAGGTCGCACAGCAGGTAGGCCGCGCGGGCGGTCTCGGTGAGGTAGCCGATCGTCATGAAGTCCTCGCCGGAGCGCTCCTGGCTGGTGTGCAGCATGTGGATCTTCGTCCCCGGCAGGCGCCCGGCCTGCGCGAGCTCGCGCCAGCGCGCGACGAGCATCTCGTGGAGCATGTTCCACTGGTCGACCCCAGCGCCGAAGACGTCCCGCGCCCAGAACCACTGCACGGCGGCGGACTCGAGCAGGCCGGTCGGCGTGTCGGCGTTGTACTCGAGCAGCTTGGGGACGCCGTCGTGGCCGTAGGCGAAGTCGAAGCGCCCGTAGAGCATCGGCGGCTCGCTCTCCCACGTCTCCTTGATCCGCGGCACCGCCCAGCCGGGGATCCCCATCTGCGCGAAGAGGTTCTCCTCGATGATGTAGTCGCCGGCCTCGATGAGCATCTCGAGCATGAGCCGCGCGGCCGCCTCGATCTCATAGACCTCCTCGCTCGTCAGCGAGTAGTGCGCGCCCTCGTGCCAGTAGGAGATCTCCTCGCCGTCGGGCAGCGGGGTCCTCCAGTAGATGAGCCCCTGCTCCTCGATGATCGCCGGCCAGCCCTGACGGGGCTCGATGTCGTGCCGCTGCAAATCAGCCGCCGCCGGAGAAGCCGCCGCCGATCGTCTTTCCGGTCGACCGCCCGATGCCGCCGCTGCGGGCGCTCGAGCCGAAGCCGCCGCGGCGGGCGAGCGCGGCCCTGTCCGTGGAGTTGATCCGCTCGCCCGCGCCGGCGATCGAACCGCGGCCCAGCCCGGGGCCGCCGAAGAACCAGAAGAAGCCGGGGTTGTTCGCGCGGTCGCAATGGACGTTGTCGGTCACGCGGTTGTTCTGATCGACGCAGTACGCGGTCTCGTCCTGTCCGCAGCCGGCCACGAACGCCGCTGCCAGCAGCGGCACGACCGCGAGCGTGACGCTCTTGCTGCGTTTCACGTCCGGTCCGGCCTGGGCGGCATGCGCATCATTCTGCCCGGCTGGGCAAGCGCGCGCGCATGACCTACACTCCGTCGCGCATGACGAACGCCTTCGAGCTGTCCCTGCTTCTTCTCCTGCTCCCCCGCTAGGGGGAGCGATCTGCGTGGCGGCCGCACTGCCGCATACCGACTGAGAAGCAGCACACCTCGAGCCTTCAGCAAGGAGCACACCGTCATGAGCAGCGACATCGACCCACAGCACGTCAGGATCTTCGACACCACCCTGCGCGACGGCGAGCAGTCGCCGGGGATCTCCCTCAACACGCAGGAGAAGCTCGAGATAGCCCACCAGCTCGCGCGCCTCGGCGTCGACGTCATCGAGGCGGGCTTCCCGATCTCCTCGGCCGGCGACTTCGAGGCCGTCCAGGCGATCGCCCGCGAGGTGCAGGGCCCGATCATCACGGGGCTCGCGCGCGCTCAAGCCGCCGATGTCGAGAGCGCGGCCCGCGCCGTACAGGACGCCGAGCGCCCGCGGATCCACACCTTCATCTCGACGTCGGACATCCACATCGTGCACCAGTTCCGCTCGACCCGCGAGGACATCCTCGCGCAGGCCCGCGCCGCCGTCGCGCACGCGCGCTCGTTCGTCGACGACGTCGAGTTCTCGCCGATGGACGCCACCCGCGCGGACCTCGAGTACACGGCCGAGGTGTGCGCCGCGGCGATCGAGGAGGGCGCGACGACGATCAACATCGCCGACACCGTCGGCTACACGACGCCCACGGAGTACACGGCCTACCTCGAGGGCCTGTACCGCCTGATCCCCGAGCTGGCGGACGTCACCGTCTCCGTGCACTGCCACGACGACCTCGGGCTCGCCGTCGCGAACTCCTACGCCGGCCTGCTCGCGGGCGCGCGCCAGGTCGAGTGCTCGATCAACGGCATCGGCGAGCGCGCCGGCAACTGCTCGCTCGAGGAGATCGTGATGCTCCTGCACACGCGCGGCGACGCGTCGGGTCTGCACACCACGACCGTCACGACCGAGATCGCGCGCACCTCGCGGCTCGTGTCGCGGCTGTCGGGCTACGTCGTGCAGCCCAACAAGGCGATCGTCGGGCGCAACGCGTTCGCGCACGAGTCCGGCATCCACCAGGACGGCGTCATCAAGGAGCGCACGACGTACGAGATCATGGATCCCCGCAGCGTCGGCCTGGACGCCAACTCGCTGATCCTCGGCAAGCACTCCGGCCGCGCCGCGCTGAAGCAGACGCTCGCGGAGCTCGGCTTCACCGTCGAGGGCCAGGCGCTGAACATGGCCTTCAAGCGCTTCAAGGAGATCGCCGACAAGAAGAAGCAGGTCACCGCGATGGACCTCGAGGCGCTCGTCACCGACGACCTCCGCGACCAGCTCGCGAGCTACACGCTCGAGTCGTTCGAGGTGCAGGCCGGGTCGAGCCGGGCGCCGCACGCGCGCGTCACGGTGACGCAGCCCGACGGCGCGATCGTCACGGGCGAGTCCTCCGGCGACGGGCCGGTCGACTCGGTCTTCCAGGCGATCAACGCCGCGACCGGGCTCGACGCGCAGCTGCGGGCGTTCCGCGTCGACGCGGTCACCGGCGGCCAGGACGCACTCGGCGAGACCTCGGTCGTGCTCGAGTTCGAGGGCCAGTCGGCCTCCGGGCAGGGCGTCGCCACCGACATCATCGAGGCGGCCGGCCGGGCGTACGTGCGCGCGCTGTCCAACGCCGTCCGCAAGGCGCAGGTGGCGGGCCAGGCGATCGACCTCGCCGCCAGCGAGCCGCTTCCCACGCCCTAAGGAGGCCGACGTGGTCGCCCTTCCCACCGAGGAGACGGCGATCGAGATCGACGGGCTGCGCAAGTCCTACGGCGGCCTTCAGGCCGTCCGCGGCTTGTCGCTGCGCGTGCGCCGCGGCGAGATCTTCGCCTTCCTCGGGCCCAACGGCGCGGGCAAGACGACGACCGTCGAGATCCTCGAGGGCTTCCGCCCACGTGACGCGGGCGACGTGCGCGTGCTCGGCGTCGACCCCGCCCACGGCGGCCGCGACTGGCGCGCGCGGATCGGCATCGTCCTGCAGGAGGGCAAGGCGCAGCCCAACCTGACGGTGCGCGAGACGCTCGAGCTGTGGTCGGCGTACTACCCGCACCCGAAGCCCGTCGGCGAGACGATCACGCTCGTCGGCCTCGACGAGAAGGCCGACGACCGCGTGGCGCGGCTGTCAGGCGGCCAGCGCCGGCGCCTGGACGTCGGTCTCGCGCTCGTGGGCAACCCGGAGCTCGTCTTCCTCGACGAACCGACGACCGGCTTCGACCCCGTCGCGCGCCGCGCCGCCTGGTCGGTGATCGGCGGCCTGCGCGACCTCGGAACGACGGTCTTCCTCACGACGCACTACCTCGAGGAGGCGCAGGAGCTCGCCGACCGCGTCGCGATCATCAAGTCCGGCGTGGTCGTCGCCGAGGGGCCGCCCGCGGCGCTCGGCGCCGGCGCGGCGACGGCGGAGGTCACGTTCGTGCCGCCGCCGGGCGTGGAGCTGAGCGAGCTGCCCGGCGGCCCGGCGATGGAGGTCTTCGACGGCGTCGCACGGCTGCGGACCGAGCTGCCGACACGGGTGCTGGCCGAGCTCTGTGGCTGGGCCGTGCAGCACGGCGTCGAGCTCGAGCGCCTCGAGGTCACGCGCCCGACGCTCGAGGACGTCTACCTCGAGCTCGTGCAGTCCGGCGACGTCGCGACCGCCGCATGACAGCGCGCCACTGCTCGACCGTCGCGTTCGTCGAGCCGAGAGGTCCGTGCTCGCGATGACCGACGCCGGCCGCTTCGCGGTGCAGCTGCGCTCGGACCTCAAGGTCTTCGTCCGCAATCCCGCCGCGCTGTTCTTCAGCGCGATCCTGCCGGTGATCTTCCTCACGCTGTTCGTCTCGATCTTCGGCAACGAGCGGGCCGGCGACGGCTACGGCAACATCCGCGTCTCGACGCTCCAGGTGCCCGGCTTCATCGCGCTCGCGGTCGTCTCGGCGTCGTTCGTCAGCCTCGCGATCGGGCTGACGACCGTGCGCGAGAACGGCGTGCTGAAGCGCATCCGCGGCACCCCCGTCCCACCGTGGATCGTCTTCGCGGGGCGGATCGGCACGGCGTTCGTCAGCGCGACGATCGTCACGGCGATCCTCTGCGCAATCGGCGCGGCGGCATTCGGCGTCACGGTGCCGAGCACGACGCTGCCGGGCCTGCTGTCGACGCTCGCCGTCGGGTCGGCGGCGTTCTGCGCGCTCGGCATCGCCTACACGCGGCTCATCCCGAGCGAGGACGCCGCGCCGGCGATGACGAACGCCGTGGTCCTGCCGCTGTACTTCATCTCCGGCGTGTTCGTTCCCGTCAGCCAGCTGCCGCACGGCCTGCGCCAGGTTGCCGACGTCCTGCCGGTCAAGCCCTTCGTCGATGCGCTGACGGTCGCCTTCGATCCGCGCACGACGGGCGTCGGGTTCGCCGGCGGCGACCTCGCGATCCTCGCCGCGTGGGGGGTGCTCGGGCTCCTACTCGCCGTGCGCTTCTTCCTCTGGACCCCGCGCCAGCAGGCCGGCTAATCCTCCGGCCAGTGGCCGTGCTCGTCGAAGTAGGTCCGCGCGGCCTCCTCGCGGTCGCGCTCGGCGTCGCCCGAGACGCCGATGCGGTACAGGACGTTGAGCAGGAGGATCGAGCCGGCGGCCCCGATGAACAGGACGAAGCCCTCGAGGCCGACGAGCGACTGGTCGAAGATGAGCACGACGATCCCGACGAGCGCGACGACCGCCGGCAGGACGTAGCGGACGGCGATCATCGTGTTCGAGCGCTGCTCGCGATCGGGCATCGGAGGGGTTTGACCCTACCCCCATCCGCCGCCGCGCGCACGCCGAGTCAGACGCTGCCGACCTCCAGGCCCTGCGCGTAACCGCCCGCCAGCACCTCGTCGCGCAGGCGCGTGTCCATGAGGTCCGGGGCCATGACGCGGGCGATGTCGTGCGCCGGCCCGAGCATCCGCACCCGCGCGCCGCGGCTGCGCAGCGCGAGCGTCTCGAGCGCGGCGGTGCTGCCGGCGATCGCGCGCAGCAGCCCGAACGGCGACGCCAGCGCGATGTCGAGGCTCGCGATCGGGTTCAGGCAGAGGACCTGCGTCATGCGGCTCGCGGGCGCGATGTCGAGGTTCGTGTTGCTCCAGACGCCGCCGTCGACGTACTCCCGCCCGTCGATTCCCACCGGCGCGAAGATCCAGGGCACCGAGCAGGAGGCCTGGACGGCCTGGGCGACCGTCGCGTCGGGGCCGCCGGGCGCGCCGAACACGACGCGCCGCCCGTTGCCGCGGTCGACGGCGACGACGCGCAGGCGCCCGTCGAAGCGCGCCCCGGTGGCGCTGACGCCGTCGTGGATCGCGGCGAGCGAGCGGTCCGCGCCCGGAGCGCGGCCGAGCAGCGCCGCGCGGACGGCGGTGCTGCCGCTGGAGCCGACGGCGAGCGCCATCGGCGCCAGCGGGGTCGCGGCCGCGCCGGCGAACCGCAGCGCCTCGCGCGCGACGTTCTGCAGCACCGCACGCGGCAGCGACAGCTGCGCCGCTGCGATGCCCGCCGCCGTCTCGGAGGCCACGTCGTCGCCGGTCGCGCCGGTGGTGAGCGCCGGCAGCCCGGATCCCGCCTTCGGCCGGCGCGGCCGCTGGCCTGCGACGAGCGCCGCGGCGACGAGCGACCCCGCGGCGGTCCCGACGAAGGACTCCGTCGTGCGGAAGTCGTGGCCGGTCGCATCCTCGATCCCGGCCAGGACGCCGCTCATCCACGCCTCGCCGAGCGTGCCGCCGCTGGCAAGCACGAGCACGTCGGGGGGGAGGAAGGTGTCGGCCACGGCGGCTCAGACTAGCCGCCGTCGGGTGGTGGGCGTCAGCTCAGCGCGCGCGCAGCGCGAGCGGGCGGCGGATGCTCGACGCGCCTCGCAGCGACGTCTCGACGACGCCGTTGAGGGCGCGCTTGGCGGCGAGCAGCCGGCGCCCGGCGGGCGTCGGCCGGGCGAGGACGTGGAAGGCGCCGGTGCCGTCCACCTGCACGCTGCCGCGGGCGACGACGGTCGCGCCGACACGGACGCTCACGCGGCAGACACCGGGGCGCGCCGCGTCGCAGGCGACGCGCAGGCCGCGCCGGCGGACGCTGTCGGACGCCGCGCGTGACGCCGCGTCGGCGGCCAGGACCGCCGGCGCGCGGTGCTCGAGCGCGCCATCGACGGCGCGGTCGGCGTCCAGCAACCCCGCGCCCGTCCGCGGATCCGGGCCGGGCGTGCCGATGTCGCGGGCGGTCGACAGG
>DASWQM010000190.1:0-17628 GCA_036403675.1 Solirubrobacteraceae bacterium | reverse complement strand
GCGTTGACATAGATGATCATGGCCATCGCCGACGCGACGAGCACCGTGCCGAGGACCATGACGCCGCGCGCCGCAGCCTCACTCGCCGGGAAGTCGGGCTTCTTGAAGCCGAAGACGCTGATGAGCACCGCGAAGGACGCCAGCAGCCCGCCGGCGACGAAGAACGGCAGCTCCGACTTGTGGTGCTTCTCGGCGGCGTGCTCGGCGGCGGCGAGGATGAGGCTGACGTCCATGACCGCGCGACCTTATCGCACGGGACGGGCCGCCGGCCCACCCTCGTAGCGGCTCTCCGTCGCCTCGATCTGGCCGTGGTAATGGCTGCCGAGGTCGGGGTGGCCGTACGGGCGCAGCGCGGGCGCGTCGAGCGTCATGAACGAGAGCTGCGCGATCGGCTTGCCGGCCCAGAGCTTGATCGGCACGCGCGTGAGGTTCGTGATCTCGAGCGTCAGCGTGCCCTTCCAGCCGGGGTCGACGAAGCCCGCCGTGGCGTGGACGATGAGGCCCAGGCGGCCGAGGCTCGACTTGCCCTCGATCCGCGCGACGACGTCGTCGGGCAGCTCCACCCACTCGAGCGTCCGCCCCAGGCAGAACTCGCCCGGATGGATGACGAACGGCTCGTCGTCGGTGATCGAGATCTGCTCGGTGAGGTTCGTCGGCGGCTGGGCGAGGTCGATCGCGGCAGCGCGATGATTGTGGAAGACGCGGAACGTGTTGCCGAGCCGCAGGTCGATGCTCGCCGGCTGCACCATCGCCGGGCTCCACGGCTCGATCCGGATCCGCCCGTCGCGCACGAGGCGCAGGATCGTGCCGTCGGAGAGGACGGAGCAGGGCGCGCTCATGGCGCCTCGGAGTCTAGGACTCGACGCGGCGCGCGCGGGCGACGGTGGTGCGCACGCGCGGCGGCGCGGGCACCGGCGGGGTCCCGTGGGGCCCGCGGCGCGGCGGACGCGGCAGCGTCGGGCGCGGGTGCGGCTGGCGCGGGCGCGGCTCGAGCGGCTGCTTGGAGCCGCCGTCGTCGTCGGTGGTGGCGGCGACGGGCTCCGGCTCGGCGTGGATCGCCCACCAGACGATGTACAACAGGCCCGCGATCGGGATCTTCAGGGCGACCAGCAAGAAGATGAAGGTCGCGCTCATCGGCACAAACATACCCGGCCCGCGCGCGCCGCGCACCCCGAGTGCGGTGCCTGCGCGCCAGGCGCGCCGATCCGGGCGTCGCGTGTGATCCAGTCGGGCCGCCCGGCCGCAGAGGCCCACGATGACGAACCGGACGCCGACATGAGACGGCTCAGGCTGCTGGCGATCGCCGGGCTGGCGCTTGCGGCCGCCGGACCGAGCGTGACCGCGGCGGCGGGCAACGGCAGGACCGTGGTCCTGAAGGACATCTCGTTCTCGCCGAGGAGCCTCGTGGTCTCCAGCGGCACGACCGTCACGTTCGCGTTCCGCGACAGCGGCACGACGCACAACGTCACGAGCACCGCGGGCAGTCGCTTCAAGCCGATCGCCAACCGGTCCTCCGGGTCGGTGCGAAGGACGTTTCGCCGCGCCGGCACCTATCGCTACGCGTGCACGCTCCACCCGGGCATGACCGGGCGGATCACGGTGCGCTGACCCTCGACAACCACCTCAAAAAGAGAGAGCTCACGTGTCACACCTGCCCAATCTCGACGCGCTGGACGCCGACGGCGCCATCCGCGACACCGCAGAGGCCGCCGGCCTGGACCGCAGCGACTTCCTCAGGAAGGGCGTGCTCGCCGGCGGCGGGCTGCTAGCCGGCGGCGCGCTGTTCAACGCCTATCTGTCGGACGCCGAGGCCGCGATCTCCAAGCAGCGCTCCAAGCGCAACGACGTGAAGATCCTCAACTACGCGCTCACGCTCGAGTTCCTCGAGGCGGCGTTCTACAAGCAGGCGGTCGCCAATCAGGCATTCGGCGACAGCCCGGCGCTGAAGGCCTTCGCGCAGACCGTCGCCGAGCACGAGGCCAAGCACGTCGCGTTCCTGAAGAAGGCGCTCGGCTCAGCGGCGATCAAGTCCCCGTCGTTCGCCTTCGGCGACACCGTCACGGACCCGGCGAAGTTCGCCGCGACCGCCCAGGTGCTCGAGGACACCGGCGTCGGCGCGTACCTCGGTCAGGTCGGGAACGTGTCGCAGCGCGCCGTGCTGTCGGCAGCCGGCACGATCGCGACGGTCGAGGCGCGCCACGCGGCATGGATCCGCGACATCAACGGCACCAGCCCGGCACCCGCCTCGTTCGACGTGCCGAAGTCCGAGAAGGCGATCCTCAAGGCCGTCACGGGCACCGGCTTCATCACGTAGCAGGAGCGACCCGGCGGCGGGGCCTCGTCTGGGCTCCGCCGCCCCGGAGCTCAGCGCAGCGCGACCGGCGCCGGCTCGAACGACGTGATCCGCCGCAGCTCGTCGACGCGTTCGACGATCTCCTCGCCGGTCAGGCGCGCGACCCGCTCGGTGCCGAACTCCTCGACGTTGTAGGACGCGATCGCGGTGCCGTAGGCCATCGCCAGGCGCAGGACCTCCGGAGTGACATCGCCGTCGTGGGCGGCGATCGCGCCGACGAAGCCGCCGGCGAACGTGTCGCCCGCCCCGGTCGGGTCGGCGACGAAGTCGACCGGGAAGGCCGGGATCCAGAACGAGTCGTCTGCCGTGACGAGCGCGGCGCCGTACTTGCCGAGCTTCACGACCATCGCCGACGGACCGTGGGCCATGATCTTGCGCGCGCCCGCGACCACCTCGCGCTCGCCGGTGAAGAGCTCGACCTCGGAGTCGTTGAGGATGACGCAGTCGACCTCTGAGATCGCGGCGACGAGCGCCGGCCTGGCGATGTTGATCCAGAGGTCCATCGAGTCCAGCGCGACGAAGCGCGCGTGCTCGCACTGCCGGCGGACGTTGAGCTGCAGCTCCGGGAGGATGTTGGCCAGGAACAGGACGTCGGCCTCGCGCGACTCCTGCGAGAGCTTGGGCTCGAATGTCTCGAAGACGTTGAGGTCGGTCTCGAGCGTCTCGCGCGAGTTCATGTTCTCGCCGTACAGGCCGCTCCAGAAGAAGGTCTTGCCGCCTGGGACGTGCTCGACGTCGTCGGTGTTGACGCCGCGCCGCTGCATGACGGCGTACTCCTCGTCGCCGAAGTCGTCGCCGACGGGGCCGACGACGCGGACCTCGTCGAAGAACGACGCGGCGAGCGAGAAGTGGACCGCCGCGCCGCCCAGCATGCGCTCGCGCGCGCCGTGGGGCGTGCGCACGGCGTCAAAGGCAATCGATCCGACGACGGTGACACTCATGCGGCGGGACCCTAGTGGACGCCGGCGCGCTCAGATGATGCGCTCTGCCGGGACGTCGCCGGGTCACGGCTCGTCACGTATCCTCGCCGCCCCATGCGCGCCATCCAGATGTCCGAGTACGGCGGGCCGGAGGTCCTTCAGCTCGTCGACGTGCCGGTCCCCGAGCCGGATGACGGCGAAGTCCTCATCCGTGTCAACCGCGCCGGCCTGAACTTCGCCGACACGCACCGCCGGACGAACACCTACCTCGCGAAGGACACGCTCCCGCTCGTCCCCGGGTCGGAGGTGGCGGGCGTGCGTGAGGACACCGGCGAGCGCGTCGTCGCGCTCACCGGCGACGGCGGCTACGCGGAGTACGCGACCGCCCCCGCCGCGCTGACGTTCCCGATCCCCGACGGCGTCGAGGACGAGACCGCGCTCGCGCTCGTCCTGCAGGGCCTGACGGCCTGGCACCTCTACCGCACGTCGGGCCGCGTCGCGCCCGGCGAGAGCGTCGTCGTCCACGCCGCGGCCGGCGGCGTCGGCTCGCTGGCGGTGCAGCTCGGGCGCCCGATGGGCGCCGGGCGCGTCATCGCGACCGCCTCCAGCGAGTCCAAGCGCGCGCTCGCACTCGAGCTGGGCGCGGACGTCGCGGTCGACCGTGCCGCCGAGGGCCTGACCGAGCGGCTCGTCGAGGCCAACCACGGCGAGCCCGTCGACGTCGTCTTCGAGATGGCGGGCGGAGCGGTCTTCGACGCGTCGCTGGCGGCGCTCGCGCCGTTCGGCCGGCTCGTGACCTACGGGATCTCCTCCGGCGAGAGCAACACGGTGCGCAGCGGCGACCTCATGCGCCATTCGCGCGCGGTCGTCGGCTTCTGGTTCGTGCACTGCCTCGGGCGCCCGCAGATGATCGACGAGGCGCTTGCCGACCTCTTCGAGCGCGTGGCGCGGGGCGAGCTGCGCGTCGTGACCGGCCCGAGCTACCCGCTCGAGCAGGCGGCCCAGGCGCAGACGGACCTCGTCGAGCGCCGGACGACCGGCAAGGTGACGCTCGACCCGGCCGCTCGAACCTGAACGTCCACTGGCCATCCATACGGCCGCGTGGACAGACGTCGCGCCGCGGAGCGCGTCAAACCTACTCACGCGGACGCCAAACCTACCCATCGCTCCCCCGGCCGTCCGAAAATACGCCCCAGGGCTTTGGGCGCCGGCCGCAGCGAGCGATAAGGCCACCATGTCCGCCCTCCCCGCTCTTCCCCGCATCGGTCGTCCCTCCACCACCCGTCAGTCGTCGGACGCGCCGCGCCGGTGGATGGAGTCCGACGACGCGATGGCCCTCTGGCACGAGTACCAGCGCAGCCGCGACGCCCGCCTGCGCGACCGGCTCGTGCTGACCTACGCGCCGCTCGTGAAGTTCATCGTCTACCGCAAGATCGGTGAGCTGCCGGCCAGCTGCGAGGTCGACGACCTCGTCTCCGCCGGCCTCGAGGCCCTCATCAAGTCGCTCGACCGCTACGACCCGGAGAAGGGTGCCACGCTCGAGCAGTTCGTCTGGACCCGCATCCACGGCGCGGTCATCGACGAGCTGCGCCGCGGCGACTGGGCCCCGCGCTCGCTGCGCCGCTGGGAGCGCGACATGCGCCGCGTCCAGAGCGAGTTCCGCTCGATCCACGGCCGCTCGCCCTCCGACGCCGAGCTCGCCGACGCGCTGAACATGACGCTCGACGAGCTGCGCAACCGCCAGCGCGACCTCATCACCTCCGACGTGACCTCGCTGAACACGCTCGTCCTCGCGCACGACGGCGCGAGCGTGGAGCGCATCGACGTGCTCCCGAGCGAGGACGAGGACGCCGACCCGCTGCGCGAGGCCGCCAAGACGGAGGCCAAGGAGCACTTCCGGCGTGCCTTCGCCGCCCTCGGCCGCCGCGAGCGCGAGGTCGCCGTGCTGCTCTACGTCAAGAACCTCACGCTGCGCGAGATCGGCGAGGTCATGGGCGTCTCCGAGAGCCGCGTCTGCCAGATCCACGGCGAGCTGAAGAAGACGCTGCGGCGCACGCTCGAGAACGACGCCGAGCTGCTGCGCGAAGTCGCCTAGCGGGCCCGGCCCGCTACGGGGTCGACTCGACGAGCGTCGCGAGCTTCTCGAAGGCGGCGCTCCAGCCGGCCTCGGCGTGCCCGCGGGCCGCGGGCGGTTGGGGCGCGTCGCTCAGCGTCATGCGCGTCTTGGCGCCGTGGTCGTGGAACTCCACGCGCACGACCGTGGGCTCGTGCATGCCGACCTCCGGCATCGGGTCCGAGCGCAGGACGATGAGCTCCGGCTCCACGAGCTCGAGGATCTCGTAGCCGATCGCGAACTCACCGCCACCGCCGCGCCGGACCATCGTGAGCTCGTAGCGCCCGCCGACGCGCAGGTCGATGCCGATCCGCTCGCGCGGCGTGTCGACGTGCTCGGGGCCGAACCACGCGGCCACCTCGTCGGGGTCGGTCCAGGCCCGGAACACGCGCTCGCGCGGCGCATCGAAGATGCGCGTTATCAGGACCTGCTGATCGGCGGCGGCGACGGGCGTCGAGTCACTCATCTTGCTCTCCCTTCCGGCGCAGGTGCGCGTCGAGTCGGTCCATCCGGGTCTCCCATGTCTGCTTGCGCGACTGCATCCACTCCACGGCCTCGTCGATCGGGTCGGCCTGCAGCCGGCTCGGCCGCCACTGAGCGTCCCGGCTGCGGACGATCAGTCCGGCGCGCTCGAGCACCTTCAGGTGGCGCGAGATCGCCGGCAGACTGACCGAGAAGGGCTCCGCCAGCTCGTTGACCGTCGCCTCGCCCTCGGCGAGCCGCGTGACGATCGAGCGGCGCGTCGGATCGGCGAGAGCGGCGAAGGTGAGGCTGAGCTGGTCGGTCGGCACGTAACGGTCTGGTTAATTAACGAGGCCATTAAATACCACAGGCGCCGCCGGAACGCAACGCGGCCCCGCACTGAGCGGGGCCGCGTGGAAACCAAGGCGTCCAGCCGGGCACGCCCCGGCGTGAGACGGGGCCGGGGCGTGCGCACTGGCTATGGGAACGATCGCATCTGCAGCTGGATCGCGACCGCGTGGAGCCGATCGACGTGGTCAGGATCCAGCCTGATCGTGCGGGTTTGGTTATCCGACCGTGAACGGCCCGTCGACACCGCCCTTGTCGGACGTCACGTAGACCGTCGACGGCCTCGTGCTCTGTGCGGCGGCGCCGCGCAGGCGGAGGTCGAAGGTGCCGCCCGCAGCGGGCGGTGCGGCCACGACCAGCGCCGTCCCGATCACCGGGGCGGTCGGAGAGCCGACCCGCAGGCTGACCGTCGCACCGGCGACCGTTCCGCTGCCGGTGACGCGGAAGTCACCGGCCTTCCACCTCGCCGTGGCGATCGTGACTTTGTCGCCGGTCGGCTTGTACGGACCCGCCTTGGCCGACTCGGTCCCGAACCCGTTGGCGTTCTTCGCCGCGACGGTGAAGAAGTGCTCCGTGCCCGCGGTCAGCCCCGTGATCGTCACGGACTTGCCCGCGGCGGGGGTCGCGGCGCCAACCGGCCCGTTGGCGTCGTATGTCTGCACGCGGTAGCCGGTGATCGACGCATCGCCGGCGTCCCACTTCAGCGCGACCTCCTGCTGCCCGGCCGTGCCGGTGAGCCCGGTGGGGGCGTCGGGCGGCGCCGTCGGCCCGGCCGGCGGCTCGTAGATGCCGTCGAGCTGGGTGTGGTTGCCGACCTGGTCGAAGGCGGCCACCTTGAGCACCGTGTGATCCGTGATCGCGATCGGGGCCGTGTAGAGCTTGGCGCCGTCGGAGGGCATGTCGCCGAGGATCGCCGGCGAGCCGTTGGTCGTGTAGAAGACCTGCCCGCTGCTCGTGAGCGTCACGGACGTAGCGGTGACGGCCGTGGTCCCGTTCGGCGGCGGGGTCGCGCTGAGCGTCGGCGGCGTGGTGTCGCCGGGCGTGCGCGGCGCCGGAGCGACGGTGAACGCCTCGCTCATCCGCGGACCGGCCAGCGAGCGCACCTCGACCGTGTAGCTCTCGCCCGTGTCGAGGCCCGTGATCGTGGCCTTCGTCGCGGCGGCGGGAGTGCGGCGGCCGATCTGCACGTTGTGCCCGCTGGGCGCGGCCGTGTTGGCGATCGCCTCGATGCTGTAGCCCGAGACGGGCGTGGCACCCGGCTGCGCGGTCGCCGGCGTCCAGTCGACCTGCATCGAGGTCTTGTCGGCCGAGCGGATCACCGACGCCGTACCGGGCGACGGCGCGGCCTGGTCGCCAGGACTGGCGGGGCAGCCGCCCATGCCGGGACCGCCCGGCTCGCCGAGCTCGGCGATCGTGACGCCCTGGCGGTTGCCGGCCGCGTCGGTCTCCTGCCAGGTCAGCAGCCGCTCGCCGCCGCCGCTGGCGACGACCTGGGCGACCGCGGGGTCGTTGAAGATGTACGTCGCGGTGAAGCTGTTCGTCGCCGCGTCCGTCGTCATCCCGGAGCTGTAGCCGCCCGTGGCGGCCGGCGTGTCCGGGCCCGGGATGGCGCGGACGTCGCGCTTGCCGATGAGGTCCGTGAGGTCGGGATTGACGATCCGCTGCTCGACGTTGCCCGGATCGACTCCGGGATCGAGCTTCAGGCGGCCCGTCACCACGACCTTGTTCGGGTCGACGGCCGCGTCGTAGGTCAGGGTGCGCACGAACGCGTCCTGCACCGTCGCGTCGCCCGCGTCCGTGCCGCCGAAGCTGATCGTCGCCTTGTCGCCCGGCAGGATGTCCGGGGTGACCTTCAGCGCCGTGCCGTTGCCCCAGCAGACGCCGCCGGGATGGTTGACCTCGAACGCCACGGAGGCGCCCGAGACGACGGCCTGCGCCGAGCCGACGACGTTGGTGCCGCGGGTGACGCGAAGGGTCGCGGTCTCGCCGACGTGGTCGGCGAAGCCCTCCACGGTGACGAAGTCGCGGTTCGGGAACACCAGGATGTTGTCCGGTGCGGCCGGGACGGCGGCGGCAGCGATGAACGCCCCGCCGGAGATCACGATGAGCGCCAGCACGGCCAGCAGGCCGCCGCGGCGCGCACCTATGCGCCTCGACCTGTCCGAGCGCGAGCGCTGATGCCAAACAGCCATTGAGAATGCCTCCTGTGCCAGGTCGCGCTTCGTGCGCCGACCCTTGGGTGTCTTCAATCTGGAGCACCCGCCGAGCGGCCACCAGAGCGCAGGACGCGCTGTTGGACAGGACTTCGAGCAGGCGGAGTACGACGTTTGTCGCCGGACGGCGGACGACGGACTCAGACCTTTGTCGCACCGCTTTTGCGACCCGTGCAGTTGGCGCGCGCGGGGTCAGGAGGGGTGCGTCCGACACGTTTCCGGCGGGTACGTGCGACCACTCCACACGAGGAGAGGAGCCTCAGATGATCCTTCGCATCGATCGGATCCAGACCGAGATGCCGCCGCCGTCAGACCCCGATCCCGCCGGGGCGGCGCGCGTGCAGGAGCTCATGGGCGGGCGCTTCGGCGAGATGTCGACGCTCATGAACTACACGTTCCAGTCCTTCAACTTCCGCAACCGCCAGGGCGCGCGGCCGTTCTACGACCTCATCGCGAACATCGCGGCCGAGGAGTACGGGCACATCGAGCTCGTGTCGGTCGCGATCAACACGATGCTCACCGGCGCGACGCCGCCCGCCAACGGCAGGCCCCCGTCCGACGCGCTGACGGACCTCAAGGACGAGACCATCAACCCGCACCACTTCCTCGCCGGCGGGCAGGGCACGCTCCCGCAGGATTCGCGCGGAGCGCCGTGGAACGGGGACTACGTCTTCTCGTCCGGCGACCTCGTCGAGGACCTGACGCACAACTTCTTCCTCGAGACCGGGGCACGCAACAACAAGCTCAAGGTCTACGAGATGTGCGAGCACCCGGCGGCACGCGCGCTGACGGGCTACCTGCTCGTGCGGGGCGGCGTGCACCAGGTGGCCTACGCGCGCGCGGTCGAGCTGCTCACCGGCGCCGACCTCACGAAGATGTTCCCGACGCCGCGGATCCCGACCGCGAAGATCCCCGAGTGCCAGCCGCACCTGGAGCGCAAGGAGCACACGAAGCTCTACCGGTTCTCACCGAAGGACTACAAGGAGATCGTCGCCGTCTTCACCGGGCCACATCCGGAGACCGGCGAGGAGCTCCAGGTCGTCGACAACGCGCCGGAGGGCTTTCCGATGCACGACCTCCCGTCGCAGCCGGCCGTCTTTGCGCCGGATTACGCGCCCGAGGAGATCAAGGAGATCGCCCAGAAGCTGCGCAAGCAGGCGGGCCTTCCCGACGAGCCGCTCGGCGAGGTCGCCAGCAGCGGCAACGGCGGTGGCGGCATCGCTGGAACGGTCAAGGACAAGCTGACCTGACGACTGATGGCTGGTTCCGCGGCCGGTGCCAGCCGTGGAGTCAGCCGTCTACTGCGTGGGCGTGGGCCTGCTGTCGAGACGGTAGGCCCACGCGAGCGCCTCGGCGACCGCGCGGTAGAGGTCGTCGGGCACCTGCACCCCGAGGTCGAGCCCCGCGAGCGCCTGGGCGAGCGCGGCGTCGTCGCGCACCGGCACCCCGGCCGCGCGGGCCTCGGCGATGATCCGCTCGGCCACGAGCCCCTTCCCCGTCGCGACGACGCGCGGCGCCTCGTCGCTGCCCGACTCGTAGCGCAGCGCGGCGGCGCGGCGCTCGCGGCGGGGCCGGTCCGAGCCCCGGTCAGGCATACACGTCGAGCGGGTCGTGGCGCGGACTCACGGAGACCTGTGCGGGCTTGCCGGTCGCCGTGCGGACCGCGTCGGCGAGTTCGGCCGCGTGGCGCTCGGCGAGCTCGAACGGTGCCCCGGCGCGAGCGCGAACGTTGACGCGGACCGCGTCCGGGCCGGCGAGCGCGAGGTGCAGTTCGAGCGGCCCGAGGACCGCCGACGCGAACGTGACGCGCACCTCGTGATGCTCGCGCGCCGCCCCGCCGCCGGCGTCGCGCTCGTCGACGGAGATGCGGGCCGCCCCGCCGCCCGGCAGCGGCACCGTGACCACCGGCGGCGGCACCGGCGGCGGCGCAGCGGCGGCATCGGCCACACGCAGGACCACGCGGTCCGTGTTGGACTCGGCGACGACGAGGCGCAGGACGTCGCCAACCTTCACGTCGTCGGGAAGCTGCGCCGCGAGCGGCGCGCCGGCGAGCACGATGATGCCCTTCTGCCCGGCGCGCTCGGCGACGCTGGCCACGACGCGCATCCCCTCCCGCAGCACGAGATCGGGCAGGAGGTTGCGCAGGAGCGCGGCTTCGACGCGCAGCATGTCCATCGCTCAAGGATGACGACTTGCGGCCGATGACCCCAGCCAATGGAGCGTGGCCTCTACATCGCGGCATCCGGAATGCTGGCCGAGCAGGTCCGCCAGGACCTGATCGCCCACGACCTCGCCAACGCTTCGACGGCGGGCTACAAGCCCGACCGCGTGGCGAGCAAGAGCTTCGGCGACATGCTGCTCAGCGACACCAGCAGCGGGCGGACCGTCGGCCCGCTCGGGCTCGGGACGCAGATCGACCGGCAGGTCACCGACCTGAGCTCCGGCCCGCTGCGCGACACCGGCGAGCCGCTGGACTTCGCGGTCGAGGGACAGGGCTTCTTCTCGGTGCAGAGCCCCAAGGGCGTGCGCTACACGCGCGACGGCCAGTTCGCGGCGTCCGCGCGCGGGACGCTCGTCACCGCCGCCGGCGACGACGTGCTCGGCCCCAACGGCGCCCCGATCCGCATCGGCGCCGACGGCAAGGTCACGCCCACGGACATCGGCGTCGTGACCCTGAACAACGCCCGCCGCGAGGGCGACAACCTCTTCACCGGCACCGCGGGCGGCGCGGCGCCGAGCACCGTCCGCGTCGGCACCCTGGAGGGCAGCGGCGTCGACCCCGTCACCACGATGGTCGACATGATCAGCTCGCTGCGCGCCTTCGAGGCCGGCCAGCGCGTCATCACGACGATCGACTCAACGCTGCAGAAGGCAGCCAACCAGGTCGGAGGTATCTGATGCTCGAGGGCTTGAAGGCGGCCGCCACCGGCATGACCGCGCAGCAGGAGCGGATGGACGCCCTGTCCAACGACATCGCCAACGTCAACACGACGGGCTACAAGCACGAGCGCGTCGCGTTCGGCGACCTCGTCTCCTCGTCGCCGGGGCGCGGCGGCGTCCAGACGGTCCGCGCGGGCGCCGGCGTCGCGGCAGTGTCCGCGGGCCGCGGCACGCTCCAGGGGTCCCTGCGCGCGACCGACCAGCCGCTCGACGTCGCGATCGAGGGTGACGGCTACCTCCAGGTCAAGCTTCCCGACGGCCGCACCGGCCTGACGCGCGACGGCGCGCTGCGCGCCGACTCGCGCGGACGGCTGACGACCGCCTCCGGCGCGCTGCTGCAGCCGCCCGTCACCCTGCCCCAGGGCATGGCGGCCGCCGATCTGAAGATCAACCCCGACGGGACGCTCTTCAACGGCAACGCGCCCATCGGGCGGATGACGCTCGTGAGCGTCGCGGCGCCGTCGCAGCTCAACGACGCCGGCAACGGCGTCTACACGACGAACGCCGCCAGCGGCCCGCCGCGCGTCGCCGGGACCGGCACGCAGCTCCACCAGGGCGCGCTCGAGGCCTCCAACGTCGACGTCGCAGACGCGATGGTCGACCTCATGGACGCGCAGCGCAGCTTCCAGATGGCCAGCCAGGCCGTCAAGACGCAGGACCAGATGCTGTCGATCGCCAACGGGCTGAAGCAGTGATCCCGCCCGTCACGCTTCCGCCGCTCGCGCCCGGCACGGTGCTGCCGGCCGACGTCCGTGCCGCGGGCCCGGGCGCCCAGCAGGAGTACCGCACGGCGCTCGCGTTCGAGCGCGTCCTCATCAGTCAGCTCACGAAGGCGATGCAGGCGACGGTGGGCGGCGACGACGAGGGCAGCGCCGCCACGCGGAGCTACCGCGACATGCTGCCCGACACGATGGCCGACGCGCTCGTCGCAAACGGCGGCATCGGCCTGTCCTCCGACCTCGTCCGCTCGCTGCGGACCCAGACGCCGTGACCGCCACGTACGCCACCCCGATCTCGGCGGACGTGCTCGCGCACCTTGACGCGCAGCTCGGCTCGGCCCGCCGCCTGCTGGCCCAGATCCTGCGCCAGAGCGTCGCGATCCGCGAGCGCGACGTCGACGGCGTGCTGACGACGATGACCGACATCCAGAGCGAGATGGCCTCCCGCGGCCGCCTGGAGAGCGAGCGCACGGAGCTGTTGTGGCGCGCCGGCGGCGCGCTCGGCGTTCCCGCCGAGGCCGTGACGCTCTCCGAGCTCACCGGCCTCATGGAGCCTCACGACGCCGAGGAGGCACGGGCACGCAGCGCCGAGCTGCGCGGCCTGCTGTCGGAGATCGAGCGCGAGCACTCGATCAACCGCGCCCTCATGCGCCAGGAGCTCTCGTTCCTCGAGCACCTCACGCGGATGCTCGGGGGCGCATCCGAGAGCGTCGGCTACCGGCCGCCGGGCGCGCCGGCTGCCAATCCCGCCCAGCAGAACCGCACCGCGCTGCACGTCCTAGACCTGGAGGCCTGACCCTTGCCCATCTCGACATTCTTGGGGTTGCAGACGTCGCTGCGCGGGCTGCTCGCCGAGCAGCGCTCGCTCGACGTCACCTCGCACAACATCGCCAACGCCAACACGGAGGGCTACTCGCGCCAGGAGGCCACGCTGCAGACGGCGGACCCGCTCGCGCTGCCGCCCGTGGGCAACCTCGGCAGCGGCGTCGACGTGGCCGGCTACAAGCGCATCCGCGACAGCTTCCTCGACCTCCAGTACCGCACGCAGGCGATGCAGGTCGGCGCCGGCACGACACGCGCCGACGGGCTCGACCAGGTGGAGCTGCGCCTCGCGGAGCCCGGCGACAACGGCATCGCCGCGCGCCTGAACAGCTTCTGGGGCGCGTGGGCGAACCTCGCCAACCAGCCTGAGAGCGGCGCCGCGCGGCAGGGGCTCATCGAGGAGGCCCGCACGCTCAGCAGCTCGATCAACTCGCTCGACGCGGGGATGAAGACGGTGGCCGACCAGGCCGGTGACGAGCTCGCCACGCTCACGGGCAGCGGCGGGGAGTTGCAGCAGATGGGCCGCGAGCTCGCCGGCCTCAACGGCGCTATCCGCGACGCCCAGACCGTCGGCGGCCAGCCCAACGACCTCCTCGACCGCCGCGACCTCCTGCTCGACAAGCTCGCGGGGCTCGCGCAGGTGTCGGTTGCCGACAACGGCTCGGGCTCGATCCGCGTCACGCTGGGCGGCGCCGCCTCGCCGCTCGTCGACGGCTCCAACCTGACGTGGCCGGCGCCGGCGATGACGAGCCCGGGCGGCCAGATCGGCGCACTCACGGACCTCAGCTCGTCGACCGGCACGATCGCCTCCTACCGCGGCGACCTCGCGACGTTCGCGCAGGCGCTGACGACGCAGGTCAACGCGGTCTACAACCCCGCTTCGGGCACGGACTTCTTCGCCTACGACGCCGCGACCGCGACGCTCTCGCTCAGCCCGGCTGTGACCGCGTCCTCCCTGCGCGCCGGCACCGGCGCTGCCGCCGACAACAGCGCAGCGCGGGCCCTGTCGGAGCTGCGCGGCGCGACGGGCGGGCCGGACGACCTCTACTCCCGGCTCGTCACGCGGATCGGCACCGAGGTCGCCGACGCACGCCGCAGCGCGCTCAACGCGACGGCGCTGTCGAACTCGATCCAAGACCGCCGCCAGAGCGCGGCCGGGGTCTCGCTCGACGAGGAGATGACGAGCCTCATCCGCTTCCAGCGCGGCTACCAGGCGGCCGCGCGGGCGATGTCGACGACCGACGAGATGCTCGATACGCTCATCAACCGCACCGGCCGCGTGGGGCTGTAGGCGATGAGCGCACCCCGTATCACCAGCTCGATGATCACCCGCGGCGTCCTCGCGGACCTCAACGACGTCGCCACGCGCATGACGAACACGCAGCGCAAGATGTCGACCGGCAAGGAGCTCACGCGCCCCTCCGACGACCCGTTCGCCGTTGGACGCGCGATCGGGCTGCGCACCGAGCTCGATGGCCTGACGCAGTACCGCACGAACACCGCCGAGGCGCAGGCCTGGACGGAGGCGAGCGACACCGCGCTCGGCACGCTCACCGACATCGCGCACCGCGGTCGCGAGCTGCTCGTGCGCGGCGCCAACGGCACCGCGTCGGCGACCGACCGCAAGATGATCGCCGACGAGATCGACCAGCTCATCAACTCCGCCAAGGAGGACGCCAATGCCGTCCAGGCGGGGCGCGCGCTGTTCTCCGGCACCGCCACCGGCGTCAGGCCCTACGACATGACGAGCGACACGTACCACGGCGACACCGGCGATGTCGTGCGCACGATCGGCCCCGGCGTGTCGGTCGCCGTCAACGTCCGCGCAAGCGACGTCCTCGGCGACGGTACCGACGGCAAGATGATCAACACCCTGCGCGACATCGCCGCGCACCTGCGCGGCGGCACGACCGCCGACCAGACGGCGCTCAGCACCACGGACGTCACCGCGCTGGACCGCTCGCTCGACGACCTGCTCACCGCGCGTGCGCACATCGGCGCGGTCTCCAGCCGGCTCTCGGCCGCCGACGGCCGCCTCGCCGATCTCGAGGAGAGCTCGCGCGGGCTGCTGTCGAAGACCGAGGACGCCGACATGGCCGCCACGCTCGTCGACTACTCGATGCAGCAGTCCGTCTACCAATCCGCGCTACGCGCCGGGGCTGGCATCGTGCAAGCATCGCTGCTGGACTTCCTGCGCTAGCCCCCCGCCCAGAGGAGCCTGACATGTCCCTGACCGTAGAGAGCACCCGCTTCGGCACGCTCGAGATCGAGGCAGACGCCGTGCTGTCCTTCCCCCGTGGCCTGATCGGCCTCGGCGGCTCGCGCTACACGCTGCTGAGCACCGATGCCGAGAGCCCGTTCTCGTGGCTGCACTCCGTGGAGGACCCCGACCTGGCCCTGCCGGTCACGCGCCCGTGGCAGTTCTTCCCGGACTACGAGGTCGTGCTGGGCGACGCGGAGGCCGAGACGCTCGGCCTCGGCGGCGACGCGACGCCCGACGTCTGGGTGACGGTGCGTGCCACCGAGCGCGTCGAGGACTTCACCGTGAACCTGCGCGCGCCGATCGTCGTCGCAGCGGGCGCCGACGGGCCCGAGGCCTACCAGGTCATCAACGAGGCGCCCGACGCCGACGTTCGAGCCCCGCTGTTCGCGCCGGGCTCGTAGAGCTGCGCGCCGGCCCAGCACCGGCTGCCGCTCCCACCACCACTACTCTTCTCACCTCCCGCAGAGACCGGATCCAGGGAGGACCCGTGCTGAGCATCACGCGCCGCGTCGGCGAGCGCATCGTCATCGGCGACGACATCGTCCTGCACGTCCAGGAGGTCAGCGGCAGCACGGTGCGCATCGGCATCGAGGCGCCGAAGGAGACGCCGGTGTACCGCGAGGAGATCTGGGCCGCCGTGAAGGAGGAGAACGCCGCCGCCGCGCGCTCCGCGGCCGAACTCCCGCGCGGGCCGCTCCCGCCCGCGCCGGCGCAGTAGCACCCGCGCCCGATCGCGGAGCTGCTGCCGTACGACAACGGCGCCCAGATCGTCTGGGCGCCGCGATGTGAGGTGGTGGGGCGGCGGACTCCGGCGCGGGTACTGGCACGCGCCCGGAACCACCGGTTCGTCAGGCCTTCCCGAGGTTCCCGCCGAACTGCTTGACGAGCTGCTCGAGGACGGCCTGGATGGTTCCCTCACCCATCGATGCGGCCTTGCCGCTGACGTTGGCGCTTCCTTCGACGGTCCCGCCGTCGCCGCCGATCGTGATCGTGACGGTGCCGTCGGCGTTGCTCTGGCCGCCTGCCTCCTTGGCGTTGGCCTTGATGACGGCGCGCTTCGATCCGGCGTCCTGCTCGACGATCTCGACGGGGCCGCTGAACTTCATGCTCATCGAACCCATCTTCACGTCGATCTCGGCCTTCGCCTTCGTCGGGCTATCAGCCGACAGGACCTTGGCGCCGGGCACGCACGGAATCAGCTTGTTGATGTCCGAGATGGTTTCCCATGCCTGATCGGGGTTGGATACGGAGAACGATTCTTTCACTTGAGTGGCCATCGCAGCCCTCCTCTTGTCGGAACCTTCTATGGGCGTACCCGCATGAACCCACATCAAGCCCCAGCGGCTTCGCGCTCAGCGCGCGAGCCCCGCCTGTTCGGCGCCGAGTCCCGTCTCCGAGCGCACGTACAGCTCGTCGAACTCGCGCTCGTTGCCGCGCTCGGTCGACAGCACCGTCCCCAGCCAGCAGCCGAGGAAGCCGAGCGGGATCGAGATGATCCCGGGGTTGGCGAGGTCGTAGAACGACAGCGCGCCGCCCTGGGAATCGGGACCGGGCCAGACCTTCGGCGAGATGATCACGAGGGCGATCGAGCTGACGACGCCGAACAGCACGCCGGTGAGCGCGCCGGCGGTGTTGAAGCGGCGCCACGTCAACGCCAGCAGCAGCGCCGGGAAGTTCGCGCTCGCCGCCACGGCGAACGCGAGCCCGACCATGAACGAGACGTTCAGGCCCTCGCCGCCGATGATCGCGATCGCGATCGCGATCGCGCCGATCGAGGCCGCCGCCAGCCGCGCGACCAGCACCTCCTCGTGCTCTGAGTCACGCCCGCGGCGGATGACGTTGGACCACACGTCGTGCGCGACCGCGCCGGACGCCGACAGCACGAGCCCCGCCACGACCGCGAGGATCGTCGCGAACGCGACCGCCGCGACGACCGCCAGGAAGAGGTCGCCGCCGAACGTCCCGGCTCCGCCACCGAGGAACTGGGCGAGGTTCGGCGCCGCCAGGTTGCCGCCCGTGCCGGCCGCCGTCACGCCCTTCTCGCCGAGCAGCGCCCGCGCGCCGAAGCCGACGAACGTCGTCAGCACGTAGAAGCCGCCGACGATGAACATCGCCCACACCACGGAGGAACGCGCCGCCTTGGAGTCGGGGACCGTGAAGAAGCGCATGAGGATGTGCGGCAGGCCGGCGGTCCCGAGGACGAGCGCGATCCCGAGCGACACCGTGTCGATCGGGCTGGACAGGAACGTGCCGGGCCCGAGCGAGAACGTCGACTTGGACGTCGTGTTGGCCGCCGCGCGGTTGAAGAGCTCGATTGGGTTGAAGCCCACGCGCTCGAGCACGAACACCGACATCACGAGGATGGCGGTCATGAGCAGGATCGCCTTGATGATCTGCACCCACGTCGTGGCGAGCATCCCGCCGAAGATGACGTAGCAGAGCATCATCACGCCGGTGATGACGACGGCGACCGAG
>DASWQM010000189.1:0-4683 GCA_036403675.1 Solirubrobacteraceae bacterium | reverse complement strand
CGCGACCGCGGTCAACGGCGCGGGCCAGGAGACCCAGGACCGGATCTTCCTGGAGTCCGAGACGACCGACGTCAAGACCCCCGTCGACATCTACATGCAGGACGTCGACCCGACCACGGGCGCGCTGCGCAACCGCTGGGTCACGCCCTTTGAGATGACCGGCGAAAGCGGCGGTGGGATCACGACGCAGAACACCGGCCCGCAGCCGCAGCGCGCGAGGATCCGCGCGACGAAGGCCCCGGCCGGGCTGCTCAGCCAGCCGACCCGCACGATCCGCGTCGCGGTGCGCTCGCTGTGCCAACCGGCCGGACCGGAAGGCCAGAAGGCGCTGGACGCGTGCTTCAAGAACGCGCCGACGGTCGCCAACGGGCTCGTCGCCGGGCAGTACTTCGCACCCGTGTTCGAGTTCATCTTCCCGGAGAACGTCAAGCCCGGGGACGCGATCGTGCCCAACGATCTCTGGCACCTGCCGTTCCTGCGCTTCGGGGAAGGCTCAGCGACCCCATCCGACGTCGGACCGGGTGTCGGACCGCTCTCGCCGACCCCGTGGGGGGCTCCGGTCTCCGTGCCGGTGGCGAAGCTGAGCCCGACGAGCCTCATGTTCGCCGCGCAGGACACGGGCACGACGAGCGCAGCGCAGACGATCAAGGTCGCCAACACCGGCGACGCGCCCCTGTCGATCTCCGCAGTGGCGATCACGGGGGCCGACGCCGGCGACTTCGACGTGCCCAAGGCGGCCGACACGTGCTCGGCGGCATCGGTCGATCCGGGGGCGACCTGCAGCGTCGACGTCACCTTCTCGCCTGCCACCGAGGGTGCGAAGACGGCGAGCGTGAGCATCACCGACAACGCCAAGGGCAGCCCCCACACCGTCACGCTGACGGGGACCGCCAGCAAGCCGGCACCCGCAGCGCCGGCGGCGGCCGCGCCGTCGGCGGCAGCGCCGGACAGTGCGCCGGCCGTGACGGCATCGAACGCCATCGCGCCCAGTGCACCGGCACGGACGGCCGCAGCACCCACCGGACCTGCGCCCATCGCACCACTCGCCGTGACCGCCCCGACGACCGTGTCGGCCGCGGATCCCGCTCCGATCGCCATCGGCGCGACCGTCCCCGCAGGTGCGAACGTCGTTCAGATCAGCGTGTTCGCGGTCGGCGGCGCGCCTGGGGCGGCTCAGGCCGCAGCGGCAGCGCGGGCGGCACGTCCGGTCGCACGTGGCAAGCGGCTCATCGCGACCGTGTACCGCAACACTCCGACGGCGAAGCGCTACACGTTCCGCCTCACCGAGCCGAAGCTGAGGCACCTCAAGCCCGGCCGCTATCGGATCGAGGTTCGCGCCGGCAGGACGCGCACGTCGCTCGGGCCCGCGACCGCCCGCACGCTCACGATCAAGCGGCGAGCGTGAGGCGGCTCGCGCTACCGCCGCAGCAGGACGAACACCGCCGCCAGCGCGAACGCGATCTGGCCGAAGGTCAGCGCGGTCCCGAGGTTCGGTGCTCCTGCCAGCTCCGCGACGAGCGTGGCGGCGGTGAACGCGCCGAGCATGACTGCGAGCTCCATGACCCAGCCGGCGCGCGGCCGCTGCGGCCGCCGTGCCGCCGGGCTCATCGGACGACCGCCTGCTCGAGGGTGCGCGTCAGCGCCGGGACGTCGAGCGACGCGTCCTGCTCGGCGAGCAGCTTGCCGGCTGCGCGCCGTCCGCCGACGGCGCGCAGCCCGCGCTCGCCGTGCTCGGCGACGAAGTCCGCAAGCGCGCTGGCCCGCCGCGCCGCGAGCCGGCGCGCGGGGACGTCGAGCCGCTCGCGGTGCTCGTCGAGCGCGGCGACGAGCTCGTCGAAGCCCGTCGCGGGCGCGACCGAGCTGACCGCGACGACCTTCGTGTCGGCCGCCCCGAGCGAGCGCAGCGCGGCGTGCAGGTCGCGGCGCGAGCGCAGCGCGACCTGCCCGAGGTCGGCCTTCGTCACGACGAGCACGTCGGGGATCTCCATGATCCCCGACTTCAGGAACTGCAGGACGTCGCCGCCGGCGGGCTGCACCACGACCGCGACGGTATCGGCCACCTCGGCGACCTCGGTCTCCGATTGACCGACGCCGACCGTCTCGATGACGACGACGTCGAACGCCGCCGCGAGCGCGTGCGCCGCGGCGCGGGTCGCGGGCGCCAGCCCGCCGAGGCGCCCGCCGGCCGCCATCGAGCGGATGAAGACGCCGCGGTCGCCGGGGTCGGCGACGATCCGCGCGCGATCGCCCAGCAGCGCGCCGCCCGAGCGCTTGGAGGACGGGTCGACCGCGAGCACCGCGACGCTGCGCTCCTGCGCCCGCCACGCCTTGACGAG
This sequence comes from Solirubrobacteraceae bacterium, assembly GCA_036403675.1. Classification (GTDB taxonomy): domain Bacteria; phylum Actinomycetota; class Thermoleophilia; order Solirubrobacterales; family Solirubrobacteraceae; genus CADCVQ01. The sequence goes on along the minus strand of DASWQM010000189.1, from coordinate 2,347 downwards.
CTCCGACAGCAGCGAGGACTTGCCCGCTCCGGGCGGGCCGGTGACGCCGACGATGTGCGCCGGCGCCTCGCCGCCGATCGCGGCGGGGGAGACCGCGTGCAGGAGCTCGGCGATCTCGTCAGCATGGCCGGCCGCGCGGCTCTCGACGAGGTTCAGCACCGCTGGCGCCGCGCTCAGGTCGTGCTCGCGCAGGCGCTGGCCGAGGTCGTCGCCGCTGGCGGGCATCGCGGCGCACGCTAGCGGAGCGCCGTCGGATGTCCGCGATCCGGGGGGTCGGCTCTGCGGTGCTGGGCGCCGTACGTGCGTCCGTGGCGCTCGTCATCGACCGGCGAGTGCGCCACCTCAGCCGGCGTGGCGCAGGCTCGGGTGCCCCGGCCCCGGCCAGGGCGCGAGCAGCAGCACCAGCAGCGCGTCGTCGACCGCGTGGACGGCGTGACGCTCACCGGGGTTCCAGTGCAGGATCGACCCCGCCTCCGCGCGCTGGGTGCTGCCGTCGGTGCTGGCCTCGATCGCTCCGGTGTGGACGTGCAGCCAGGCGTGCTCGTGGACCTGGTGCTCCTGCAGCTCCTCGCCGGCCGGCAGGTTGATCGCGACGATCCGCGCGATGCCGTCCTCGGAGTGCAGGACCACCGGGTGATGCGGCTCGGGGTTGATCTGCGACGGGTCCCAGAGGTCCATGCCCGAGCACGCTACCCGCGCGCTCCGCGAGCGGCAAGCGGGGCGGTCAGGCGCTCGCCGCGCCGACGCCGTTGCGCTCGGCGACGAGCGCCGTGATGTCGCGCATGATGCGCGTCAGGTCGAAGTCCTTCGGCGTGTAGACCGCCGCGACGCCGGCCTCCTTCAGCGGCGCGACGTCGGCCTCCGGGATGATCCCGCCCACGACGACCGGCGCGTCGACGCCGGCCTCCTCGAGCCCCTCGATGACCGCCGGGATGAGCTCGCGGTGCGAGCCCGAGAGGATCGACAGGCCGATGACGTGGACGCCCTCCTGCAGCGCCGAGGTCACGATCTGCGACGGCGTCAGGCGGATGCCCTCGTAGACGACCTCCATCCCGGCGTCGCGCGCGCGGACGGCGATCTGCTCGGCGCCGTTGGAGTGCCCGTCGAGCCCCGGCTTGCCGACGAGGATCTTGATCCTGCGCCCGAGCGCGTCGCCGACGCGCGCGACCTCGTCACGCAGCTCCTCGAGCTCGGAGCCGACGGCCACCGGCCCGGCGCTCGCCTCGCCGACGCCGGTCGGCGCGCGGTACTCGCCGAAGGCGTCGCGCAGCGCCTGCGCCCACTCGCCGGTCGTCGCTCCGGCGCGTGCGGCGGCGATCGTCGCGGGCATGATGTTCTCGTCGCTCGCCAGCGCGACCCGGCGCAGCTCCGCGAGCGCGGCCTCGACGGCATCGCCCTCGCGCTGCTCGCGCCAGGCCTGGAGCGCCGCGACCTGCTCCGCCTCGACGCCCCGATCGACGGTCAGGATTCCACCGTCCTCGCCGCCCGCCAGCGGCGACGGAGCCGTCGACTCGTAGCGGTTCTGACCGACGACGACGAGCTCGCCGGACTCGATGCGCCGGATCCGGTCGCGGTGGGAGTCGACGAGCGCGGCCTTCATGTACGCGACCGCCTCGACCGCGCCGCCGTGCTCCTCGACGACCGCCATCTCGGCGCGCGCGCCGCCGACGAGCTCGGCGACGAGCCCGTCCATGACCTTGGAGCCCTCGAAGATGTCGGGATACTCGAGCAGGTCGGTCTCGTAGGCGAGGATCTGCTGGATGCGCAGCGACCACTGCTGATCCCACGGGCGCGGCAGGCCGAGCGCCTCGTTCCAGGCGGGAAGCTGGATCGCGCGGGCGCGGGCGTTGCGGCCGAGCGTCACGCCGAGCGCCTCGAGCACGATCCGCTGGACGTTGTTCTCGGGCTGGGACTCCGTCAGGCCGAGCGAGTTGACCTGCACGCCGTAGCGGAAGCGCAGATGCTTGGGGTCCTCGACGCCATAGCGCTCGCGGCCGATCTCCTCCCAGAGAAGCGACATCGCGCGCATCTTCGCGTGCTCCTCGACGAAGCGCACGCCGGCGTTGACGAAGAACGAGATCCGGCTGAACACCTTGCCCATGAGGTCCGCGTCGACGCGGGCCCGGACGGCGTCGAGCACGGCGATCGCGTTGGACAGCGCGTAGGCGATCTCCTGGACCGGCGTCGCGCCCGCCTCCTGCAGGTGGTACGAGCAGATGTTGATCGGGTTCCACCGCGGGACCTCGGTGACGGTGTAGGCGACCATGTCGGCGGTGAGCCGCATCGAGGGCCCGGGCGGGAAGGCGTAGGTCCCGCGGGCGAGGAACTCCTTGATGATGTCGTTCTG
>DASWQM010000188.1:0-6874 GCA_036403675.1 Solirubrobacteraceae bacterium | reverse complement strand
TGGATGAAGAAGATCCGCACGAAGCCGGCCCACAGCAGCGTCCACAGCGCGGCGGTCAGCGAGAAGCCGTGCAGCACGAACCCCAGCGCGAACGGGATCAGCAAGCCGACGCCGGCGATCGCGAGGAAGTTGCGGCTGATCCAGCGCATGCCCTTGTCCTCGCAGAGGTCGGGGGCGTACTTGCGGAACTCGGCGCTGCCCTGGGTCTTCATGAGCCAGCCGCTGTGGGCGTGCCAGAGACCCTTCAGCCCGGAGCCGTGCCCGACGTGTGGGCTGTGCGGATCGCCTTCCACGTCGGTGTGGGCATGGTGCAGGCGATGGTCGGCGACCCACGCGATCGGCGGGCCCTCGACCGCCATGCAGCCGGCGACCGCAAAGGCGTACTCGACCGGCTTGCTCGTCTGGAAGGCGCGGTGCGTGAGCAACCGGTGATAGCCGACCGTGATCCCGAAGCCCGTGATGACGTACATGAAGACGAGGATCGCGAGGTCGATCGCATCGACGGACCTGTTCCACAGCAGGACGACCGCCACGACGAAGGCGATGAACGGCACCACGACGGCGCCGAGATTTGCGTATCGCGTGAGCTTTGGCATGGCTTTGAGGCTATTGGCCAAGCTCCCGCCGGTTCTTGTCGAATTTCTCGTGCTCGGGGGGGCAGAAACTGTAGGTTGTGCGCAAATGGAGGGGATCCCGTCCGAGGTTGCAGCGGTTCTGCGCCCGGTCCTGCCCGATCTCGCCGCGGAGACGATCCGCGCGATCGGTGAGCAGGTGCCCGACTACTCGCGCCCGTTCGAGGGTCGCCTCGGCGTGACGGTGCGCTACGGCACCGAGCGGGCGCTGCGCCGCTTCGTCGACTCGATCGAGCACCCGGCCGCGGTCAGCGACCGCGACCGGCGCATCTACCTCGAGCTCGGACGCCTCGAGATGCGGGAGGGGCGCACGCTCAACGCGCTGCTGTCGGCGTACCGCGTGGGTGCGCAGATCGCGTGGCGGCGCTTCGTCGAGGCGGGCGTCCGCGCCGGCCTCCAGCCGGCGACGCTGTATCGGCTCGGCGAAGCGATCTTCGCCTACATCGACGAGATCTCCGGCGAGTCGATCGAGGGCTACGCCGCGGCGCAGTCCGCGGCCGCCGGCGAGCGCCAGCGCCGCCGCGCGCAGCTCGTGATGCTGCTGGCAGCCGATCCGCCGGCAGCGCCCGAGGCGATGCGAGCCGCGGCCGTGCACGCCGCGTGGACGCCGCCGGCGCGGCTCGCCGCGCTCGTCGTCGAGGGGATCGACTCCGAGCGGCTCGCGGGCCGGCTCGGCCCGGGGACGCTCGCGGCGTCGCTGGAGAACGGCAACGGCGCCGCGCCCGCGCGGCGCCCCGCCCGGGTGCTCGCGTTCGTCTCCGACCCCGACGGGCCGCGCCGCCGCGCGCAGATCGAGGATGCCGTCGGCGCTCGCCCGGCGGCGCTCGGGCCGACGGTCGCCGCGTCCGCGGCGGCGCGCAGCGTGGAGCGCGCGCGCCGGGCGCTGGACCTGCGGACCGCCGGGGCGCTCGGCGGCGACGGGCTCGTCGTGGCCGGCGATCACGCCGCCGAGCTGCTGCTGCACGCCGACGCCGGCCTGGCGACCGAGCTGGCGACCGCCCGGCTGGCTCCGCTCGAGGCGCTCAAGCCGGGCCCGCGCGAGCGGCTCGTCCCGACGCTGCGCGCGTGGCTGGACTGCCAGGGCCGCATCGACGAGACCGCGCGCGTGCTCGACGTCCACCCGCAGACGGTCCGCTACCGCCTCGGCCAGCTCCGTGACGTCTTCGGGCCCGCGCTCGACGACGCCGCCGCGCGCTTCGAGCTGGCGCTGGCGCTACGTGTGCACCGGGACGGGTGGCTCGGGCGCTAGTGCACGCGGCCGTCGCGAAGCGCCTGGCGCTGCACGTCCTGCTCGGAGCGGAACCGCTCGGACCAGCGCTTCCGGGAGACGACGTGGGAGAGGTCCATGGCGCGGGTGTAGGCGCGCTTGGGTGGAGGGCTCGAGCGCGGCGGGCTCGCGCGAGGCGTATCTTACCCCGCGGGGGTATAATCCCGCCCGCAGCACCACCGAGCCCCGTATCCGATCGGAATCGCGCCAATGTCTCTACCCAAGCGCACGTACACCGTCGATGGCATGACCTGCGGCCACTGCCGCCAGGCGGTCATGCAGGAGGTCCTACAGGTGCCCGGCGTCCGGGCCGTCGACGTGGACCTCGACTCCAAGCAGCTCACCGTCGCCGGCGACGCGTTCGACGACGAGGCGATCCGTGCCGCGGTCGACGAGGCAGGGTACGCGCTGACGTCATGACGGCGGGCGTCCGCGTGGCGGTCTTCGCCGCGCTGCTCGCCGTCGTCTTCGCGGCCGGCGCCCACCGCGAGGTCACGCGATGAGCAGCGCGGCGCCCGTGGCGACCGAGCACCTCGAGCTGCCGATCAGCGGCATGACGTGCGCGTCGTGCGCGGCGCGCGTCGAAAAGCGCCTGAACCGGCTCGACGGCGTGGAGGCGTCGGTGAACTACGCGACCGAGCGCGCCTCGGTGACGTTCGCGCCCGATGCGGTGACGCCGGACGATCTCGTCGCGGCCGTCGAACGGGCGGGCTACGGCGCCGTCCTGCCGACGACCTCGCCGCAGGCCCAAGAGCATGCCCGCGATCCCGTCGCGGACCTGCGCCGCCGGCTCGTCGTCGCGGCGATCGCGTCGGTCCCGCTCGTCGCGCTCGGGATGGTGCCGGCGCTGCAGTTCGACAACTGGCAGTGGATCTCGATGCAGCTCGCGACGCCCGTGCTCGTGTGGGCGGCGTGGCCGTTTCATCGCGCCGCCTGGACGAACCTGCGCCACGGCACGGCCACGATGGACACGCTCATCTCGATCGGGACGATCGCCGCGTGGACGTGGTCGGTCGTCTCGCTGCTGTTCCTCGGCGCGGGCGACCCCGGGCTGCGGCATGCCCTGAGCCTCGTCCCGGAGCGCGGCGGGCACGCCGGCAACGTCTACTTCGAGGTCGTCGGGGTCGTCGTCACGTTCCTGCTCGCCGGCCGCTGGTTCGAGGCGCGCGCGAAGCGCAGCGCCGGCGCCGCCCTGCACGCCCTGCTCGCACTCGGCGCCAAGGACGTCGCCGTGCTGGACGCCGACGGCGTCGAGCAGCGCGTGCCGGTCGAGCAGCTGAAGGTCAACCACCGCTTCATCGTGCGGCCCGGCGAGAAGGTCGCGACCGACGGCATCGTCTACAAGGGCAGCTCGGCGATCGACCGCTCGCTGCTGACGGGCGAGAGCGCGCCGGTCGAGGTCCACCCGGGCGACCCCGTGACCGGCGCGACGGTCAACACCGGTGGCGGCCTGCTGATCGTTCGCGCGACGCGCGTCGGGGCCGACACCGCGCTCGCGCAGATCGGCCGGCTCGTCACCGAGGCGCAGTCGGGCAAGGCGCCGGTCCAGCGCCTCGCCGACCGCATCGCGGCCTTCTTCGTGCCGGTCGTGCTGGCGATCGCGACCGCGACGCTCGGCTTCTGGATCGGCGCCGGCGACAGCGGCCTCGCGTTCGCGGCCGCGGTCGCCGTGCTGATCATCGCCTGCCCGTGCGCGCTGGGCCTGGCGACGCCGACGGCGCTGCTCGTCGGCACCGGCCGCGGCGCACAGCTCGGCGTGCTCATCCGCGGGCCGGAGGTGCTCGAGTCCACGCGCCGCGTCGACACGATCGTGATCGACAAGACCGGCACCGTCACGTCGGGGCGGATGAGCCTGCAGAGCATCGCCGTCGCGGAGGGCGTCAGCGAGGCGCAGGCGCTGTGGCTCGTCGGCGCGTTGCAGAACGGCTCCGAGCACCCGATCGGGCGGGCGATCGCGGCCGCCGCGCGCGTGCTCGAGGACGCGCCCGCGGCGGTCGAGGACTTCGCGAGCCGGCCGGGCCTCGGTGTGCAGGGCACGGTCGCCGGCCGCGCGATCATCGCCGGCCGTCCCGCGCTGCTGGAGGGCGCCGACCCGTCGCTCGCGCTGCCGCCCGGGCTCGAGCGCGCGCGGGTCGCCGCCGAGGCCGAGGGCAGGACGGCGATCGCGGCGAGCTGGGACGGCGCGGCGCAGGCGCTGTTCGTCGTCGCCGACAGCGTCAAGCCGAGCTCGAAGGAGGCCGTGCGGCGGCTGGGCGAGCTCGGCCTGCGCACGATCCTGCTGACCGGCGACAACGAGGCCACGGCGCGCGCCGTGGCGGAGCGGATCGGCGTCGACGACGTCATCGCCGGGGTCCTGCCGGCGGGCAAGGCGGAGCTCGTCCGCCGGCTGCAGGAGGACGGACGCGTCGTGGCGATGGTCGGCGACGGCGTCAACGACGCGCCCGCGCTGGCGCAGGCCGACCTCGGCATGGCGATCGGGACGGGCACCGACGTGGCGATCGAGGCCTCCGACCTCACGCTCGTGGCCGGCGACCTGCGCGGCGCCGCCGACGCGCTGCGGCTCTCGCGCCGGACGCTCGCCACGATCAAGGGCAACCTCTTCTGGGCCTTCGCCTACAACGTCGCGGCGCTGCCGCTCGCCGCCGCGGGCCTGCTCAACCCGATGATCGCGGGCGCGGCGATGGCCGCCTCCAGCGTCTTCGTCGTCGCCAATTCGCTGCGCCTGCGCGGCTTTCGCCCGCAACGCGACGAGCCCGCGGCGGGCGTCAGCCCTGCGGGCGGCCGTCGCGCTCGGCCCGTGTCACGGCGATCTCGGTGACGCGGGCGCCGACCCATGCGGCCTCCCAGGTCGCGAGCTGGCGCTTGAGATCGGCCATGTACTCGGGGTCCTCGTCGAGGCCGATGGCGCAGGCCAGCTCGTGCTCGATGCGCAGGAGCTCGAGGCGCTCACGGAGGTCGGACGGGTTCGAGTAGTGCATCTTGTTCGGAATGCTCGCTCGCCGGTGCATCCAAACGTGAAACACGAACGGCGACACATAGGCATACTCCAAGCGTCGTGCGTCGTCGTCTCCTGCTCAGCGCCGGGCCGGTTGCCCTGGTCGTCGTGATCGTCGCCGCCGTGCTTGCCTCGTCGGGTGGCTCGCGCGGCGCCCGGGCGGGCGCCGCGACCTCGGCGCAACCGGCCGTCGAGGAGCTGCCGACGCGCAACACCCGCGCCAAGGCCATCGAGCCGGTGGCCGGCGAGACGGCGGCGTCAGCCGCCCTGCCGACCGAGCAGCCCACAACCCAGGCCAGCCCGCGCCGGGCCGCCGCGCGCGTCCCTCGGATCGCGAGGCGACGCGGCACCGGACCGACCAGCGACCCTGCGATCAGCAACGCGGAGGTCCTCAAGGGCGGGATCGCGCTGCCGCCGATCGAGGCTCCCCAGGCGGTGCACGACATCGTCGACGCCGGCAACCAGATCGCGCGTACGCCCTACCTGTGGGGCGGCGGGCACGGCAAGTGGCTCGACAAGGGCTACGACTGCTCAGGCTCCGTCTCCTATGCCCTGGCATTTGCCGGCCTGCTGGGAGGACCGCTGGACTCCGGACGCCTCATGCGCTGGGGCGAGCCCGGCACAGGCAAGTGGGTCACGATCTACACCAACCCGGGTCATGTGTTCATGGTCGTCGCGGGCGTGCGCTTCGACACGAGCGGCAACCGCGTGACAGGCTCCCGGTGGCAGGCCAGCATGCGCCCGACGGGCGGCTTCGTCGCGCGCCACCCGGCTGGGCTGTAGGAATCGGGTCCTCGATAGACTCGCCGCTGGACATGCCGATCCCGTCCTTCGACCTGAAGGTCGTGCGCAGCGACCGGACGACGCGCCTCGCGCCTTCAGGCGAGCTTGACATCGCCAGCGCGCCGGAGTTCGAGCAGGCGATTGCCGAGGCCACGGCGGAGCCGGGCGCGGAGCTCGTTCTCGATTTGCGCGAGCTCACGTTCATGGACTCGACGGGTCTGCGGGCGCTGGCGCAGACCAACGCGCGCGCCGACGAGGCCGGCTTCGCCCTGTCGATCGTGCGCGGCCCGCGCCAGATCGAGCGCGTGCTGGAGATCTCCGGCCTCGCGGAGCTGCTCCCGCTCGTCGACGCGCCGCCCGAGGACGTGCCGTCGGACGGCGAGGCCGCCTAGGCTCACCTAGCGCGAGTAGTTGCGCAGCTTCGACGCGAACACGTTGTAGGCGGGGCGGGGCGTTCCGTCGGGGTCGACGAGCCCGGCGTCGAAGAGGCACGAGCGCCCGCAGTCGCCGTTCTCGATGCCGAACCAGTTGTACTCGTACACGCGCTGCACGCCGCGGCTCTTGAAGCGGCTGGCGAGCGTGAACATGTTGCGCATCCGCGCGGCCTGGCGCGTCTCGCTGTAGGGGAACGAGCCGCGGAAGCTCGCCAGAGCGCCGGTCTCGGTGAACCAGAACCTCGTGGAGCGGTTGTAGCGCCGGGCGGCGTCGATGATCGTGCGCGTGCCGGTCGAGCGGTTGCGGTTGACGTCGGCGTAGTTGTGGATCCCCACGACCTTGAGCCGCTTGCGCCACGTCGGGCTCAGGCGCGCGTAGAAGCTGCGCATGTAGCGCGCGACACCGGCCTGGTCGAGCACGTCCAGGCCGACGACCGAGCACGACCGGCAGCTCCGCCGCACCGCGCTGTACATGCTCTTGAAGTACGAGACGGCGTTGCCGACGCGGTTCCATGTCTCCTGCGTCTTGTGGTTGACCTCGTTCCAGGCGCCGAACTCGCGGACGCCGAGCTTGCGGAAGTAGGAGACGATCAGCCCGGCGTTGCGCCGGTAGGTGCTGGGCGCGACCACGGGGCCACGGTTGGCGCGCAGGTCGGTCGTGGAGATGTGCAGGAACGTCGAGACGCCGGCGCTGCGCGCGGCGGTCACGAAGGCGCGTGCCCGCGCGCGCTCGGCGCTGTCCTGCATGACGTCGGACGCGACG
>DASWQM010000187.1:0-36960 GCA_036403675.1 Solirubrobacteraceae bacterium | reverse complement strand
CGCGACCGCGGTCAACGGCGCGGGCCAGGAGACCCAGGACCGGATCTTCCTGGAGTCCGAGACGACCGACGTCAAGACCCCCGTCGACATCTACATGCAGGACGTCGACCCGACCACGGGCGCGCTGCGCAACCGCTGGGTGACGCCGTTCGAGATGACCGGCGAGAACTCCCAGCCCGCTGGGTCGGGGATTCCGAGCGGCGGCATCACGACGCAGAACGTCGGTCCGCAGCCGCAGCGCGCGAGGATCCGCGCGACCAAGGCTCCGGCCGGACTGCTCAGCCAACCGACGCGCACGATCCGTGTCGCGGCGCGCACGCTGTGCACACCCGCCGGACCCGAAGGCCAAGTGGCCCTGGACGCGTGCTTCAAGAACGCGCCCACGGTCGCCAACGGCCTCGTCGCCGGGCAGTACTTCGCACCGGTGTTTGAGTTCATCTTCCCGGAGAACGTCAAGCCCGGCGACGTCATCGTGCCCAACGACCTGTGGCACCTCCCCTTCCTCCGCTTCGGCGAAGGATCAACAACCCCATCCGATGTGGGACCAAGTGTCGGACCGCTCACGCCAGCGCCCTGGTAGCGAGCAGTCCGATCCCGACGGACGGACGCAGGGCCGGGGCATCTTCGCCCCGGCCCTGCACGCCGTTCGGTGGCCGGCTCTCGGTGCCGCGCTCGCCGTAGCCCTGCTCGCGGCGACGCTGCTGTCGGCGACCATGGCGTCAGCGCGCGGTGGTGGTGGTGGCAAGGCACCACCGGCCCGGCTGCCGGCGGACTTCCCCGCCGACATCCCGCTCCCGCCCGGGAGCCTGGAGGGAGCGACGGGCGGCGCCGGACGCTGGAGCGTGCTGCTCCTCGCCAGCGGCTCCGCCAACGACGTCCTGCGATCGACCGAGAACTTCTACATCGCCGCGGGCTTCACCAAGGACGGCTATGCGGTCGTCCGCAGAGGCTCCGAGCGGATCACGATCGTCGCCGAGAACCGCGATCACAGCGCGACCGAGACGAACCTGACGCTCGGCGTGACGGACTCCGCGTCCGGCGCCGGACGCTCGCCGGGCCTCGTCGCCAAGATCCTGCGCGGGCGCGGCCGCGTGAGCCTCGCGCAGGCCAAGCGCAGCGGGCTGCGCGTACGCTTCACCGCGCCGTCGGCGGCCCGCAGCGCGACCGTGCGCGAGTACCGCAGGGTGGGCGCCGGGCGGCGCCTCGTGGGCTCCAAGACCACGACCGTCCACGGCGGCACGAACCTGGTCGCGCTCGACGCCCCGACCATCCGGCGGCGCGCGAAGCCCGGCTTCTACGTGCTCGAGGTCGTGCTGCGCGGCGCCGGGAGCACGCGTGGCAGGCCGGCGCAGGCCTTCGTCCGCGTCGTTGGGTAGCGACCTACGGCGTCAGCGCGGCTCGCCGGCAGGGCGGCCGGCAGCCGCGAACGCCGCGAGCGCGATGAGCATCAAGGTCGCGGCGTAGACGAACGCCGCCGCGGGCGAGATGAGGGTCCAGAGCAGTCCGGCGAGGCTGCTGGCCACGAAGTTGCCCAGGCTCTGCGCCGTGGCGAGAAGCCCGAATGCCGAGCCGCGGAGGTTCTCGGGCGCCAGCGTAGCGACGGCCGCGTGCTCCGCCGTCTCGACGCAGCCGATGCCGATCCCGGCGAGGATGAACCCGGCTGCGAGAACGATCATGCTGGCGCCGGTCAGCGCGAGCACGATGTAGGCGGCGGCGAACGCGATCGTGCCGCCGGCGAGGACCTCGACTGGGTGGCGGCGGTCGCCATGCCGGCCGGCCGGGACGCTGATCAAGGTCGCCGCGATGTTGTAGGCGGTGTAGAGCACGAGGGCCAGCTGCGCGGCGCGGTCGGCGCCGTGCTCGGGGCGCAGCAGGTCGCTCGCACGCAGGATGAGAAGCGTCGCCGCGATGTTTCCCAGCTCGAACGCCCCGACGGTCCCCAGGAGCCGCCCGAGCTCGCCGCGTAGGACGGGCCGGACCTGGATGCGGATGGGTTGGCGCTGGCGGGTCGCGGGCAGCTTGGCGGCGCGGATCGCGTAGACGATCGCGACAACCGCGAGCAGGCCCGGGATGATCGACAGCAGGATCGCGCCACGAACGCCGACGGCGGCCACGAGCGCGATCCCCAGCAGCGGCCCGAGGATCGCACCGAGGTTGTCCATCATCCGCTCGAAGCCATACGCACGGCCGTACGCATCGGCCGAGACGACGTCGGCAAGCAGCGCGTTGCGCGCAGGAACGCGAAGCCCGCGCGCGGCCCAGGCGCTCGCGCGCAGGAACGCGACCTGCCAGACCGACGTGGCGGCGCCGATCAGCCCCGACAGCACGGCGGTGCTGCCGTAGCCGCCGATCGCGATCGCGCGGCGCCGATGCGGGTCGTCGGCGAGCGCGCCGCCGCCGAGACGCGCGGCACCGGCCAGGCCGTCGGCCACGCCCTCGATGAGGCCAAGGGCGGCCGCGGGCGCGCCGAGCGTCCCCGTCAGCAGCGACGGCAGCAGCGACGTCGGGATCTCGTGGCCGAGGTCGGCCAGCAGGCTTGCGCCCCCGATCCCGCGAACCCCGGGAGTGAGCCAGGTCTGCTCGCCGGGCTCGGCCGGCGTAGCGGCGCCGCTCACGGGCCGGCGCTCTCGAGCACCGCGGCGCCGAGCAGCAGCGCGGCGTCGAGGGCGGCGCAGCCGGCCTGGACGCCGAGTCGCAGCCGCCCCGTCCGGCGAGCGTCGAGGTACGCCGCCGCGGCGGTCGCGACGGCGAGCAGCTCGAGCACGTAGTGCCCGGGGGCGAGGCGCAGCAGCGGCCTCCCGTACGCACCGAAGGCCACGGCCACGAGCAGCACGTTGCCGCCGAGCACGAGGCAGACGACGACGTCGAGGACTGCGCGCGCCCGCGGCCACCACACGACGGCCGCCGCAGCGCCGAAGGCGAGCAGCAGCGTGCGCGCGTTGGGGAGCCACAGCTCCGCCACCGGTACGTCGACGGGACGCTCCGGCGTCAGCCCGTACCACGCGCGCAGCTTCGCGCCCGCGCCCAGCGCGACCACGACGCCCGCCGCGAGTGCGCCGGCGACGGCCGCCGCCAGCGTCACCCGCGCGGCGTCGCGCAGCACGCTCCCCGCCGTTGTCACGGCGCTACGAGGAGATCCGGCCCGCGGACGCGTCCACTAGCGGTGGGACGCCTTCGCCGGGACGTGGCGATCGTCGGGGCCGGCGGTGTGGCCGGTCTGCGCCAGGGCCAGCGTGATCACGAGCAGGCCGATGGCGACCAGCGCCGAGTAGCGCAGCCGCGTCAGCGCGATCGCGCCGGCGGCGAGCGCGGCGACGACGGCGAGCCGCCAGTTCGTGCCCGCGGCAAGACCGATGACGAGCAAGGCGGCGACTGCCGTTGTCGCGACCGCGCGGATCCGCCTGCGCGTCATCGGGCGGCGCGCCCTCCGTACCGGGTCTGCTCCGAGAAGACCGGTCACGAGTCGCGTTCCAGCTCGCTGCTCATGAGCAGGCCGATCGCGCGATCGGTCTGCTCGCCGGGGCGCGTGCGCGCGGTGAGGTAGACGTGCGCCTCGGGCCACGAGAGCTCGGCCTTGACGTCGAGCCGGCGGTGATGCCACTGCGACACGAGCCCCATGCGCGGCAGGTGGTCGACGACGCCGCCGACCCGCGGGCCGAGCGTCGTGCGGCGGCAGTCCAGCAGGTAGACGTCGAGGTCGGTGATCGCCAGCACCACCGGCTCGCCGCGGTTGCCGAGCAACGCCGCCGGCCCGCGCGCGCCGAGCTCGAGCACGATCGCCGCGTGCACGGGCCGGCCGATGCGCGCCTGGGCGGCGTCCGCAAGCGACATCCGCGAGCGCTGCAGCGCGCTCGCCACGCGCGGTCGCGACAGGAGCCTCACACGATCGCCGCCTGGGCGGGCTCGAGCTCCTCGACGCCGCGCCGCTCGGTGAAGAACACCGGCGGCAGCCCGTTGTGGATCAGCAGCCCCTCGCCGGCGCGCAGGCGCTGCAGCGCCTGCGCCGTCGCGCCGTCGTCCTCATCGCCGCCCTTGCCCAGCAACCGCAAGAGCTCGCGGCGCGTGCCGTCGTCGGTGATCGAGCCGAGGAACACCTTCGCCTGGGACATCGCGAGGATCTCGGCAGCCGCATCGCCGCCGTAGCGCTCGCGCATCTGCGCGAGCGAGTGCCAGACCGACACGAAGCGGATCCCGATGTCATGCCCGATCGACAGGATCTGGGGCAGCTCCTGCAGCGGCGCGATCTGCGCGGTCTCGTCGAGCGCCAACAGCGCCGGCGGCGCGATGCGCCGCCGCTCGCGATTCTCGTACTGGGTGGCGTAGTAGACCAGCGAGCTGAGCATCGTCACGACGAGCGGGGCCAGCAGCCGCTGGTGCTCGCGTCCGGCGACGATGTATACCGTGTTGGCGCGACCGTCGAAGAGGTCCTCCGGCCTGATGCCCTGGCCGCGCCGCGCGGTCCGCTGGACGGCCGGGTGACCGTAGGCCTTGAGCTGGAACTGGACCGCGCCGATGATCGCGTCGCGGCGCCGCTCGTTGAACGCATAGACGCCGAGCAGGCGGGCGCGGGCGTCCTCCGCCCCGGCCTCGGTCAGGATCTGCGCCGGCGCCTCGACGTTGCGGTCGCGAACCCAGCGGTAGGCGTCGACGATCGTCCGGCCCGGAGCCAGGGCCGCCGCGTGCAGCAGCGGAGCAGAGAGCTCCTGGGCGGCCTCGTCGTAGTACTCGGTGCTCTCGTTCTCGCCGAACGCCAGCGCGTGCCCGAGCCAGCGCGCGACCATCAGCGCGTGTGACCAGTCCTCGCAGCCGAGCAGGGGATCCCAGGCGTCGGTGAACTCGCCGAACGGATCCCAGACGAACGTGTCGCCAAGCCGCTGGCGCTGCTGGAGCGTCGCCCGCACGACGTCGCCGTTGGTGGCCGTCGTCACCACCGGGCCGGCGTGCTCGAGCACCGCCGGGACGATGAGGCCCGTCGTCGTGCCGCTGTGCGGGGCGGCGATCGCGCAGATCTGGGCATGGCGCTGGACCGCGAGCAGCGCCGGCGGGTTGGCGATCGTCCCGACGATCACGCGGTCGGGGCTCGGACCGTCGACGACGAGCGCCGACTTGACGGTGCGGTAGCGCCCGAATGCCTGTGGCCGCCGGCCCAGGAAGATGTGATACCAGCGCCGATCGGCGACCGTCTGGGCCATGCGGTCGGCGATCTCGCGCACCGCGGCGAGGAACGTCGCGACGAGCAGGACGAACAGGAGCGCGGCCGTCGTCCAGAAGCCCCATCCGCCGGGCAGGAGGCGCTGCACGTCGCGCGGGTAGGCGGACGCAGGGTCCGCCGACCAGAACTCGCGCGACACGGAGGCCCTTATGGCCTCCCCGATGCCCAGCTGCGGCAGGTGGCCCGTGTGCACCCAGGCCGCGACCATCGCGCAGCCCCATGCCACGATCGCGGCGAGGCCGATGGCGACGACCGCCATCCCGATGAGGATGAGCATCGCCTGCTCCTGCTGCTGCTTGGGCGACGAGCCCGCCACGGCGGTCAGCCCTGGCCGAAATCGTCGAAGAACCCCGCGAGCGAGGTCAGCGCCGACAGCATCCGCCGCTCGCCGAGCTCGACGTGCGCACCGCTGACGCCGGGGCTGTCGGTGACGAAGACGAGCCGCTCGCAGCAGTCGGACGCCAGCGCGCGCAGCTCGGCCGCCTGCTGGCGCGCGCCCGCGCCGCCGGCGCGCCGGACGCCGCGGACGACGAGCGCCTGGCGCGCCGCCACGGCCGGCGCCAGCGGCCCCGACAGGAGCGCGCGCCCGCGCTGCGCCGCGCCGGGGCGCGCGACCGTCATCCAGATGACGTGCGTCGCGATCCGCAGCAGCTCGCGCGTGAGCGGCGCCCGCGCGGTGCCCGCGTCGATCACCGTCAGTCCGTGACGCGGCTGGGCGGCGTTCACGAGCGCGACGACCGCGTCCGCCCCGACGGCCGGCGGGGCCGTCGGCGCCGCGGCGATGACACGCAGCTTGCCGGCGCGGGCGAGCGTCCCGCCCGCGGGTGCGCGGCCGACGGCGAACTCGCCGGCGAGCTCGCTGAGCGAGAGGGGCGAGGTCACGCCCGTCAGCGCCGCGACGTCCCCCGCCGCGGCATCGGTCTCGCACAGCAGCACGGTCGCGGGGCTTTCCTCGGCGGCCTGCGCCGCCAGCGCGTACGCGAGCGTGCTCGTGCCGGCGCCGCCGTGCAGGCCACAGAGGACGACAAGGGGGCCGCCGGGCCGCGAGAAGCGCAGCCCGCAGTGGTTCGGCGCCGGATCCTGGCGCCCGGGCGGAGTGCCGTCGGGCTCGCGCTCGACCGCGACGGGCTCGTCGGCGGCGGCGGGCGCGGACTCGTCGGGGGCGGACGGGCGCCCGAGGTCAGGCGTGATCATGGGCGCTTGTCTCCGGGTGGGGGAAGCAGGGTCTGCACGCGCGCCGCGGGCGTGCCGGGCGCGGCGGGGGTGTGCTGCCACGAGAGGTGCATGTGCGCATTGCCCCCGGCGTGGGCTGGATCGCCGTGACCGGGGTACCCGTTGTAGCCGATGAACCTAAACGGGCTGGGCAGCAGCCCGGCGCAGCCCGACGCGGCGCAGCTCGGCCTCCAGCCGAGATCCTGCGCAGCCTGGGCGACGAGGTCCCAGCTCCCGCCGGGCCCGGGCGAGACGTCGAGACCGAGCCCCAGCGGGTGCTCTCCGTCAAAGGCGTGACCGGTGAGCGAGAAGCAGTCGCCGGCGACGAGCCGGTAGCGCCGCACGAGCGCGACGACGTCGGGCACGATGCGGCTGTCGCACACGGCCGACGTTCCCGGCACCGGCGCCAGCCACTGTCCGAGCAGCGCCTGCGAGATGCCAGAGCCGGCCGGCAGCCCGCCGAGGCCGATCGGGTCGCCACGGTAGCGCTCGGCCCAGGACTTGACCTCGGCGACGTACCAGACGGCGTGGTTGTAGGAGAACAGCGCTGCATCCCAATCAGCCGGCGCGCCGCTGGCCTCCAGGTAGCTCGCCGCGGCGGGGATCGCGTCGCGGGGATCGAAGGGACTCGCCCTGCCGTCGTGGTTGCCGTCGACGCCGTAGGTCTCCCAGGTCGACGGATGGCCCACGACGCTGAACTGCATCGGCCCGGCGCAGCACCCGAACGCGTTGACGCCCGAGCGCACGCCGGGTGCCGTCGAGCGGCCGTGGTCGGTCTCGATCTTGCCGATCGCCGCCAGGTACTCCCAGCCGACGTTCACACCGGCCGCCTGGTAGATGCGCAGGTAGTCCGACGGGATGTCGCGCAGGGCAAGCGCCGAGGGCGCGAAGCTGCCGACGGGCGACGAGCTTTGCACCCCGCCGAGCCCGGCGAACAGCGCTGCCAGGAGGACCGGCAGCGCGAGCCCGAGCGCGAGCAGCCACAGCAGCCAGCGTCGTTGCGACCACGCGAATGCTGCCGTTCGCGGGGTTCCCGCCGCTGCGAGCGGCCCCGGCACCTAGCGCACCTGGCTGACAGCCCATTGCCTGCCCCGTCGTTGGACGGTCAGCAGCGCCACGTAGCGGCTCTGCCCGTCGTCGATGCGCGCCAGCAGGATGACGCGCCCGCCCGCGATGCCCGACACCTGCGGGTTGCCCACGATACGCGGCCGCGCCTTCGCCGCGAGCGCGGGTGGCACGCGCGGCGCGTTGCGGGCGAGCGTGCTGCGCAGGGCCGGCGTCGCGTCGCTGATCGCGTCGGCCTTCCCGCGGCCGTAGCTGTAGGGGAGATAGCCGTCGAGGAACCGCCGCGCCGCGGCCGACGCGGCGCGCGCGTCGCGTCGCTGGCCGGCGCTGATCCGGGCGGACTCCGAGTTCTCCGTGCCGCCGGAGTCGGTCGTCTGCAGCGGCGCGGCCGGCGACGCAGTCGTCGTCGTGCCGCTGACCGGCGCCGTCGACGTGTTGCTGTACACGCCGGCGCCCTTGACGTACTCGTCCCCGCATCCTCCGATCCAGGCGGCGCCCGCCAGCGCGATCACGGCGACGGTCAAGTGGCGGGCCACCACGTGCCGGCCCTCATCGCGCCGCCGAGTCCTCGGCGAGCTCCTGCAGCGCCGCCCATGCATCGCCGTCGTGGCGGGCCAGCGCGGCAGTGCGGCTGGGCACGTCGCGCCCCGGCTCGCTCGTCGCGAGCCAGTACTCCAGCCCGCCGAGGCGCAGGCTGACCTCGCCGCGGCCGCGGGCACCGTTGATCCAGTAGGCACGGCTGTAGCGGCCCTTTGCCGTCTTCAGGCGGCTGATGAGCCGCACCTCCGTGTCCGACAGGCCCAGCGTGTCCTGCAGGTAGCGCAGCTCCTCGATCGACTGCTGGAAGAAGAGCTTCATGTTCGCCGAGCGCAGCAGCGGCCGCCCGTACTCGTTGTCGAAGTCGCCGAGGTGCTGGCTGATCGCGAGCATGAACAGGCCGAGGTGGCGGCTGCGGCGCGCGAGGTCGTTGAAGAACTCGCCGGTGGCGCGCCGCTGCACGAGCTTCCACGTCTCGTCGCTGAACAGCGCGTCGCCGGGGAACAGCGGCGCCGGACCCTCGTGACTGAGCCGCTCGGCACGACGGCGCTCGACCTTGGCCACCGTGTGCTCGAGCGCGATGAACATGGCGGGGACGAGCTGGTTGCGCGCGGGACGCGTGTCGAACACGACGAGCGGCGCGTCGTCGGGCACCGTCGTCGGGCGGTCGACGAGGTAGGCGTCCTCGCCGTCGCCGACGTACCGGCTGAGGCGGTCGGCGAGGCTGGCGAGCGTCGCAGAGCGGTCGGTCTCGGCGCCGCCGGCGGCCTCGCGCTCGGCCTGGTGCTGGCGCTCGAGCTCGGCGCGCAGGTCGCGCTCCAGCGGCGTGCGCTCCTCTCGTGCGCAGCGCGTGTAGACGCCGCGGATCGCCTCGCTGAGGAGGTTGCGCTCGCGCTCGGTGATCTCGTAGCGATCCGAGCTGGCGTGGTGGTCGCCGACGAGCAGCTCGTGCAGGTCGCGCAGGAAGGCGACCTTCTCGGGCCCGACGCGGCGGAGGTCGGCGACGTCCCAGGGGTTGATCGTCGCGTGGTGGTCGCCGCCGCCGATCGACAGGTGCGCGGCGCCCGGCACGAGCTTCGTCAGCAGCTCCCAGTGGCCGCTGCGGTCGAGCACGGTGACGGTCGGGCCGTACGGCAGCAGCCGCGCCGCGGTGACGATGCCGAACATCGTCTTGCCCGATCCCTGCAGGCCGTTGGCGAGCATGAGGCCGTTGATGAACGTTCGATCCCACGGATTGAGGTTCTCGAGCGTGTGCACGCCCTCGGCGAAGAAGAACGGCATCCCGTTCGGGCTGCCGCAGCTCGGGCCCACGAGCGGGATCGTGTCGCCGACGTGGCGGCTGACGTACTTCTTCGTGCGGCGCGCGACGTCGCGGCCGAGCGGCAGCGTCGACAGCCACAGGTCCTTCTGCATGAAGCCACCGAACTTCGCGTCGGCGTCGGCGGCGTCACGCAGCGCGGCAACGGCGCGCTCGGACGCCTCGGCGAGGCGCATCGGGTCGGGCAGCGGACCGCGCTCGCGCACCGTCTGGTAGATCGCGACCTCGTAGACCGACGAGCGCTGGCGCCCGCGCAGCTCGTCGAGCAGCTCGCGAGTCTCCTCCTCCTGCGCGAGCATCTCCTCGTCGGGCACCTTGCGCCGCGCCCGCACGCCCTCGTTGACGCCGTGCAGGCGCCGGCGGCGGTTGCGCGCGCGGCGGCGCTCCAGCCGACGGTCGAGCGCGTGCACGTGGACGCTCAGCGCGAACGGCCGGTCGATCTCCATCGCCTGCAGCAGCCAGCCGAACTCCGTGAAGTCGGGGATGGACGACACGTACAGCACGCGCTCGAGGTCCTGCTCGACGCGGATGAAGCGGCTGTCGTCGAGGTCGACCGGCGAGGCTGCGATCTGCTCGCGCAGGCGGTGGGCCGCCGCCGCGGCGGTCTGCGCGTCACCGAGCTCGTCGAGCGCGCCGAGGACCTCCAGCCGCGGGAGGTAGCCGGTGCCGACGCTCGACGGGTTGAAGCGGCGGAACAGCAGCTCCGCCACCTCCGGGCCGGCGAGCAGCTGGGCGGACAGCTCGAGCCCCTCGAGGTCGCTGATGATGTTGTCGGTGTGCACGAGCGACTCGCGCAGGGCGCGCTGGTGATCCTCGAGCCCGCGCGTCAGCGGCGCGCGCGGCAGCCGGCGGCGGCTGCGCGGCCGCAGCGCCTCCCAGTCGACCTTCGTGACGGGGGCGGCGGGCAGGTACGGAATGACGACGTACGTCCGGAAGCGCACCGCGGCCTGCTCGGAGGCGTGGGCGATGAGCGACTGCTCGTGCGCCTCGGCGAGCCGGCGCAGCGCCTCGGCGCGCTCGGGCGACTGGCGCTCGAGCGAGCGGTTGACCTCGTCGCGGGTGACGTCGAGCACGTCCCCGAGCAGCACGGGCGCCGCCTCGACGTAGAACTGCAGCGACTGGCGCGGGCGCAGCCGGCCGGCCATCGCCGCAAAGCCCTCGCCCACGCGTAGCTGCTCCTCGGTGCCCATCACCCGCGGGTTGCGCGGCGTCACCTCCACGAAGCGCACGAGCGCTCCCTCGCCGGTGACGAGCACCCCGGTGCGGTCCAGCGCCACGACGTCGAGCAGCGCGCCGGCGGCCGGCGCTGCGCTGCCCGCCTCGCGGCGCTGCCCGATCACGCGTCCCATGCGCCCTCGAGCTGGCGCCGCGCGGAGGCGACGTCCTCGGGCGAACGGGACGGCGGGCGCTGGTCGCTGCTGACCTGTGCGACGACGTAGCCGGTCGGGGTCTCGCCGGCGCCGGGGAGGAAGTGCTTGTCCTCCCGCGCCCAGCGACAGAGCGCCGCGATCGTGTCCGTGACCGAGACGTCGAAGCCGCTGACGGCGTACGAGACCGCGATCGGCAGGCCTGCCAAGAACAGCGACAGGCCCATCGTGACCCCCGTCGGCAGCGGCGAGATGTACAGGCCGAAGACGATCGCCACGAGCGTCGTGCCGGCCATCGCCGCGTACTGGCCGACCGTCAGCCCGCTCAGGCGCAGCGGGTCCTCGAGGTGCTTGTACGTCTCGTTGCGGGCGGCGGCGGGGTCGTCTTCGGTCGCCATCAGCGCCCCAGTTTCGTGATCTCGCGCACGTAGCTGACGTTGCGCACGTGCGTGACGCCCTTGCTGAACCCCGGCGAGATCCCGGCGCTCAGCCCCTGGCTCAGCACCGCGAACGGCAGCCGGAAGGCGATGATGAGCGCCGCCAGCGTGATGAGCGGCGCCAGCACCGAGTTGATGACGTCGCCGTTGTTGCCCGGGAACAGCGCATCGTTGCCGAGCACGGCGAACGTGCCAAAGCACACCGCCCACACGATCGGGAAGACGAGCAGGCCGGCGATCGCCTGCAGGAGGCTGCGCAGCGCCCAGCTGAGCTCCTCGATCGGCCACAGCGCGATCGCCAGCGGCGAGGCCACGAACAGCACGGCCAGCAGCGCCGTCACGATGACCTTCACGACCAGCAGGACGAGCGCCATGATGATCGCGGCGATCCCGATCAGCATCGCGATCCCGCCGCCTGCGAACGGCTCGGTGCTCAGCGTCCCGACGAGCCCCTTGCCGAGGCCGTTGCCGACGATCGGGTTGCTGACCAGCGCAGAGGTGAAGACGTTGACCGCGCGCGAGAGCTGGTCGAAGGCGATCGGGAAGATCAGCAGCATCGCGATCGCGCCGGCGCTGCGGATGAAGCCGGTGAGCGCCTCGTACGCGCCGCTGCCGCTGTAGCTCGACAGCCAGTAGCGCAGCGACGCGACGACGAAGCTCAGGCCGAGCAGGCCCCAGGCGCCGCCGGTGACGTAGTCGCGGTAGACGTTGAGCTTCGGGAAGGCGCTCTGGTCGGTCAGCAGCGGGAGCGACAGCAGGAGGTTGACGAGATGGCGGCCGAGCTGGTCGAGCTGATCGCCGAAGATGAACCGCAGGATCGCCTTGAAGCCGTCGACGACCCACTGCGTCGGGTCGAGGCTCGGCACGCTGGGCAGGATGTCGAGCGGGTTGGGCAGCGCGACGGCCGGCGCGGGCGCGGCCAGCGACCCCGCGACGAGCAGCACCACGGCGACGACCACCGCGAGGTGGACGGGCCGCCCGAGCACGCGGTCAGCGGCGGGAACGCGCCAGCGCCGGGCGGCGAGCCGACTCACGCCATGATCCCCTTCGCGAGGAGCACGATGCCGACGCCGACGGCGGTGCGCGCCAGCCACGTCGTGCCGTCCGGATTACCGGCGATGAGCATGCCGCCTGCAGCGATGAGCCCCAGCGCGCCGGCCGGGATCGCGAGGTAGATGACATAGGTGGCGAGGTTGTCGAGGAACTTCGACACGTCGGCGAAGCCGTTCGAGCCGCTCGTGCCGCCGGCGGCGGTGCGCAGCGCGGCCATCGGTGCCGTGGCGGCCGCCATCATCGCGACGAGCGTCGCGCCGCGGCCGAATCTCCTCAGGTGTCCCTTCATCGGATTCCCCTCTAAGGTTGCGTTCGTCGTGGGCCGCGCGGCCTGTCGTGCCGCGTCGTCATCGCAGCCCCTCGCCGACGGTGGCCGCCAGGCGCTTGAGCGGCGTGCGCGTGCTGCGGTCCAGGGCGGACAGCTCGTAGGTCCCCTGGTCGAGCATCACGCGCAGGCGCTGGTCGTAGGGCAGCACGACGCGCTCCTCGAGGTTGTGGCGCGCGAAATGCTGTGCGATCGCCGTCATGTCGCCGGCGCCCTCGGGCCGCGGGTTGTTGAGAACGAGCGTGCTGCGCTCAGGCAGCCTGACCTCCTCGTCGGTCAGCACCTTCGCGACGTTGTTGGCGGCGACGTAGTCGGGCGTCGCGAAGACGACCGCCTGGTCGGCGACGCGCAGGGCCCACTCCTGCAGGTCGCCGATCCCGCCGGCGCAGTCCATGAGCACGACGTCGGCCCCGCGCAGCAGCCCCAGCGCGCGCTCGTAGTGCAGCGGCGTCAGCGCGCGCATCTCGGCGCGCGTCGACGGCGCCTGGAGGATCAGCAACCCATCGTCGAGCGTCGACATGTACGGCCGCAACTGCGGCGGATGCGGCGCCTCGTCGAAGTCGGCGAGCAGATCGGTCAGCGTCTTGGGGGAGCGCCGCGAGTCGGGCGCGAGATCGCCTGCCGGGCCGTAGTCGCGGTCGGCGTCCATGAGCACGACGGTGCCGCAGCGTGCCATCGACAGCAGTCCCCCGACGGCGCGCGCGACGGTCGTCTTGCCGACGCCTCCGCGGGCGCCGACGAAGACGATGAGGTTCGTCCGCGACGTGCTCGGCAGGCGCTCCAGGCGACGGTCCTCGGCGAACTCCGTCAACTCGGCGCGCGACGTCAGCGTGTCGCTGACCCAGGACCGCAGCCGCCGCATCGGCGAGACGGTCTGATGGTGGACCTCGGTGCGCAGGATCGGGCGCGGCGGGCGCGACGTGCCGTTCTCGGACAGTCGCGATTCCTCGACCGCCGGCGGCGGCGGGGGAGCGACGTCCGCGTGCGGCGGGCGCGGCGCGCGTGGCGCTCCCGGCGCCTGCGGCGCGCGCGGCGCCTGGGTCGCGCGCGCCCTGGTCAGCGCACCACGGAGGTTGCCCACGGCTCCCGGCCGGGTCGGCGCGCTCGGCGGGCGCCGCGCGCCGGCTCCGTTGGGCCGGCCGGCGGGCACCGGACCGACCACGGGTCGCTCGTCCCGGTCTACGGGGTCGGCGTCGTCACGCCGTCCGGAAATCGCGTCGACGTCGGCGTCGGTCGAATCTGCGAAGAAGTCATCCTCTGGGCAGCTCACGTGCCCTCCGCCGCGCGCAGACGAACCATCATCCGTGCGGTGCTGTCGCACTGCTTCTTGGAGTCATCTGGCTCCGGTCCCCTTCTCCGTCGAACCCCTACCAAGTCGGACGTCTGGAACGTCAGACTAGCGCACCATACCGCCGCCGTCAGGGCGGCGGACGCAGGGAAGATCACGCAGACGTGCCTGCAAGGAGTGAACCTCCTGTGAACCGATCCCCCTGCTCTCGTACCTAAAGGCACCATTCCGGTGTCGTGGTACCGCGCTGTGAACGACGTACCTGCCGTTGCAAGGCGTCTCTCACACCTGCGAATCGAGGCGGGCGGTCGGCCCTCAGACCCAGAGCCGCGTGGTGAGTCCGCGCGAGGAGGAGATCATCTCCAGGCGGCAGGTCATCTGGCGCGCGACCCAGAGTCCGGCCCCGCGTCCGTTCCCCGCGCGCGGCGGCAGGTACCCGGCCAGCGGGTCGTCGAGCCCGGCGCCGTGGTCGGACACCTCGCAGACGAAGTGCTCGCCGACGCGACCGATGCGCAGCGCCCGCGCGCCGCTGCCGTGACGGTGCGCGTTGGCCATGACCTCTCCGATGGCCGCCAGCATGTTGAAGGCATCCGCGTCGGGCACCCCGGCGGCCGCCATGTGGGCGAGCAGGCGTACGCGGAGCGCCCGCGCATCGGTGCCCGCCGGCACCGCCTTGAGCCCCGGCGCGTCGGCCGAGACGCGCGTGCGGGCGCGCACGATCTCCTCCGGACGGTGGTAGTGGTCGTTGTCCGACCACCCCTCGTTCATCGTCCGCGGGTGCGTCTGCCACGAGCCTTCGAGCACGCTGTCGGGCTGCTCGCGGGCGTCCACCCCGCACACGATCGTCACGGGGTGGTGGGCGAAGGCCGGGTTGAGCAGCGCCTCGTACAGGATCCAGGTGTCGCTCTCCTTCTGCGTGCGGCAGAGCGGCAGCTCCCCGAAGACCCGCACCCTCGGAAACCCCTGCTGGACGTACTCGCGCACCTGCGCGTCGTAGCCGGCGAGCGCGTCTTCCGGGCGCGTGTAGTAGGTGTCCCGGTCGATGTACGTGACGCGCTCGGCGAGCTCGCCGAGCGCGTCCACGAGCAGCGCACGCTTGCGGGCGTCGACGACGAGGACGACGGCCTCGCGCTCGCCCAGCCCGGCGGCGAGAAACGGTGCGACGCGGTCGACGAGCGCACCGTCGTCGTCGTAGGAGAAGAGGTTGTGGTGTGCCGGCGATCCGCTCATGGTTGACCTCCACCGCCACCGCCGGATCGGCATCCCCCGGAGCGCCTCGGCGCAGGCCAAAGCGGTGACAGTCATCGTCAGCCCATGGACCATAGGCCGTCCGGCTGACCCCGCAATGACGCAGAATGCTCATGACACGGTTTGACGCCGCCACTACGCTCCGAGATTCGCCCGGGGCTGTCCCAGGCCGCGGGAGACGATGGAAGGCTGGGACAGCTTCGGTCCGCAGCAGGCCGGCCGCTGGACCGCCTGTTCACAACCCCGGTTGAGGACAGAGGGTTCCAGATGCCCATCGAACATCGCCTTGCCGACCTTCCGCCGCCCGACCCATGCGGCATGCGGATGCGCAGCATGCGCGACGGCGACAGGCATGTCATCCGGCTCGCGGGCGAGCTTGATCTCACGTCCGCCGACGCGCTCGAGCAGGAACTGCGGCGCGTCGAGCTCACCGACGCGCACGTCATCGTGGTCGATCTACGGGCGCTGACGTTCATCGACTCGATGGGGGTGCGTCTGCTCTTCCAGGCGAGCACGCGATCGTCGCAGGGGACGAACCGTCTCGTCATCACGCGCGGCGGCAGGGATGTCCAGCGGATCTTCGAGATCTGCGACCTCGACGGCAGGCTGCCGTTCGTGGGGTAGCGCCGGAGGTACGCTGCCGCGCGTGACGCGACGGGCGGTGGCGGTCGCGCTGCGGGCGCGGGGCGCGCGAGCGTGAGCGGCCTCGAGCCACGTGAGGCGCCGGCGCACCGCCGCTGCGCTAGTCGTCGAAGTTGAAGTCGCGCGGCGGGCGCTGCTCGAACCAGAGCCGGTCGTGCTCCGGCGTCTCCTCGAGGAACTCCGGGGTCTCCTCGAGCAGCTCCTCGCCATCGGGCTCGTCGTCGGCGGGAACGATGTCGGGCTCGTGGGCGGGCGGCGGCTCGCTGGCCTCCGGCGGCGGCTCCGGCGGCGGGACGACCGGCTCCTCGGCGTGTTCGCGGCGCCCGGGGCGCAGGCGCGAGAGCAGCGACGGGTGGCTCGGCTCGTCGGCCGTTGGCGCGTCGGCCGCGGCAGGCGGCTCGGCGGGCGCCGGCGGGACGGGCGGCGGCTCGTACGCGGCCGGCGCCGGCGGCACAGGCGGCGGCTCGTAGCTCGGCTCGGGCGGCGGCGGCGGCGTGTGCACCGTGGTCTCGTCCTCCCACGGCGCCGGCGCCTCGGATATCGCCGGCGCGTCCGGCTCGGCAGCGAGCTCCGGGTCCTCGAGCGGGGGCAGCTCGGAGAGGTCGGGCACGCCCTCCGGCGAGCGCCGCACCGGCCCAAGCGCATCAGTCTCCTGGCGCGAGATCTCGCTCGCGTCGGCGCCACGGCGCCGCTTGAGCTCCAGGTGCTCGCGGATGGCGTCGTCCAGCAGTCCCATCTCCCCCGACAGCCTACCTCGCGCGCACCGACTTGTTCTTGCCGGTCCGCTTGGCTTCGTAGAGCGCGGCGTCCGCGGCGGCCAGCACCATGCGCTCGTCGGCGGCGATCGGCGGCACGGCGGCGACGCCGCAGCTCGTCGTGATCGAGATCGCGCCCTGGCCGTCGACGCGCGGGATGCGCAGTGCGCCGATGCCCTCGCGCATGCGCTCGGCGAGGTTGAACGTGCCGTCGAGATCGGTCCCCGGCACGACGACCGCGAGCTCCTCGCCGCCGTAGCGTGCGGGGTTGTCGACCTCGCGCGAGGTCTCGCGCAGCACCCGCGCGACCTCGCGCAGCACGACGTCGCCCTGCTGATGGCCGTAGGTGTCGTTGACGGACTTGAAGTCGTCGAGGTCGAGGATGATGAGCCCCAGGCCGTCGCCGTAGCGCTTGCTGCGCTCGATCTCGGCGGTGAGCGCGTCGTCGAAGGCGCGGCGATTGGACAGGCCCGTGAGGTCGTCGGTGATCGACTCGCGCGCGGCCGTCTCATGGAGCTGGACGTTCTCGATCGAGCGCGCCGCCTGCCCTGCGAGGTAGCTGAAGAGGTCGCGGTCGCCGGGCGTGAACGGCCTGCCGCTGCGGCCGATCGAGACGACACCGACGACGTCTGTGCCGCCGTCGGCGCCGCGCAGCGGGTGGGCGATGGCGTTCGCCGAGCCGGAGCTGACCTCCCGCGGGCTGCCGTCGCGCAGCGCCTGTGCCTCGACCGACTCGACGGCTGCCTCGAGGCCGTCGAGGTCGCCGACGCGCGAGCGCTCCTGCAGCGTCGTGGTCGTGCCGTCCGGCGTGCGCACGCAGGCGCGGCCGGCGTCGGCGCCGACGCCGTCGACGGCCGTGCGCACGACGAGCTCGAGCAGCGCGTCGCGGTTGAGGTTCGAGGCGACCGCCTCGCCGAGGCGGCGCATCGCCTTCTGCACGCGTGCACGTTCCGTGCTGAGCTCGCGGAGGCGCTGCTCGAGCTCGCTGGACATCTTGTTGAACTCCTCGCCGAGGGCGGCGAACTCGTCGTGGCCGACGGTCGGCACCTTGGCGGAGAAGTCGCCGGCAGCGAGCCTGCGGGCAGCGGCGAGGAAGCCGGCGATCTGCTGCTGCAGCGTGCGCGAGACGAGCACCGCGCAGGCGATCGCGATGAGGAAGAACCCGAGCAGGATCCCGGCCGCCGTGAGCCGCCCGTCGCGGATCTTGTCGCCCGTGCCGATGATCGTCCCGAGCGTCGCGACCCGCAGGCGCTGGCCGGTGAACCCTTGCCGGTCGTTGAACGACACGACGCGGTACTCGCGCCCGGCGACGGTGACGTCCTCGCCGTTGACGAGCGGCAGCTTGCGCACGTCGAGCGCCGGCAGCGTGGTTGCGAGGAGCCGGGGCCCGTCGCGGATGACCGTCTCCAGGCCCGTGATCTGGCGCACGCGGAAGGCATACGTCCTGGCGTCGATGACGGACACCTCGAGGCGGCCGAGGCTGCGCTTCGTGGCGGTCTGGACCCGCCTGATCGCGGGCGCGACCGCGCTCCGGCGGCCGGCCTGAAGGACGATCCGCCCGCGGCGGGCAAGCACGATCCGCTTGATCGTGTGGGACGTCACGAGCTGGCGCGCGCGCTTGGCGGCGCGCCGGAGATCGCCGGACTGCAACGACGACACGCAGACGGCGTCGTTGCGGATCACATCCTGGATGACGGCCTGCGCCAGATCGCGCTGCTCGCGGAAGAGCTGCTGGGCGACGCCGTGCTCCGCGGCGATCGCGGCGTTCGACTTCCCGGTCTCGCTCTGACCGATGAGACGGAACAGCAGGAACGTG
This sequence comes from Solirubrobacteraceae bacterium, assembly GCA_036403675.1. Lineage (GTDB taxonomy): Bacteria > Actinomycetota > Thermoleophilia > Solirubrobacterales > Solirubrobacteraceae > CADCVQ01. The sequence continues at coordinate 18,685 of DASWQM010000187.1, read as the reverse complement.
ACCGCGAGCATCGGGACGATGACGATGAGGACGAAGAAGAGCGCCAGACGGTTGCGAAAGCTCACGTGTCGTCACCGTATCGGCGGTTTTGGGCCATTCCCGTAGCCTTCGCGCCCACGACGCCGGGGTACACTGTCCCTTCCTCGGGGCTATAGCTCAGTTGGGAGAGCGCCTGGATCGCACCCAGGAGGTCGGGGGTTCGAGTCCCCCTAGCTCCATACCTCGCATCCCCCGTAATCACGGGGCATTGGAGGTTTGATGTCGCTTCGGCGCTACGCAGTTGCGGCCTCCTGCGCCACACCGGCGACACACGAGCCGCCACGGGCGGCTCGGATCGTCCTCGGCTGGGTCCGCGTCCGTCACGAGCGTATCCGGGCTGTGGATCGTGAGGAGCGTCCGGCCCGGTCGGCAGCATTCGGTCATGCCCGAGCCCGATCTTGCCCAGCTGAAGGTCCCGGTCGCTCTGCGCGACCGCGCGCACGAGATCCTCGCGATCACCGACGAGGCGTGCGCCTCGCACCTCGACGACGAATACGCCCGGCTCTGCCGCGTCCTCGTCGCCCGGCTGGCACGCAAGCGCCCCTCGCCGTTGATCCGCGGCGACGCCAGGATCTGGGCGGCCGGCGCGATCTACGCCGTCGGGCAGGTCAACTTCCTCTTCGACCGGACCCAACGGCCACACCTGTCCGCCGACCAGCTCGCCGACGGTCTCGGCGTCGTGAAGACAACGATGGCCAACAAGGCCGCGCTGATCAACAAGACCCTCGACATCGGCATCTTCGAGCCCGACCTGACGCGTTCGGCGGTGCTCGTGCAGCACCCGGTCGCCTGGATCGTCGAGATCAACGGACTGCTCATCGACGCCCGCACGCTTCCCGACGACCTGCAGGAGCAGGCGCGCCGGCGCGGCCTGATCCCGGACCTCGACGGGCCCCGCGCCGCATGACCAGCACCGCGCAACTCGACGCGCTGATCGACGAGCTCACCGTCGATGCCTACGGCGACGAGGAGCAACTCACGGGCTTCCTCACCGGCGCCGAGGAAGCGCTACGCCGCGGCGAGCCCGCCCGGATCGTCGGCGTTGACGTCGCGGTGTTCGCTGTCGACGTCGGCCCGGATGCGCGCAGCGGCCTCACCGCCCGCGTAGCTCGCGGTGACAAGACGTACGACGTCGGGCTCGCCGATCTCGTATTTCCGCGGGACAGCCGGCTCGGAGTCGTGGTGGCCGCCTACTGTCGCTGGCAGGGGCGCGAGCCTCACTCGCCCTCCGAGTGAGGCCTTGGACGCGGAGCGGCCACCAACGCGGCAGCAACTTCGACGCGAGCGGGAGCTGAACGAGACGCGGTAGTTTCCGCCCGATGGACTCGAAGCTCCGGCGCGCCTGGCTCGCTTTCAGCCGGACGCGCGTGGGTCGGCCCGCCCACTCCCGGCTCGTCCGCGGCGTGCAGCTGGCCAAGCAGGTGGAGAGCCTCGACCGCCCCCGGTGGCTGTACCGCCCGAGTGGCGTGCCCGCCGGCACGTTCCACTTCCGCCCCGCGGCGCCCGTGACCGACGCCGACGTCGAGCTCTGTCGGCGCCTGATCGCTGCGTACGACGCCGCGGTGTTCGTGTCGCAGGATCGCCGGGGGATGTGGACCGACCCGATCTTCAGCGACCGGCAGCGAGCGTTGAGCGCCGCGCTGCGCGACAAGGATCCGGCGCGGCTCGCGTCGACGATGGCGACGATGTTCCGCTCGGACTTCGTCCTTGGCCTCGCTCCAGGCAGTTTGGGCACGGCGAGGCAGGGCCCGGTCGCTCGCCGGATCGGGTGGGTGCAGACGCTCAGCAAGCTGACCGCGGTCGGCGAGGCGCTGGGGGCGGTGCGGCTCGAGAACCCCGAGCAGGGGACCGTCGCGCTGCCTCTGAAGGAGGGCGGCGACGCGCTTGTCGAGCGGATCGAGGCGCTGCTCGGCCACTCACTCGACTTTCCCGACGTCGGCGCCGCCTACGGCCCGTATATCGCCGGTCGGCTGATCGCGGCCGATGCCCCGGACCAGGTGTACGGCGCCGTGCGACTCCGTGACGCGATCGATCTGCACTGGAACGGCCACGATCGCCCACCGGCCGTCGTAGAGATCGGAGGCGGATACGGTGCAATGGCCTACTCGTTTCTGCAACTCCGTAGGACGCCGTACACGATCGTCGACCTGCCGATCGTCAACGTGATGCAGGGCTACTTCCTCGGCAAGGCCCTCGGAGCGCAAGCCGTATCCCTGTACGGCGAGGCGACGGGCGACATCAACGTCCTACCCGATCACGCTCTCGCCGGCGTGCCGGCGCCGTTCGACGTGCTCGTCAACAAGGACAGCATGCCCGAGATCCCGCTCCCGGCGGCCCGCAGATACCTCGAGTGGGCGCGCGAGTCGTGCACCGGGATGTTCTTCAGCTACAACCAGGAGGCCGCGGCGGAATTCGGGGGCGAGGCGCAGATCGTCGTCGCAGAGGTCCTGGGCGACATCGGCGGCTTCGAGCGCGTTCGTCGCGATCCCTCCTGGGTACGGCGCGGGTACGTCGAAGAGGTCTTCCTCCCGACGAGCCGAGCGGAGAGCTGACTACGACGTCGCGCTGACGGAGGCCGACAGCCGGTCGACCTCCTCGGCCGTCAGCGCCAATGTCGCGGCCGGCAGGATCTGCTCGAGCTGGTCGGTGGTCCGCGCGCTGGCGATCGCCGCGGGTACCCGCGGGTGGGCGAGCAGCCAGGCGAGCGCGACGGCGGCCACCGTGGTCCCGTGGGCCGCGGCGACCTCGTCGAGCGCCTCGAGCGTGGCGGCGCCGCCCCAGTCGAGGTACGCGCGGGCGGCCTCGGCTCGCTCGGACTCGACGGTCGCGCCGCCCGGCCGGTACTTGCCGGTCAAGAACCCCTTGGCGAGCGCGAAGTAGGGCAGCACGGCGAGGTCCCAGGCATCGGCGACGGGCAGGAGCGTGCGCTCGAAGTCGCGCTCGACGAGGTTGTAGTGCGGCTGCAGGACCGTGAACTCGGCGAGCCCGTGCTCGCGCTGGAGCTCGAGTGTCGCGGTGAGCCGCTCCGGGCTGTAGTTCGAGGCGCCGATGTGGCGGACGGTGCCGGCCCGGACGAGTGCGTCGAAGGCGCGCAGCGACTCCTCGAGCGGCGTGCTCTCGTCGTCGAAGTGCGCGTAGTAGAGGTCGATGCGATCGGTCTGCAGGCGCTCGAGCGAGGCGTGCGCCTCGTGCTCGATCGTCTCCGCGCGCAGGTTGCGGACCGGCCCGCGACCGCCGCCGACCTTGGTGGCCACCACGAGCTGGTCGCGGTTGCCCCGATCGGCCATCCAGCTCCCGATGATCGTCTCCGAGCGACCGTGCTCGACGAGATAGGAGTTCGCGGTATCGATGAAGTTGCCGCCCGTGCCGACGTACGCATCCAGGACGGCGCGGGACTGCGGCTCGTCGGCGGTCCAGCCGAACACGTTGCCGCCGAGGCAGATGGGAAAGATGTCGAGGCCGGTACGTCCGAGAGGGGCCATGTCGACTCAGGCTAGGGACGGAGCGTGGTTGGCGGCGGCCGGCGCAAGCTCGACGCGCGCGGTGGGCGTCCACGGCGCGGCCGGGGATTGGCGGTCGTGCAGGGCGATCACGAGTGCGGCGCTCGGGTCGAACGCTCGCACGCCGGCGAGCAGGCGAGCGGCCGTCGCGGCGTCAAGGCCCTCGGTAGGCTCGTCGAGCAGCAGGGCGTCCGCCCGCCGGAGCAGGCCCTGCGCGACGCTGAGGCGGCGGCGCTGACCGCCCGAGAGGGCTGCTCCGCCGGGGCCGACCGGGGTGTCGAGCCCGGCCGGGAGCGCGGCGACGGTGTCGTCGAGCGCGGCCGCGGCAAGGGCGCTCCAGAGCTGACGCTCGCCGGCGGCGGGATCGGCGAGCTCCAGGTTGTCGCGAATCGTCCCGTCGAAGACGTGCGCGTCCTGGGCGACAAGCGTGATCCGGTCGGGGGCCGGTTGCCCACTGATGGCTCGCAGGATGGTGGACTTGCCGGTTCCAGACGCGCCCGTGAGGAGCACGGTGTCGCCGGGCGCCAGCTCGACTTCGACGTCGACGCGAGTGGCGGCCGCGGGCATCGTGGCGTCGGGGAACAGCTCGGTGAGGCGCCTGGAGGCGGCGTGCGCGCGAGCCAGTGCCGTGATGGCCGCAGGCAGACCGACGACGGGCTCGAAGGCGGCCATCGCGACGAGACAGACGGCCACGAAGGCGGGCACCGAGAGCGCCGCCGTTGCGAGCAATCCGGCGGCAGTCGCGACCACTGCGAGCAGCGTCAGGTCGGCAAGCAAGGTTCCGGCGCTCTGGCCGCGGGCAGCCAGCCTCGTCAGCCGGCGGCGGCTCTCGGCGAAGCGCTCGAGCTGGCGAGTGACTTCCGTCGCGGCGCGCTGCTCGGCGCCGAAGGAGCGGAGCTCGGGAAGGCCGTCGAGCGTCTCGATGAGCGTCTGGCGGGCGCGCGCCCGCGCGGCGACCGACGTCTGTGCGGGCCGGGCGGCCTGGTGATGGGCCAGGCCGATCAGGATCGCGCCGGTGAGCGCGAGCCCGGCCACCGCGACGATCGCCAGCGCCACGGACAGCGATGCGAACAGCGCCGCGGTCCCGATCAGCGCCGCGACGGCCGCGAGGATCGGGAACGAGCTTCGCAGCAGCAGGTTCTCGACGGCGTCGCTGTCGACGGTGATGCGGCCGAGCAGCTCGCTGCTGCGCAGCTCGGCGACGCGATCGCGCGGCAGCCGCAGCGCCCGCGCGAACAGGCTCGTCCGCAGCGCCCCGACGAGCCCGAGCGTGGTCTGGTGCGCGGAGATGCGCTCGCCGTAGCGGCTCAGCGTGCGGCCCCAGGCGAGCGCCTGCACCCCGGCGCTGGGAAACAGGAACGAGAACGTGCTGGCGACCGCCAACCCCGCGACCGCGGAGGAGGCGATGAACCATCCGGCGAGTCCCAGCAGCCCGGCGCCGAACCCGAGCGCGAGCACGGTCATCGCCGCGGGCGGGGCCAACCGCCGGCCGGTCTGTGGGCCGGCGCGCTGTTCGGCAAGCAGCTGCCGGACCGGCAGGCGACCGGCGCTCATGCCACCGATCCGATCACGTCGCGGCTGGAAGCGTTGACGAGCCTGCCGCGATCGAGCGTGATCACGCGGTCGCAGGCGGCGAGCAGCGCGGGCGAGTGGCTGGCCAGGACCGTCGTGGCGTCCCGCGCGAGCGTGCGGATCACCTCGATGATCCCGGTCTCGCTGGCGGCGTCGAGGTGCGCCGTCGGCTCGTCCAGCAACAGCAGCGGCGCGCGCTTGAGGAACGTTCGCGCGAGCGCCACCCGGTGCGCCTCACCGCCGGAGAGGCCCCAGCCGCCCTCGCCGACGGGCGTGCCCAAGCCGCCGGGAAGGCCGGCGAGCACGTCGCCGAGGCCGGCCGCGTACGCGGCGCGCAGGACGTCCACGTCGTGCGCCTCCGGCCTGCCCAGCGCGATGTTCTCCGCCAGCGAGCCGGAGAACAGATACGGCCGCTGGCCGAGCCAGGTGATCGCGGTCCGCGGGACGACGGTCGGCGGCACGCCGTCGAGCAGCACGCTGCCGGCCGAGGGCCGGAGGTCCCCGGCGAGGGCTCGCAACAGCGTCGACTTGCCGGCTCCCGAGACGCCGCTGACGCCGATCAGCTCGCCGGGCTCGATCGCGACCGATACGTCGCCGAGCGCGGGTGCGGCGCGGCCGGGGAACACGACGGTGAGACCGGCGATCCCGACCGCCGGAGCGGAGCGCAACGGCCGCGCCGCCGCGCGTTGGGGGGGAGCGGGAGCCGCGTCGAGGAGGGGCTGGAGCGCCTCGATCGCAGCCAGGGCTTCCGCGCGCTCGTGGTAGGCGGCGGCAAGCGCTCGCACCGGCTGGAAGTACAGCGGCGTGACCATCAGCAGGAACAGGCCCGTCCGCAGCGACATGCCGGACGGCAGCCCCGGGATGTGGACGTAGCCGAGCAGCGTCAGTCCGATGTAGGAGGCGACGACGGCCACCGCCACCGTCACGATCGCCTCGAGCACCGCGGCCGACACGAACGCGACCCGCAGCACCGCCATCGACCGCTCCGACAGCAGCTCCGACGCGGCCCTCACACGCTCGAGCTCCGCCCGCTCGGCGCCGAGCGCGCGGAGCGTCGCCAGGCCGCGCAGGCGATCGAGGAAGTAGCCGGACAGGTGGCGGAGCTCCTCGCCGTGACGGCGCGCGACGGCGGCGGTGCCCATCCCGACGATGCTGAGGTTCACCGGCGGAAGCGGCGCACACAGCACCAGCAGCACGCCTACCACCCAGCTGCAGGCAAACACCGCGGCCAGCAGCACCACCGGCACCAGCACCGCGGCCATGCGCGCGGGCTCGTAGCGCTCGGCGTACTCGCCGACGCGCTGCGCCTCGTCGATCACCGCCGTCGCCTGCGCCGCGCTCGGCAGCAAGGCGCCGGCGCCGCCGCCGCCGAGCAGACGCTCGAGCAACCGCGCCCGCAGGCCTTCCTCGACCGCGAGCGCGCCGTCGACGGCAAGCCGCGCGGCCAGGTAGCCGGCGCCGGCACGCACGGCCGCGGCGCTCGCCAGCGCCAGCAACCAGCCCGCGTCGCGCGCCCAGCTCGCCTGCGCGGTGAGCACGTCCTGTGCAACCGCCGCAACCGCGAAGAACCCCGTCGCGGTCGCGGCAGCCGCCGCGGTCGTCGCAACTCCCGAGGCGGTCAGGCGCCGCCTGCCCGGGGCGAGGGCCTCGGTCAGGCGGCGTCTGGTGCCGGCGGTCGGAGGTGCGGCGAGCGCCGGGGACAGCAGCGGGTCAGCGGCCATCGCCGTCGGCCGAGCTCGCTCCGTCGCCCCGCGCCGCGCTCGCCGCCCTGCGCCTGTCGCGGTCCTCGCCGTACCACCACGCCCACAGCGCAAACGCCATGAACGCCGCCAGCAGCGTGACGTCGCCGACCTGCGTGTACTTCGCCCACCCGTCATCTGAGACGACGAACACCAGCAACGTGAGCGGGAGGAACTGGAGATACAGCACGACGCGGAAGGCGCGCGAGCGGCGATACAGCCGGGTCAGCGGGTTCATGCGGTCGTCGCCTCCTGCTTGAGGTCGACCTTGCCGCGGAAGACCCAATAGCCGTACGCCTGGTAGGTCAGGATGAGCGGGATGAGGGCGCCCGTGGCGATCGTCATGAACAGCAGCGCCGTGTGCGGGGACGCGGCCGCATGCACCGTGATGTCCGGCGGGACGAGGCGGGGATAGAGCAGGCCGCCGGCGAGCAGCAGCCCGCCGGCATAGACGGCAAGCGTCGCGAACACCGGGGCCCGGCCCGGGCGCCGAGCCCGAGGGTCGCTGAAGGACCGCAGCGCGAAGACCAGGCCTGCCGCGAGCACCGCGGTGCCGGCGATGCAGACGGGCAGACGCGCCGCGGCGCCGGGGTCCAGCGTCGTCGACCCGGCAACCGGGACGAGCAGCCAGCTCGCCGCGGTCCCCGCGGCCAGCAGGACGACGGCGACGCGCCCGACCCGTGCTGCACGCAGCTGCGTCTCGCCGTCGCTCTTCAGGTACACCCATGCGCAGCCGGCGAGGACGTACAGCGCGACGGCGGTGACGCCGGTGAGCACCGCGTAGCCGTGGTGAAGGAACTCGAACGGCCCGCCGGCGAAGCTGCCGCCGTGGGCGCTCAGCCCCGCGACGAGGCCGCCGAACGCCGCGCCCTGGCAGAACCCGACCAGGAGCGAGCTGATCGCGAAGACCCTTCCCGACAGGGGAGGCCACCCGGCGCGCTGATCGATCATCACGAGCGACACGCCGCGCGCGATGAGTGACCACAGCATCGGGACCAGCGCGATGTAGAGGGCCGGCAGCGCGATCCCGGCGGCGAGCGGCATACCGGCCCACAACGTCAGCGCGATGAGCACCAGCCATGACTCGTTGCCGTCCCAGAGCCACGCGACGAGACCAAACATGTCGCGGCGACGCCGCTCGTCACGCTCGAACAGGGTCAGCACGCCGATCCCGAGGTCGTAGCCGTCCAGGACGATGTACATCGTGAACGCGAGGATCACGAAGATCATCCAGCCGTCGGAAAGGTGCATCGCAGGCTCCTTTCAGCCCACCGGCGCCAAGCCGGGTCGTGGCTCGGATCGGAGGGGCGGGGCAGGCGGCTCGGCAAGCGGCCCGTCGCCCGGTCCCTCACGGACCGCGCGCACGACGTACCAGACGTACGTCCCGAGCAGCGCGAGGTAGAGGAGGACGAACCCGGTCAGCGAGGTGAGCACCGACCACGGCTTCAACGGCGACACCGCGTCTGCGGTCAGGAGCTGGCCGTACACCAGCCAGGGCTGGCGGCCCGTCTCGGCCAGCACCCAGCCGGCCCAGATCGCCACGAAGCCGATCGGCACCAGCCCGACCAGCAGCTTGTGGAACCAGCGCGCGCTGTACAGGCGGCCGCGCAGCCTGAGGGCAATGCCGGCCAGCACGACCGCGATCATCAGCACCGTCGGCCACCACATCGCGCGGAATCCGTAGAAGGTGGGGAGCATCATCGGCCGCACGCTCTGCGGCGTGAGCTTCAGACCCGGAGTGGCGGTGTGCCCGCTCCAGTCCTTGGCCCCCAGGGCGCTTCCGAGCCACGGGATCGTGACCTGCCACTCGTTCTTGGCCGCGTCCTGGTTGGGGATCACGATGACGTTCTCGCCGGTGTTCGCGGAGTTCCAGTTGCCCTCCATCGCCTCGAGTTGCGGCAGCTTGTACTTCGCGACGTACCCGCCGGCCACGCTGTCGCCGACGTAGATCTGCAGCGGCACGAGGATCGACAGCACGCCCAGCGTCACCGACAGGCCCCGGCGCGCGATCGGCAGATGGCGGCGCTTGACGAAGTACCACGCCGAGATCCCGCAGATGAGCCAGCCCGCGGCGACCAGCGCCCCGATCAGCATGTGGATGAACCGGATGCCGAACGACGGGTTGAAGATGACGTGGAGCCAGTCGACCGGCTGGAACTGCCCGTTGACCCGCTTGTAGCCGGCCGGCGTCTGCATCCAGGAGTTGGCGACCAGGATCCAGGTGACCGACAGCATCGTGCCGAGGCTCACCATGCAGGCGGAGAACATCATCATCCGCCTGCTGATCCGCCCCTCCCCGTAGATCAACAGGCCGAGGAAACCGGCCTCGAGGAAGAAGGCCATGACGACCTCCATGAGGATGGCCACTCCGACGATCGGCCCGACATCGTGGGCGAAGCTGCCCCAGTTCAGGCCGAACTGGAAGGTCAGCACGATGCCCGAGACGACCCCAAGCGTGAAGCCGACCCCGAAGATGCGCCGCCAGAAGCGGAACATGCGCAGCCACACCTCGTCGTCGGTGCGCATGTACATCGCGTAACACACCACGAGGAACACGCTCGTGCCGACGGTCACCGCCGGGAACGTGATGTGGAAGGCCGCGGTCAGCGCCCACTGCCAGCGCGAGAGATCGAGCAAGGTGTCGTGGCTCAACGCGGTCTCCTGCTCCCGACATCCGCGAACGCCACCGGACCACCCGCGGGCTCACGGCCGAGCAGGACCAGCACCACGATCGCCACGGCCGCCACGGCCGCAGCGAAGATCAGTCCCGCCGCGCGCAGTCCCGCCGCCTGCGCGAGGATGCCCACGCCGATCACGGGTAGCGCGATCGCGACGTACATCACGACGAAGAAGCTCGACGCCACGTCGCCACGCTGCTCGGCGGGCGCTCGGGCGGTCACCGCTGTCAGTCCTGCCCGGAACGCCAGGCCGTGCCCGAAGCCGGCGATCACGCCACCGAGCACGAGCAGCGCCAGCGACGAGAACGCGACACCGAGCGCGAGCGACCCCATGCCGGCGATCAGCGCCAGGCAGCCGGCGGGCAGGGCGAGGCGCTCAGGCACCCGCTGGAGCATCGCCTGCCCAGCCATCGAGGCGGCGAAGACCGCGAAGACGACGAGACCGATCACCGCCCGGCTCGTGACCCCGAGCTCCTGACTCAGGAAGGCGGGCGCCACGGCGGTGAACAGCCCCAGCACCGCGAACCCGGCGAAGCCCGCGAGCGCCGCCTCGACGAAGGCGGCGCGCATCTGCGTCGGAACCGTCAACCCCTGTGGCCGCAGGCGGGGACGGCTCGTCGTCGCGACCGGCTCCGGCATGGCCCAGACGGCGATCGCCGCCGGCAGCAGCAGCACGAGGTCGACCCAGAAGCTCAGCCGCAGCGGCGACCCGGCCCACTGCGACAGCAGCCCGGCCAGCAGGGGGCCACACCCCAAGCCGCCCATGTTCGCGATCGTCGCGACGAGGGTCGCCCTCGCCCGCTGCTCCGGCGCCGCGAGGTCCACCAGCGTCGCGGTCGCCGTACCGGTGAAGATGCCCGCCGACAGCCCCGAGAGCACGCGGCCCACGATCAGCAGCGCGAGCCCATCGGCGATCAAGAACGCAACGGCGCTGAGCGCGGCCAGGGCAAGCCCCGGCAGCAGCAGCCGCCGGCGACCGATCTGGTCGGACAGACGGCCGAACAACAGCAACGAGGCGATCACGCCGGCTGCATACGTCGCGAAGATGACGGTGATCATCAGCTCGGAGAACCCGAATCGCTCGCGATACAGGTCGTACAACGGGGTCGGCAGCGTCGTGCCGAGCATCGCGATCGCGAGCGCGAACGCGACGGACGCCAAGCCCGCCCTGCGCCCCGGCGTCCAACGCCGTGTGCCGAACGCCGCGTCTCGCGTAGCAGTCACGAGGGCCTCCTCATGCGAACGATGATGCGGTCCGGTGGCGGCGTTGTCGTCCGCCCACGGGACCGTTCCTGCGCTACCGCGGCGGGCTACCCCGAAGGTCGGTCTCGGCCACGCGGCCGAGCCGGATCGGGCGCCCGGCAACAAGTCCTTTACATGTCGGCTCCGAGCGGACGGGACGATCAGGTGCTCTGACTAGATGCCGCCTTCACGGCCTGGGGGGCGGCGTACCGAATGACATCATGCGATCGCGGGCCGGACGGCGGGCGCAGAAGGGGGCAGCCATGGTCATGCGGTCGGATCAGCCGACCAACGTTCGGGCGTTCGCCGCCGATGAGCGGACAGCGTCCGAGGCCGAGGGGCGGCCCGGCCGCATCACGCCCGAGCAGCAGACGTCGATCGTGCGCGCGGCGCTCGTGTTCGCGGTTCGCTGCCACGCCCGCCAGCGCCGCAAGAGCGACGGCGCGGCCTTCATCGAGCATCCGCTCGAGGTCGCCGGCCTGCTGCACGACGCGGGCTGCTCGGATGTCGTGGTTGCCGCCGGCCTGCTGCACGACGTCGTGGAGGACAGCCACGTCACCGTCGCAGAGCTGACGTGGCGCTTCGGTGCGGAGGTCGCCAACATCGTGCAGGCGGTGACCGAGGACGCCACGGTCGACAACTACCGCCACCGCAAGCGGATGCTGCGCGAGCAGGTGCGCCTGGAGGGAGGCGACGCAGCGCTCGTGTTCGCCGCCGACAAGATCGCCAAGGTCCGCGAGCTGCCCGAGCTCGTCCGCCGCAACCGGGAGCGCCTGGCCGAGGCCGAGTGCGACAGCCGCGAGCGCAACCAGCTCGAGCACGACCACCAGCTGCGCCTCGAGCACTACCGCCGAAGCCTGCGCATGCTCCAGCGCGTCGCGCCCGGCCAGCCTCTCGTCAAGCGGCTGGCGAGCGACCTGGACTACTGCCCGACCGCGATCCGCCGCGCCATGGGCGACGAGACCCGCTAGCCGCGGTCCACGCTCAGCAAACGCCGACGAAAGCCTCGGCGGCTACACACGCAGGCATCGCAGGATGGTCCGGCACACGAGCGACCTCGAGCAAAGGACCACGCCATGCCAGCACTCCGCAACACGCTCACGGCGATCGCCGCGATCGGCGCCGCAGCCCTCGGCGGCTCGGTGATCGCGAACGCCGCGAGCTCCGGAACGTCCACCAGCTCCTCGAGCAGTTCGGCGCAGACCCGGCAGGCGCCGCCGCAGCGCGATCCGTCGATGGGCGGCCATCAGGCCAACGGGATCACCGAGAAGCTCCTGACCGGCGACACCGCCTCGAAGGTCGAGGCCGCCGCGAAGACGAAGGTCCCCGGCGGGACGATCGAGCGCGTCGAGAACGACGCCGACACCGGCTCCATCTACGAGGCGCACGTCCGCAAGGCCGACGGCTCGGAGGTCGTCGTCTACGTCGATGCCAACTTCAACGTCACTGCCACCGGCACCATGGGCCATCCGTAGACGCGGATGAGCCGCGGAATCCCACCGGACGTTCGCCAAGCTGGCGCGTTGGCGCTCGTCTTGCCGCTCAGTGCCCGCGCGCGACGGTCACGAACGCCGGCGTGCAGTTCGCGCGCCCGACGACGCCGATCCGCAGCCGGCCGCTCTTTCGGGGCCTGAGGACGAGCCTCGCGCTGCCGTCGGCGTCCGTCTTCGACGTCGCGACGATCCTGCCCGAGCCGACACGGCGAACCGACAGCCGCAGTCGCTGCCGCGCGCCGACGGCACGCACCGTCACGACCGAGCGGCGCTCGGTCCTGATCCGCGTGCGCGACGCGCGGACCGCGCAGGAGGATGGCGCCGGCCCGGTCTCGATCGTCCTTCCGGCGCTGGCCGGGGCAAGCGCCGGGCCGTGGGTGACCCCGGTCGCGGCCCCGGCCCCGGCGTGCGCGGCGACGACGGCCGGCGGTGCCGCGTCCGACCAGATGCGCACGGAGTCGAGCTCGCCGCTGAAGGGCAGCCGGCAGGAGCCGATGTAGCTCCCGAAGTACGTGCCCTCGGGCAGGGACGCGTACTCGACGGCTGTGCCCGCCGGGGTGCGGAACGGGCTCCCGACCTGGCGTCCGTCGACGAACGCGCGCAGCGCGCCACCGTCGAACGTGCCGGTCACGCGGTGCCACGCGCCGTCCCAGACGTCGGCGGCGCGGGCGCTCGCGGAGACGTAGTACCGCTCGCCGTCGAAGACGTAGAAGGAGACGCCGCCGTCGGCACCGGTGTACAGGCCGTAGGAGCCTGCGAAGCAGCCGATCGCGCCGTGCGCGACGAGGTAGCCGTAGGGCGCCGGCCGGCCGCCGGCGCGCGCGCTCGCCTCGACCGTGAGCGTCGGCAGGTCGAGCCGGTGGGCGTCGGCGACGTGGACGAACGAGTGGCCGTCGAAGTGCAGCGCGCCGCCCGATGCTCCGAGGACGCGCACGGGGTCCTCGCCGTCGGCGAGCGCGGTCGATCCGAGCAGGCCGTGCAGACCGAGCGGACCGTCGTCCTGCACCGCTTGGCCGCCGCCTTCGTCGAAGCGCCATTGACCCGCCAGTGCGGGCTCGGCGGCCGCCGGTGCGGCACCTCCGGCCAGCACCGCAGCCGCGGTGACGAGTGTCTTTCCGAGACGCGCTCCCGTGCCAGATCCTGAAGAGAGCATGTGCGTTCCCACCTCCTGTGGTCGCTAGACACGCACCAACGCGGAGGTGTGAACAGGACGTTCGCGCGCGGTTAGATCTTTAGGCTGAGCGGCGCAGGGGCTCGCAGCCGCGCGCCGGCGACTGCGACTGCCTCGGGATTGGCGTCGATGAGGACGTAGCGGCGGCCGAGCGAGTGGCAGACGGCGCCGAGCGTCCCGGAGCCGGCGAACGGGTCCAGGCACCAGCCGCCCGGGCGCGAGGAGGCGGCGACCATCCGCCGCACGATGGCCTCGGGCTTCTGCGTCGGGTAGCCGGTCTTCTCGCGCGAGTTCGTCGGGACGATCGTGTGCCACCAGCAGTCGCTCGGGCGCTTGCCGCGCGCGGCCTTCTCCGGACCGACGAGACCGGGCGCCATGTACGGCTCGCGGTCGACCTCGTCGTCGTCGAAGTGGTAGCGGTCGCGGTCGCGGACGTAGACGAGGATCGTGTCGTGCTTGGCGGGCCAGCGCCGCTTCGGCCGTCCGCCGTAGTCGTAGATCCAGATGAGCTCGTTGAGGAAGCACTCCGGGCCGAAGAGCTCGTCGAGCGCGAGCTTGCAGCGGTGCGCCTCGCGGTAGTCGAGGTGCAGGTAGAGCGTGCCGTGCGGCGCGAGCAGCTCGCGCACGCGCTGCAGGCGCGGCGCGAGGAACCCGAGGTAGTCCTCGTAGGCGTCGTCGTAGCCCAAGGCGCCGCGGCGGCGCTCGATCCCGGTGTTGAACGGCGGGTCGAGGTACGCCATGTCGAAGCTCGCGTCCGGCAGCGCGGCCAGCGCCGGGAGGTTGTCCCCGGCGACGAGCAGGTCGTCGTCGAGCTCGAGTGGCCCGCCGGGAGCGATGATGCGCACCGGGCGAGGGTAGAGCGCGCGACGGTCGGCGCCGGAGCGCGCCGCGGCGAAGCTTGCGAGCCTACCGCGATGGCGTCGCTTCCCCGCGTCGTCGCGCTGCTCGCGGTCGCCGCGCTCGCGGTGCTCGGCGCGATCATCCTCCTCGGCCCCGATGACCCTCCGCGCCTCGCGCCCGGCTCCGGCGCGGCGCCCGGGCAGGACTCCGCGCGTGTCGATCCGCTCGCCTACACCGCGGCGCGCGAGGGCGAGCTCGTGGCCGCGGCGGCGCGCGGGCACGCGCATGTCATCTACGCCAAGAGCCCGGGCGGCGTGCGGGCCAGCGCGGAGCGCACGGCCCGCTACCGCCCGCTCGTCGAGGTCGCGGCGCACACCGCGCGGATCGATCCCGACACGCTCGAGGCGCTGGTCCTGCTCGAGAGCGCGGGACGCCCGGACGCGGTCGCCGATCCGCGCCTGGAGGGCGCCGTCGGCCTGACGCAGATCCTCGCCGAGACCGGGCGTGACCTGCTCGGCATGCGCGTCGACCCGGCCGCGGCGCGGCGCATCGGGCGCTCGATCCGGCGCGCCCAGCGCCGCGGTGACGGGGCGCTCGTCGCGCGGCTGCGGGCGCGGCGCCGGACCGTCGACCAGCGCTTCGACCCCGCGAAGGCGCTGGCCGCGACGGCGCGCTACCTGCTCATCGCGCGCAAGGCGCTGCGCCGCCAGGATCTCGCGGTCGAGAGCTACCACATGGGCATCGGCAACCTGCAGACCGCGCTGCGCGCCTACGGCGCAGGCGACGTCTCCTACGCGCGGCTGTACTTCGACGCGACGCCGCAGCGCCACGCGTCGGCGTGGCAGGCGCTCGCGCGCCTCGGCGACGACTCCGCCACCTACCTGTGGCGCGTCATGGCCGCCCGCGAGGTCATGCGCCTGTACCGCTCGGACCCCGCGCAGCTGGACCGCATCTCGGTGTTGCAGAACGCGAAGAACTCGTCCGAGGAGGTCCTGCATCCGCAGGCCGCGACCGAGCGCTTCGCGACTCCCGACGATCTGGCCGCCGCCTACGACGACGGCCGGATCGCGCCGCTGCCGCGGGCGCTGCTCGCCGAGCACGGCATCGCCGTCGACTCGCACATGGGCGAGCTCGCTCCCCGCCTGCAGCGCTCACGAAGCCTCTACGAGGGGCTGCGCCCGGCGGCGCTCGCGCTGCTCGTCGTGCTCGGCGCCGGCACGAACGAGATCTCCGGCCGCGCGCCGCTCGTGCTGACGAGCACCGTGCGCGACCAGCGCTACCAGGATCTGCTGCTGTCCACCGGCAACGGCGAGGCCACGCCGAACTACTCGCTGCACACGACAGGCTGGACGTTCGACGTCCTGCGCCGCTACCGGTCGCGCGCGCAGGCGCTCGCGTTCGAGTTCATGCTCGAACGCCTGCAGTCGCAGGACCTGATCGCCTGGGTGCGCGAGCCCGCCGCGATCCACGTGACGGTCTCGTCGCGCGCCCAGGCGCTGGCCGGCGTCCTCACCCGGTGATCAGGAGGCCTGCGTCACCGTCAGCAGCTGACGCACGTGGTCGGCGACGTTCGACGGCGTGATCCCGAGCTTCTCGAGCACGAGGCCGCCGGGCGCCGAGGCGCCGAAGCGGTCGACGGAGACGATCGAGTCGGCATAGCGCTCCCAGCCCATCCGGATCCCGGCCTCGACGGAGACGGTCGGCAGGTCGTCCGGCAGCACGGAGGCCTTGTAGTCCTCGTCCTGCTGCTCGAAGAGCTCCCACGACGGCATCGAGACGACGCGCACCGGCACGTCGAGCTCGTCGCGGGCGGCGAGCGCCACCCAGACCTCGCTGCCGGTCCCGATGATCGTCGCCTGCGCGTCGTCGGCGTCGGCCAGGACATACGCGCCCTTCGCGACGCCCGAGGCCGGCGCGTAGACCGAGCGGTCGAGCACCGGCAGGTCCTGGCGCGAGAGCGCCATCGCCACCGGGCCCTCGAGGTCCTCCAGGATGACGCGCCACGCCTCCGCGGTCTCGTGGGCGTCCCCGGGCCGCAGGACGACGAGCCCCGGGATCGCGCGCAGCGCCGCGAGGTGCTCGACCGGCTGGTGCGTCGGGCCGTCCTCGCCGAGCCCGACGGAGTCATGCGTGAAGACCCACGCCACGGGCAGGCCGGTGAGCGCCGAGAGGCGGATCGCGCCGCGCATGTAGTCGGCGAACTGCAGGAACGTCGACCCGTACGGGCGCACGATCCCGCCGTGGGCGCACATCCCGTTGACGGCTCCGCCCATGCCGTGCTCGCGGACGCCGAAGAAGACGTTGCGCCCCGCCTTCTCGGCCGTGAAGCGCTCGGACTCCGGGAACTCGGTCTTCGTCGACTCCGACAGGTCCGCGGCGCCGCCGACCATCGTCGGCACGTACTTCTCGAACGCCGCCATGACCTTCTGGCCGGCGCTGCGCGTCGCGAGCTTGTCCTTGTCCCACTCCTTCGGCAGCGCGTCGGTGAGGCCGTGCAGCGGCTTGCCCTGCCAGGCGAGGTCCCACTCCTCGGCGAGCTGCGGGTGCTCGGAGCGCCATGCCTCGAAGCGCTCGTTCCACTCCGCCCGCGCCTTCGCGCCGTCCTCCTTCATCGAGCACGCGGCGTAGGCCTCGTCGGGGACGTAGAAGTGCTTGTCGGGGTCCCAGCCCATGACCTCCTTCGTCGCGCGGACCTCGTCCTCGCCGAGCGCGGCGCCGTGCACCTTGCTCGTGCCGGCCTTGTTCGGCGAGGGGTAGCCGATGATCGACTTGACGCGGATGAGCGTCGGGTGGTGGTCGATCTTCTGGCCGTCGCGGATCGCGCTCTCGATGGCGACCATGTCGTTGGCGTCGTGGACGTCGAGGACGTGCCAGCCGTAGGACTCGAAGCGCTTGTCGACGTCCTCGCGGTCGAAGCTCAGCGACGTCGGTCCGTCGAGTGAGATGTCGTTGTCGTCGTAGAGGTAGATGATCTTGCCCAGCCCGAGCTGACCGGCGAGCGATGCCGCCTCGGCCGCGATGCCCTCCATGAGGTCGCCGTCGGACACGATCGCGTAGATGAAGTGGTCCTGGACGTCGGCGCCGTAGTGCTCGCGCAGGAAGCGCTCGGCGAGCGCCATGCCGACGCCGTTGGCGAAGCCCTGGCCGAGCGGCCCGGTGGTGACCTCGACGCCCGGCGTGACGTGGACGCGGTCGCGCTCGGGGTGACCCGGCGTGAGCGATCCCCACTGCCGGAAGTTCTTGATCTCGTCCATCGAGAGCTCGTAGCCGGTGAGGTGGAGGATCGAGTACAGGAGCATCGATCCGTGGCCGGCGCTGAGCACGAAGCGGTCGCGATCGGGCCACGTCGGATCGGCCGGGTCGTGGCGCATGATGCGCCGGTAGAGGACGAAGGCCGCAGGCGCCATCGCCATCGGCAGGCCGGGATGCCCGGAGTTGGCTTTCTGGATCGCGTCCATCGACAGGGCGCGGATCGCGTCGACGCAGAGCTGGTCGGTCTCGGAAGTCATGGGAGGAAGTATCAACATCAGTTCCCTGGGCCGCGTTTCGGAGAACGTCCGCAGCGACAGAGGAACGTCGATGGGTCGTGGGCCGCGCCGTGTGGCGGTCCTCTTGACCCGGCTTCCCAGCGAGGGCCAGAAGTATGTGCGGGTCTGTGCGCCTAGCATCTTGCGTCGATGCCGCCCGCCGGCCGCACACGCGAGGAGCTGAGCTGGCCGGCGGTGCTCGCGTGGCGCGTCGCGCGGCAGGGTCTGCAGCGGCGCGCGGCCGCGGCTGACTGGCCCGACGTCGTCTCGCGGATCTGCGGCCTGCACGCGCAGGTGCAGAGCTCGGCCGAGCTGACGCTGTGGGCGCGCGTCGACGAGCTCCCGCCGGGCACGGTGACGCGGGCGCTGTGGACCGAGCGCACGCTCGTCAGGACGTGGGCGATGCGCGGGACGCTGCACCTGCTGCCCGCCGGCGAGCTCGCCACCTGGGTCGGCGCGCAGGGCGTGCTGCGCCCCCGTTACGAGACCGCGCCCTGGCGCAAGGCGTTCGGCATGAGCAGCGACGAGGCGGTGGCGGTGCTCGACGCGATCCGCGAGGCGCTCGCGGGCGAGCCGCTGACGCGCGACGAGCTCGGCGACGCGGTGGCGGCCGCGCTCGGCGATGCGCGGCTCGGCGACGCCGTGCGCGGCAGCTTCGGGACCATGCCCAAGCTCGCGGCGTTCCGCGGCGACGCCTGCTTCGCGCCGCCGGCGGGGCAGAAGGTGCGCTTCACGCGACCCGATCGCTGGCTCGCCGACGGCTGGGCGCCGGCGCCGGCGCGTCCGGCGATGGCGGACGTCGTGCGCCGCCACCTCGCCGTCTACGGTCCGGCGAGCCGCGAGAGCTTCGCGCGCTGGTTCGGGATGAGCTCGGCGGCGCAGGC
>DASWQM010000186.1:0-7389 GCA_036403675.1 Solirubrobacteraceae bacterium | reverse complement strand
GGCGTCGTGTGGCGCACGCCGCCGATGTACTCGTCGACCTTGTGGCCGGGCAGCTGGCCGCCCTCGCCGGGCTTGGCGCCCTGCGCCATCTTGATCTGCAGCTGGTCGGCGTTGACGAGGTAGTGGATCGTCACGCCGAAGCGGCCGGAGGCGACCTGCTTGATCGCCGAGCGGCGCAGGTCGCCGTTGGCGTCGGGAGTGAAGCGAACCGGGTCCTCACCGCCCTCGCCGGTGTTCGACTTGCCGCCGAGCCGGTTCATCGCGATCGCGAGCGTCTCGTGCGACTCGCGCGAGATCGAGCCCAGCGACATCGCGCCGGTGGCGAAGCGCTTGACGATCTCCTTCGCGGGCTGGACCTCCTCGAGCGCGATCGGCTCGATGCCCTCGGTCTTGAACTTCATGAGCCCACGCAGCGTCGCCCGGCGCGACGCGTCGTCGTTGACGAGCTCGGAGTACTCGCGGTACTTCGCGTGACTGTCGCCGTGGGTGGGATCGTTTCCGTTCATCCGCACCGCGTGCTGCAGCAGCGCGATCGTGTCCGGGTTCCACATGTGGTGCTCGCCGTCGCGGCGCCAGGCGTAGATCCCGCCGACCGGCAGCAGCTGCTCGTGGTCGGCCGGATAGGCCTGCGCGTGGCGGTCGAGCGTCTCGCGCGCGAGCACCTCGATGCCGATGCCACCGATCCGCGACGCCGTGCCGGCGAAGTGGCGGTCGATGAGGGCCTTCTCGAGGCCGACGGCCTCGAAGATCTGCGCGCCGCAGTAGGACTGCGTCGTCGAGATGCCCATCTTCGAGATCGTCTTCAGCAGGCCCTTGCCGATCGCCTGGACGACGTTGCGCTCGCCGGTGTCGGCGTCGTCGACCCCGGTGACCCGGCCGTCCGCCACGAGCTCGTCGACGGTGTCGAGCAGGAGGTAGGGGTTGATCGCCTCGCAGCCGTAGCCGATGAGCGTCGCCATGTGATGGACCTCGCGCGGCTCGCCGGACTCGAGCACGAGCCCGGTGCGCAGGCGCGTGCCCTCGCGTACGAGGTGCTCATGGACGGCGGCGACCGCCAGCAGCGAGGGGATCGCCGCGCGGCGCGGGCCGACCTGGCGGTCGGAGAGGATGAGGACGCTCACCCCCATGGCGACGGCGTCGTGGGCGTCGTCGCAGAGCTTGGCGAGCCGCGCGCGCATGCCCTCGGGGCCCTCCTCGATCGGCCACGTCATGTCGAGCGTGTGCGCGCGGAAGATCTCGTCGTGCACCATCCGCAGCGTCTCGAGCTCGTGGTTGCGCAGGATCGGCTGGTCGAGGATGAGCTTGTGGGCGTGCTCGGGCGACTCGTCGAGGAGGTTGCGCTCGCCGCCGATGCCGGTTGCCAGCGACATGACGATGTTCTCGCGGATCGGGTCGATCGGCGGGTTCGTCACCTGCGCGAAGAGCTGCTTGAAGTAGGAGAACAGCGGCGGCCGCCGGTCGGACAGGACGGCCAGGGCGTTGTCGTTGCCCATCGAGCCGATCGGCTCGGCGCCGGTCGCCGCCATCGGGCCGACGAGGACGCGCAGGTCCTCCTGCGTATAGCCGAAGGCGAGCTGGCGCAGGTGCGTCGGCTGCAGGCCGGTGAGCGTCACGTGCGCGGGCGCGAGGTCATCGAAGTGGACGGTGTTGTCCCCGAACCACTCGCTGTAGGGCCGCTGGGTGGAGACCTCGCGCTTGACCTCCTCGTCCTCGACGATGCGGTGGCGCTCGAGGTCGACGAGGAAGAGCTTGCCCGGCTGCAGGCGGCCCAGGCGCTTGATCTCGGACGGCTTGATCGGGAGCAGGCCGGCCTCGGAGCCGAGCACGACGAAGCCGTCGTGGGTCTCGACCCAGCGCCCGGGACGCAGCCCGTTGCGGTCGAGCGTCGCCCCCACGATGCTGCCGTTGGTGAAGGCGACCGCCGCGGGTCCGTCCCACGGCTCCATGAGGCAGGAGTGGAAGGCGTAGAAGCCCTTGAGGTCCTCGGGAAGGTCGTCGCGGTCGGCGTAGGCCTCGGGGATCATCATCATGATCGCGTGCGGCAGCGAGCGGCCGGCGAGCGTGAGCAGCTCGAGCACGTTGTCGAACGTCGCCGTGTCGGAGTTGCCCGGCGAGACGATCGGCATGATCTTCTGGAGGTCGAGGCCGAAGAGGTCGGACGCGAGTTGCGACTCGCGCGCGCGCATCCAGTTGACGTTGCCCATGAGCGTGTTGATCTCGCCGTTGTGGGCGATGACGCGGTAGGGGTGCGCGAGCGGCCAGCTCGGGAAGGTGTTCGTCGAGAAGCGCGAGTGCACGAGCGCCATCGCGCTCTCCATCCGCGGGTCGGTGAGGTCCGGGAAGAACCCGCGCAGCTGGTCGGGGATGAGCATCCCCTTGTAGACGATCGTCCGCGACGAGAACGAGGCGATGTAGAGGTCCGGGCCGGCGGCCAGCTCGCAGATGCGGCGGATGACGTAGAGCTTGCGCTCGAAGGCGTCCTGATCGGAGTCGAAGCCGGGACCCGCCTCGACGATGAGCTGGCGCATGACCGGGCGCGTCGCCTCGGCGGTCTCGCCGACATGGGCGGTGTCGACGGGGACGTCGCGCCAGCCGAGCACGCGCTGGCCCTCGATGCGCACGTTGAGCTCCAGCAGGTCCTCGAGCTTCGCGCGGCGCGACGGGTCGCGCGGGAGGAAGCACACCGCGACGCCGTAGCGCCCGCGATCCGGCAGCTCGAAGTCGACGCTCGCGCGGAAGAACGCGTGCGGCATCTGCAGCAGCATCCCGGCGCCGTCGCCGGTGCGCGGGTCGGCGCCGGTCGCGCCGCGGTGCTCGAGGTTCTCGACGGCCTGCAGCCCCTTCTCGACGACCTCGTGGCTGGGGACGTTGTCGAGCCGTGCGACGAGCGCGACGCCGCACGCGTCGTGCTCATAACGCGGGTCGTAAAGGCCTTCGGCCTGTGGCAGGTGGGGCTGGATGCTCATATGGGAGTGCCTCCAGAGGCGGCGGCCTGGCACTTGAGGCGGAATCGACAAGGGTAGCAGCGGTTACGCGCCGAATCCCGGGCCTATGGGCGGCTCTGCGCGACCGGTGACGGTCCTCTCGGCGGGCGGCACGATCGCGATGGCCGGCGCCCGCGCCCGTCCGGCGCTCGACGCGGAGGATCTCGTGGCCGCGGTCCCGGCGCTGGCGGGAGTCGCCGGCCTGCGCGCACGGTCGCTGCTGGACCTCCCGGGCGCCCACCTCAGCGCCGCCGACGCGCTCGCCGTGGCGCGCGCGGCGTGCGAGGAGACCCGCGCCGGCCGCGGCGTCGTCATCACCCACGGCACCGACACCTTGGAGGAGACCGCGGTCCTCTGCGACGTCCTGCACGGGCGATCGGAGCCGATCGTGCTGACGGGGGCGATCAGGCCGTCGAGCGCGCCCGGCGCCGACGGGCCGGCGAACCTCGCCGACGCCGTGGCCGCCGCCGGCGCCGAGGAGGCCGCCGCGCTCGGTGCGCTCGTCGTCTTCGCGGGCGAGCTGCACGCCGCGCGCGCCGCGCGCAAGGTCGCCTCGACCTCGCCGGCGGCGTTCGCCTCGCCCGCGACCGGCCCGCTCGGGTCCGTCGCGGAGGGACGCGTCCGGATCGCCGCCCGCCCGGCGCGACCCGAGCCCCTGGCGCTGCCCGAGCGCCTCGACGGCCGGGTGCCGATCGTCCCGACGTACCTCGGCGACGACGGCAGCGGGCTGCGCGCCGCGCTGCGCGACGGCGCGGACGCGGTCGTCTTCGTCGCGCTCGGCGCCGGTCACGTGGCGCCGCCGGTGCTCGACGCGCTGCGCGAGACGGCAAACGCGCTTCCCGTCGCCATCACCGTGCGCCCGGCGCGCGGCGCGCTCCTGCACGAGACGTACGGCTTCGAGGGCGCCGAGCGCGACCTGCGCGCGAGCGCGGCGCTGCCGGCCGCCTCGCTGTCGCCGCAGGCCGCCCGCATGGTGCTCCTCGCCGGGCTCGGCAGCGGCGCGCCGCGCGCCGCGCTGGCGGCGGCGCTGGCGAGCTGAGACCGCGTGGTCTCAGGCTTTTTACCGCTCACGGCGTACGCCGGCCCGTCCCGGGGAAGACCCCTCTCCCGGTGCGGCGACTATGCTGGCGAATTGGATTAACGAACGGGCACGGACACGGACTCGCGATCTTGGGACGAGAGTGAAACGCGATCACCGAGGGCACCATGGCGACTGACGGTTCTGAGGGGATCGTCGGGTCCCCATCCAAAGAGGTGACGGTCACGCCCGATCTGGAGCTCAAGCTGCCCGCCCGCGCGGAGAACGTCGCGGTCGTCAGGCATGCGTTCGGGGGCTTCGCCGAGGCGCTCAGCGTCGACGAGCAGACGCTCGCCGACATCAAGCTCGCGATCACCGAGGCGTGCACGAACGTCGTCATCCATGCCTACGACGAGGACGAGGACGGCTCGCTGGAGGTCGATGCGAGCATCGACAACCGCCGCCTCACGGTCGTCATCCGCGACCGCGGCCGCGGTATCGTGCCGCGTCCCGACTCGCCCGGGCTGGGCCTCGGCCTGCCGCTCATCGCGACGCTCGCCGAGTCGCTGGAGCTCGGCAAGGACGACTTCGACCACACCGAGGTGCGCATGACGTTCGCGCTCGACGAGGATGAGCTGTAGTGAGCTCAAACGACGCCGAGTCCGCATCCAACGAAGCGTCCGTGACGGTCGTCAGCGGCCCGCTCGCAGGCCCCGTGCTCGGGCGGGTCGTCGGCATGCTCGCCGCGCGCGCCGACTGCCCGATCGACCGGCTCGACGACGCGCTGCTCGTCGCCGACGCGGTCGCCGCCAAGGCCGCGTCCTTCTCCGACGACGGCCGCGTGAACGTCCACGTGGCCGCCGAGATCGGATCGGTCGAGCTCCTGGTCGGCCCGCTGCGCCCCAACGGCGCCGAGGAGCTCATCGAGTCCGCCGCGCTACCGGGCGTTGGGAACGTGCTCGAGCGGGTAGCCGACGAGCTCGAATCCGAGCACCGCGACGGCGACGGCGATGTCGAATATCTGCGGATCCGCCTGGGCTTCGACGTGCAGCGCCCGTCAATGATCGACAGAATGGGGTCAGATGCCTCCTGAGTTCGCAGTCACCGAGCATCCGATCGACAACGAGCGTCACGTCCTTGCGGTACGCGGCGAGATCGACCTGTTCACCGCGCCCGAGCTCAAGCAGGTGCTCGCGGAATCGATCGAGGCCGGCCGCGTGCGCATCATCGTCGACCTCACCGAGACGACATTCCTCGATTCGACGGCGCTCGGCGTGCTGATCGGCGCGGTGAAGCGCCTGCGCTCGCGCGACGGCGCGCTGGCGATCGTCAACGTCGACGAGAACATCGCCAAGACGTTCGAGATCACGGGCCTGGATCAGATCTTCACGATCCTCCCGACGCGCGAGGCCGCCGTCGACGCGGTCGCGGCGGCGCACGACTCCGCCGGCTGAGGGCGGGCGTCAGTCCTCGAGCAGGTCGCGGACGGCCTCCTCGACCGGCCCCTGGATCGCGGTCGCGTGCGGCTCGGCGGCGACGAGCTCGAGCGGGATCGTCTGGCCGTCGCGGTAGCGATCGAAGACGCGCGGGTCGATGTAGGAGTTGCGGGCGACCGCCGGCGTGTTGCCGAGATAGAACGCGACCTCCTTGACGGCCCGCACGATCGCCCGCTTGCGCGCCGTCTGGCTCAGCAGCTCGGGCTCGGTCACCGCCAGCCCGACGGCGGCCAGCACCGTCGCCCCCCAGGTGCGGAACTCCTTGGCGGAGATGTCGAGGCCGGTCGCCGCCTTGAGGTAGGCGTTGATGTCCGGCGAGCGGACGTCGTACCAGCGACCGTCGCGCTTGTAGGCCAGCAGCTCGTCGCCGCCGCCACGGCGGCGCTTGAGCGTCCCGACGATGTCCGCGACCTCGGGGTCGATGATCGCCTGCACGCGGCGCTTGTGCTCCTTTGCCACATAGTCGAAGACGATGACCTCGCCGTCGAGCGTGACGTGGTCCTTGCGCATCGTCGCCAGGCCGTAGGTCTCGTTCGTCACCGCGTACTCCTCGGAGCCGATGCGGAAGAAGCCGCGGTCCAGCAGCCGCGTCGCGCAGCCGAGCACCTGCTCGCGTGACATGTCGCCGAGCGCGATGTCGTGCTCGACGACGGACCGCAATCCCGGCAGCGCGCGCGCGAAGGCGACCATCTCGTCGAACTTCTCCTGGTCGCGGCGCTCACGCCAGCGCGGGTGGTAGAGGTACTGCTTGCGGCCTCGCTGGTCGATGCCGGTCGCCTGGATGTGGCCGAAGGGGTCGGGCGAGATCCAGACGTCGCGCCAGGCGGGCGGGATGACGAGCGCGGTGATCCGGGCGACGATCTCGGCGTCCGTGATCCGCTCACCGTTCTCGTCGAGGTACATGAAGCCCTTGCCACAGCGCCGGCGCGTGTAGCCGGGACCGCTGGGATCGGAGCGGCGCAGCCGACGCGCGCGGGTCGTGACGGTCGCCATGAGGGAACTGCCGATCTACCCGGCGTCGTACCGCGCGCTAACGCCTGCTCGGCGCCTTCTTCGCCGGCGCCTTCTTCGCCGGCGGCTTCTTCGCGGGCGCCTTCTTCGCCGCCGGGGTCTTCTTGGCGGCCGTGTCGCCGCCGTCGCGCTCGCGCGCGCGGACGGCGTCGAGGCTGGCCCTCAGCGCCGACATGAGGTCGGGCACCGGCTGCTCGGCCTCCTCGACCGCCGGCTGCACCGCGATGTGCTCGCCCTGCGCCTTGCGCTCCACGAGCGCGAGGACCTCCTCGCGATACGTGTCGCGGTACTTGTCGGGACCGAACGGGGCCGCGAGCGAGTTGACGAGCTGCTTGGCGATCGAGAGCTCGCGCGGGTTGATCTCGACGTCCTCGGCGGCCGACAGCTCGTCGATCGTCGCGGCGTCGATGATCTCGTCGGGAAACACCATCGTCGCCATGCCCAGGACGCCGTCGCCCATCGGCCGCACCGCCACGAGCTGCTGCTTGGAGCGGATCACGACCGTCGCGATCGCGACGCGCCCGGTCTCCAGCATCGCCTCGAGGAGCAGCTTGTAGGGCTTCGCGCCCCCGGTCCCGGGCGCGAGGTAGTACGGGTGGTCGTAGTAGATCGGGTCGATCTCCTCGAGCGCCACGAAATCCTCGATCTCGATCGACTTCGTCTTCTTCGGATCGAGCGCCTCGAGCTCGCCCGGCTCGATCACCACATAACGATCAGGGGTCAGCTCGAAGCCCTTGACGATGTCGTCGTACGGCACCTCGTTGCCCGTCGTCGGATCCACCCGCTTCTGCCGGATGCGCGCGCCGGTCACGCCGTTGAGCTGATGAAAGCGCACCGTCTTGCGCGACACCGCCGAATACAGCTTCACCGGCACGGTCAC
>DASWQM010000185.1:0-2766 GCA_036403675.1 Solirubrobacteraceae bacterium | reverse complement strand
AACGACGGCGAGCGGGGGCACGAGCCGCGCGATGACCGCCTCGGCGTCGCGGCGGCGCACGAGCGGCAGCAGCGTCCGCCCGGCGGCGCGCTCGCCGCCGTATGCGGCGGTCTCGATGCGCAGCGCCGCCAGGCCGAGCGGTCCGCGCAACAGTCCCTCGACGATGACCACGCCGTCGATGCGCGCCAGCGGAATGCTCTGCGCGCGGCGGGCGAGCAGGCCGCGGTGGATGCGCAGCACCTGCCGGTCGCGCTCGGCCTCGAAGCCGGCGAAGGCGACGATTGCGCCCACGAACGACAGCACGTAGGCGGCCGCGAGCACGACGGCGACGGCAAGCGCGATCTCGTGCACCGTGTTCAGTCGCGCGAGCACGCGGACGTCGACGACGTTGTCGAAGAGCGCGTACGCGCCCGCGACGGCGGAGACCGCGGCGCTGATCTGGGGGCCGGTCAGCGCCGCCAGCAGGAGGTCGCTCATGCCCAGGCGCACGCGCTCGTCGGGGGCCGCCGGCTCCGGCTGGCCGAGCGCGCGGCGCAGGCGCGCGGCCTCCGCGTGCGTCACCGCGGTCAGCACGATCTCGTCCTCGTCGGCGGTTCCCGGCGTCTGCACGCGCAGCTCGACGACGCCGAAGAGCCGCTGCAGCGGTCCCGCCCCCGTGTCGACCGCCTGCACCCGCGCGCGCGGCACGATCCGCTCGTCGGGCGTGAAGATCCCCGAGCGCAGGTGCAGCGCGACCTCGTCGAGCCAGTACGTCGTCCGCCGCCAGCTCATCCACGCCACGACGACGCTGATCGCGATGCCCGCGGCGCCGTACGTCAGGGCGGTCGTCGGCGTGCTGCCGCCGACGAGCGCCACGACGACGACGCTCGTGACGAGCCGCAGCGCTGCGCCCGCCGCGTCGACCACGATCGCAACGGGGTGCAGGCGTCGCGGCTGCGGGTCAGAGGTCATCGGGGGTGCGCAGCCGCACGAGGATGCGGTCGCGCAGGTCGTCGCCCTGCGGCCGCGTGAGCGCGGGGATCGTCGTCGTGCCGGCCGCGGTCGAGACGTGAAGCGCCACGAGGCCGAAGAGGTCCGACCAGCCGGTGCGCTGCACCGACACGTGCTGGATCCGCGTCAGCGGCACGATCGTCCGCACGACCCGCCAGACGCCGTGCACGAGGTCCAGGTCGTCCTCGTCGAGCTCCCAGCGCCAGCGGCGGTGGCGCAGGACGGGCAGCACGCACGCGGACGCGACCGCGACGATTGCGAACGCGACGGCCGCCGCGAGCGGCACCGTGCCGCCGCCGGCGCCCGCCAGCGCGCCTGCGCTGAGGGCGACTGCCAAGCCGAGCGACTGGACGAGCCACATCGTTCGCGCAGGCTCCGGCAGCGCGTTGGTTGGCTCGGGCCGCACCGCGGCAGACCGTACCGCGGAGGCGCGCGCGAGCGCGGCCTTGTCCCGCGGCGTGTTCGCTCGGCCCGGATGACGGGCACCGTCACGTGAACGTCGTCGCAATGGGGACCGGCGTTGCCCGGAACGGCGCTGACGAGCTGACGACGAAGGGCTTGCGCGAGCCCGCGACGCCGGCGATCCTCACAATCACCGGATGACATCAGTAGCCGGCACGACCGCCCTGCTCGTCATGGACGTCCAGTACGGGATCGTGGAGCGCTTCGCCGACGACGTCCTGCTCGAGCGCATCGCGGGCGCGATCGCCGCGGCCCGCGTCGGCGAGATCCGCGTCATCTTCGTCCGCGTGGCCTTCCGGCCGGGCCACCCCGAGGTCAGCGCCCGCAACCGCACGTTCGCCGCGCTGCGCGGCGCCGGCGGCCTGGCCGACGACGAGAGCACGGCCATCCACGCAGCCGTCGCACCCCGGCCAGGCGAGGTCGTCGTGACCAAGCGCCGGGTCAGCGCGTTCGCGGGCAGCGACCTCGACACCATCCTGCGCGCCGGGGAGATCACCCACCTCGTGCTCTGCGGCATCGCGACGAGCGGCGTGGTGCTCTCGACCGTCCGCGCCGCAGCAGACCTCGACTTCGAGCTCACCGTGCTGCACGACGCCTGCGCCGACGGGGACCCGGAGGTCCACCGGGTCCTGACCGAGAAGGTCTTCCCGCGCCAGGCCGCGGTGCTCGACGCGGTCGCCTGGTCGGCGGGCCTGCGCTAGTGGTCACGCCCGGACATATGTTCCGGGCTGGTTGGTCGCGGTCGGGCACGAGTCTGTGGCGACTGGTCGATGCCGCAGCTGGGGCTACGCGCGCGATGCTTGGCAAGCATGGGCCAGCCTGATGAACAGTAGGATCGCGGCCGTGCCGTTCACGCTGAGGAACCTCAGGGAGGATCTGGAGGATCTCGGGTCCAACTTCGGCGGCTCGCCGGACCTTCAGTTCCGCCACGCGACCAAGGCGCTCGAGCTCGAGCAGTGCGGCCTGAGCTATCAGCGCATCCCGCCCGACTATCGCTTCCCGTACGGCCACACGCACAAGGAGCAGGAAGAGATCTACGTGGTCGTGCGCGGGAGCGGGCGGATGAAGCTCGACGACGAGATCGTCAAGCTCGAGGAGTGGGACGTGGTGCGCGTCCCGCCCGGCACGTGGCGAGGCTACGAGGGCGGGCCGGAGGGCCTCGAGATCCTCGTCTTCGGCGCGCCCAATCTCGGCGAGGATCCGCGTGAGGACGTGGAGGGCCGGCGCGACTGGTGGGCTGACTAGCCCCGCGGGCGCCCGGTCACGTCGTGGCGGCCAGGCCGCCTTGATCGGGGAGCCGGCCTGCGGCCGTGC
>DASWQM010000184.1:0-20594 GCA_036403675.1 Solirubrobacteraceae bacterium | reverse complement strand
CGCTCGCGCACGCCGCGCAGGTGGGTCTTGCGCGCCTGGGCCAGCCGGTCCATGCCGGCGTCGGTCAGGACCGCCAGCGAACCGCGGGCGTCGTCCGGGCAGTCGGCGCGGGACAGCAGGCCTTCGCGCTCGAGGCGCTCGACCAGGCGGGTCAGGCCGCTGCGGCTGAGCAGCACGGCGTCGGCCAGCTCGGACATGCGCATCTGGCGGTCGGGTGCGCTCTCCAGGTTGACCAGCACGTCGTAGGAGGACAGCGGCAGCCCATGCGAGCGGCGCAGCTCCTCGTCCAGCTCGCGCGTCAGGACAGCGTGGACGTGCAGGAACTCGCGCCACGCGCCCAGCTCGAGCGGTGTGAGCCTGTCCCCGCCGGTGCGGCGGGCCGGTGTCGTCCGTGTGACCGTCATCTGTCCGGGATCCGTTAAAGACCCTTGTACCCGCAACCAATCTAGCGACTACCTCGGAGAGCGCGGCCCGCCTGTGACGATGTCCCGGCCGGTCGGTCGCTGGTCCTCGTCCAGCTCCAGCTGCCAGTACCAGCGGGTGAACGTGTGGCCGTGGCGGAACTCGCCGACGTGGGGCTCGATGCGCTCGCCCTGCGCCATCCGCACGATCAGCTCGGGGTAGGTGCGGCCGGGCAGCGCGGCGTACATCGGCCCGGGGAAGGCGCCGCCGAAGCGGGTGTTCACGTCGGTGATGCCCAGGCCGATCTCGGGGTCACGGAAGGCCTGCACCGTGCACGGCCCGCGCACCCCGAGCGCCTCGCCGACGGCGCGGCCGAGGTCGATGAGCTCGGGGTCGTGGATGACGGTGCCCTTGATCGACTCCCCGCCGCGCGACTCGATCATCGTGCGCGGGATCGCGTTCAGGCAGCGCCCGTCGAGGTCGCAGAGCAGGTCGATCGAGAACTCCGGGCCGCCCATGAGCCGCTGCACCATGACCGGCTCCTTCACGTAGCCGACGAAGAACTCCATCTGGGCGCGGTCCTCGGCGGGGTGGATGGAGCGCGCCCCGGACCCACGGCGCGGCTTGACCATGACCGGGAACGAGTCGGGCTCCTCGCCGGGCAGGCACGTCGGCGGCGACGGCAGCCCGTGCGAGAGGAGCAGGTGGTGGGCCTCGTACTTGTCGAACGTCGCCCGCGCGATCTCGGGCGCCGGGACGAACGCGGGCAGCAGATCGCCGGCCGCCGCCAGCACCTCGATGTCGAGGTCGGTCAGCGGGACGACGGCCCCGACGTCGTGCTCGGTGACGAGCTCGGCAAGGAACGGGACGTAGCCGGGGTCGTCGATCCGCGGCGGGAAGACGTGCAGGTCGGCGGCGTAGCGGGCGGGCGCGAGCGGGTTGGGGTCGGCGGCGATCGTGAACGCGTGCTCGGCGAACGCGCTGACGATGTCGTAGCGCTTGCCGACGCCGGTGAGCAGGACCGCGCTCATCGGCCGCCGTGGAATCGTGCGAGGGTGTCGGCGCGCAGGCCGAGGCGCAGGGTCTCGAGCGACAGCACCTCGGCCGGCGGGATGTTGCCGAGGTTGACGTCGCCGCCGTAGCGCTCGATGAGCCACACCTGCTGGTGCTTGCGGGGCGCTTCGAAGACGAGCTTGGAGCGATCGATCTCGTGGACGATCTCATCGATGAGCCCGGTGCGGGCCTCGCCGTCGGGGCGGTAGAGGCCGGCGGTGCCGGTGGCGCGTCCCTCGCACACGACCATCTCCGCACCGGCCTCCAGCGCGTCGCGGATGAGCTGCACCCAGCGGTAGGGCGCCATGAGCGCGTCGGGATCCTTCTCGCCGACCTCCCCATAGACCGTGTAGCGCCCCGCCATGCGCTCGATGAGCGCCGTCTTCTCGGCCGGCGGGATCGCGACGACGCCGCTGGAGACCTCGACGCGATCGATGCCGAGCTCGTCGATCCAGGCGCACAGCTCGTCCACGCGGCCGTGCAGCCAGGCGAGCTCGGTCAACGTGCCGCCGAGCATGACCGGGACGCCGTGCGCGCGGTAGGCCGCGAGCTTGGCGTCGAGGTCCGCGCTGACGTAGGCCGAGCCCCAGCCGAGGCGGACGGTGTCGATGTGCGCCGCCGCCTGGCGCAGCATGCCGTCGACCTCGGCGGTGCTCAGGCCGGTGTCGATGACGTGCGTGAGGCCCGCCGTGCGCGGCTTCGTCGCGCGCTCGGGCAGGGGCAGGAAGTCCGGCATCGCGGCCGGAGGCTATCGGCGCGACCGGGGGCTACGCGGTGACGCGAGCGATCTCGGCGAGCGTCGTCTCGCCGGCGCGCACCTTGGCCAGCCCGTCCTCGATCAGCGGGCACATCCCCTGCTCGATCGCGACGCGCCGGATCTCCCCCGCGGGCGCGCGTGACGCCGAGCGCGTCATGACCTCGTAGCGCCCGACCCGGACGGCCGGCGGCGCGCGCGTCGCGGACGACGTCCTCGACGGTCTCGCGGTCGCAGAAGCCGAGGCTGACGATGACGTCGCCGAGCAGGCGGCCGGGACGGGTGCGAGTGGTGGTTTCGGGCGCCATGCGGGCCGTATCGGCAGGTCGTGCGCGAACATCGACCTCGACCGAGGAGTAGGAGTGCCCGCCAGATGAGGAACCGAACCGCGCATACGGGGTACCCCCGATCAGATGAGCACGGACACGTCGATGGGTGAGCGGGTCGTCGACCTCCCAGCGACGGCGGCCGCGGCCGGTCTCGCCCGCCGCGAGCTGGCCGCCACGCCCGGGATCGGGAGCGAAGTGGGCTACAAGGCGCTGCTCATGACGTCCGAACTGATCGCCGTCTACGTCCAGGACCTCGAGCCCGACCCTGGCCTGCGGCTGGCCCTCGTGATCCGGGTGACCGCCGACCGCGTGCGCATCGAGGTCGGCGGGCCGCAGCCGGACGTGTCGCCCGATGCGCTGCTGCGCTCCAGCGAGACGCCGTCGCTCGGCGGCATGGGGCTGCGGATCGTCGATCGCATGGCCGACGCCTGGGGCGTCACGGGCGACGGCGCAACGGCGATCTGGTTCGAGCTCAGCCGGTAAGCGCTCGCTCGGCCGGTGGTCCGGGCGGGCTCGTGGCCTACGTCAGAACGAAGAGGTCGCCGGGGTTCAGCACGTCGAGGGAAGCGAGGGGTGACACGCATGCGCGCCGGATCCACCGAACCCGCCCGCCGGATCATCGTCGAGCCGGTCCGCCGGCCGGCCGTCGCGCCGGCCCGGCCCGCTCCCTGCCCCCGGCCCGCGAAGGTGCCCGAGAAGGCCGCGGCATGACCGACGAGGTCCCGCTCCTCCCGGAGGAGGTGCTGGGCTACCGGGTCTGGCGCGTGCGCGACGGCGAGCTGTTGCCCTACGTCTCGGTCCACGCGGATGCGCAGACCGTCTGGGCGCCGGGCGTCGTCGTCGCCCGCTGCCGCCATGGCCACGAGGCTCCCCACGTCGGCTGCACCTGCGGGCTGCACGCGTCCCACGAGCCGCCCGACCCGTGCCGCGACGGCGGCTTCGGCCGCAACGACGCCGTCTACGGAGCGATCGCCGCGTGGGGCGCGATCGACGCCACCTCGACGGACTTCCGTGCGCAGTACGCGCGGATCGTCTGCCTCGCGTTCTGGCGGATGCAGACGTGGCATCACACCGAGCAGATCCGCGCGCTCGCGAGTCGCCACGGCGTGCGCTGCGTGGAGCTCGACGAGCTGACGCACGTCGCGCGCGAGTACGCGCGCGAGATCCCACCGCAGCTGCGCGGGCCCGCCCGCGTCGCCGACCCGGCGACCTGACTGCGCCGACGGCGGGCCCGCCCCAACAACGGGCCCGCCATCGGCTGCTCTGCGCTCAGGCGCCGATCGGCGTGAGCACGTGGGTGAAGACGTATTCCGCGAGTGCGGTCCCCGAGTGGAACCCGTGGTCGGCGTCCCACTGGAAGTGCACGCCGAGGTAGACGCGGCTGCGGCCGTTCTCGAGCGCCGCCTTCGTGAAGTTGTTGAACGTGCGCGTCACGCCCTTGGCGAACGGATCGTCGGTGGTCGCGGTGAACGTCACGTTGTCGGTTGCGAAGAACCGACGCATGATCGCCGCGTGTGCGGCGCCGAACGTAGCATGGCCCGAGACGTATGCGGGAAACGGCGGCGAGAAGTGCTTGTTCGTCTTCGGATCGGACGACAGCGGCTCCCACCTGTCGTCCGGCGTCGTGGCCGGGTTGCCGTCGTCCTTGGCGAGCCTGATCGCCGTCTCGGGGCGCCACAGGTCCAGGCTCGTCTCGTACTTGGCGTCCCACGCGACGATCCCCGCATCGGCCATGGCGAAGGCCGCGAGCGCGAACAGGCGGGCGTTGCCGGC
This sequence comes from Solirubrobacteraceae bacterium, assembly GCA_036403675.1. Lineage (GTDB taxonomy): Bacteria > Actinomycetota > Thermoleophilia > Solirubrobacterales > Solirubrobacteraceae > CADCVQ01. Next base: position 16,283 of record DASWQM010000184.1, on the reverse strand, counting down.
GAGATCGACGCCCTTCTGCTCGGACACGATCTTCGTGATCGCGAAGAGCTGGCCGGGCGGCTTGTAGGTCCCGTCGACGTCGTTGGCCCAGAAGTGCGCGATCTCGGTCTGCTCATCGGTCCTTGACGTCGTGACCGACTTGCCGAGTCGCTTGACCTCCTTGAACTGCGCGGTGTACTCGCTGCTCTGGAGCATCGCCGTCTTCGTCGGGTAGCCGCCCGGACGCGGCGAACGGAACGCGTTGCCAGCGGGGATGGCGAACGGCTTGACGTCCGACCAGTAGGGAGTCACCGCCGGGCCCGAGCCCGTCGGCCGCCAGTCGCCGGGCTCGGTGCCCGGCGTGTAGGGCGACGTGTCGTCGGCGCCGTCGCCGACGCGAGCGGCGATCATCGCCTGCGCGGCCGCCTTGCCGACGGCCTCGCCGTTGGAGATCGCGGGCCCGGGGGGCAGCGCGTTGATCTCGGCGTCGCGCTGCGCGGTCACGAACGCGGCCTGGGACGGGAAGGCGACCACGAGCGTGTCGTGCGCCGCGTGCGCGACCGCGGCCCGGATCGAGGCGCCCGGCAGCGCCGGCACCGAGATGAGATAGGGGCGGTGCGTCGACGGCGCGATCGAGTTCACCGTGTCGTAGATCGCGCCGTGCATCATCGCGCCGCCGCGGGAGATCGGTCCGGGCGCGCCCCCGGCCTGCTGTATGACCTGCAGCAGCACGTCGTTCCAGTGAGTGACGGCATCATGCATGGGTGTGTTCTCCTACCTCGTCGCAGTCAAGGTCGCCAAGCACGTCACTAACGGTCAGAGACGCGTCGGCGTTGCGCTGATACGTAAAACGCGACTGGCGAGTTCTTCGCAGCGCGACACGACGAACGGGCTGTATCCTGCCGCGCCCGCCCCGCGCCGCGGCGCCTCCTCCACACCCGCGCGACCACCACGGCTCCGCCTCGGCGCCCGCTAGCTTGGAGGGTCGTGCAGCTCGCCCCTGACCGCCCCAACGTCGAGCTGCGTCGCGACGCGGCCGGGGACGACATCGTCGTCCTCGCGTTCCCCTACGACCCGCACATCGTCGCGGTGGTGCGCGGCATCCCGGGACGGCGCTTCGACTGGGATCGCCGGGAGTGGTGGGCGCCGGTCGACGACTGGGTCGCCGTGTACGTCGCCGAGGTGCTCGAGCGCTTCGCGGAGCTCACCGCGAGCGCCGACGTCCACGCGTGGCTGGCCGGCGTCGAGCGCCGCTGGGTCGGCCGGGTCGGGACGCGGCGCCACGACGGGCGCGGCTGGTGGACGCTCGACACCCGCGCGGGCAGCCCGCCCGAGGAGCTGCTGGCGGGCTCGGTGCAGCGTGACGGGACGCTGCTCGCGCCGCTCACGACCGCGGGCGCGGCGGCGCTCGCCGAGCAGGACGCGGTGCGCCTGGACGCCGGCGCACGGCGCTGCGCCGAGGCGCTGCTGGCGGGCGAGGATCCGCCACCACCGGCGCGGCTGACGGCTGCGCGGACCTTCGACGGTCAGCGGCTGCGCCTGGACGTCCTCTGGATCCGGACAGCGGAGCAGCCTTCTGCAAGCTGCCGGGCGCGGACGCGCGCAGCCGGACGCTGCCGATCGACCCCTGGGTCGTCGAGCCGCTCGACGCCTACCTCGCCAGCCACGCCGTCGCCGTCGACGGCCCGGGCGCGCACGTGCTCGGCGCGCTGCGCGCCGAGCACGCCGCGGCGACGGGGACGATCCGCCGCTCGCGCGCCGTCGAAGGGGAGTCGATCGCCGAGGTCGCCGCGGTGCTCGGCGGCGAGCTCGCGCCGTTTCAGTGGGCGGGCGTGCGCTACGTCCTCGACGCACGGCGCGCGTTCATCGCCGACGAGCAGGGCCTCGGCAAGACCGTCGAGGCGCTCGCGGCGCTCGAAGCCGACCAGGCGTTCCCCGCGGTCGTCGTCTGTCCCGCGTCGCTGAAGCTCAACTGGGCGCGCGAGGCGGAGCGCTGGCTGGCGCACCGAAGCGTCGCGGTCGTCGAGGGACGCGTCGCGGTGCCGCCGACGGCCGACATCACGATCCTCAACTACGAGATCGTCGGCGCCCACCGCGACGCGCTCGCGCGGACGAGGCCGCGGGCGCTCGTCGTCGACGAGTCGCACTACGTCAAGAATCCGAAGGCCAAGCGCACGCAGGCCGTGCGCCGGCTGGCCGAGACGATCGCACCCGACGGGCTGCGGCTCGCGCTCAGCGGCACCCCGGTGCTCAACCACGCGGAGGAGCTCGTCAGCCAGCTGCGCGTCCTCGGGCGCCTCGAGGACTTCGGCTCCGGCGCGCAGTTCGCCCGCCGCTTCCGCGGCGAGCTGTCGGAGGAGCGCCTGCACTGGCACCTGCGGCGGTCCTGCTTCGTGCGCCGGACCAAGGCCGAGGTCCTGCCGCAGCTGCCCGCCAAGCGCCAGGTCGTCGTGCCGGTCGCGCTGTCCAACGAGCGCGAGTACCGCCTCGCCGAGGAGGACGTCGTCGCCTGGCTGCGCGCGCAGCCGCTCGACCTGCGCGAGCTCGAGGCGCGGATCGCCGCGACCCTGCGCGCCGAGCGCCTCGCGCAGCTCGGGACGCTGCAGCGGCTCGCCGCGCGCGGCAAGCTCGCCGCCGCGCTGTCGTGGATCGACGACTTCCTGCAGTCCGGCGAGCCGCTCGTCGTGTTCGCGCGCCATATCGAGGTCCAGGAGGCGGTGCTCGCGCGCTTCCCCGCGGCGGCTCACCTGCTGGGGCGCGACCCGCTCGCGGCACGCGACGCCACGGTCGCGGCATTCCAGGACGCCGGCGGGCCGCAGCTGCTCGTCGGCGCGACCAGCGTCGCGGCGCAGGGCATCACGCTCACGCGGGCATCGAACGTGGCCTTCCTCGAGCTCGAATGGACGCCCGCGATGCACGACCAGGCCGAGGACCGCTGCCACCGCATCGGCCAGCACGACGCAGTCACCGCCTGGTACCTGCTCGCCGCCGACACGATCGACGAGACGATGGCGGCGCTCATCCAGCGCAAGCGCGAGATCGTCGCCGCGGTCACCGACGGCCGCCGGCTCGACGGCGACGGGCTCGTCGAGGCCGTCGTGCGCGAGCTGCGCGACGGCCGCCCGCTGCGCCACCTGCGCCCCGTCGCGTAAGGCGTCAGACCATCGCCCGGCCGGGCGGGATGACCCACAACTCCTTCGCCGAGCGCAGGACGATCGTGGCGTCGAGATCGGCGACCGTCGCCGCGCCGTGCTTGTCGAGCGTCGAGGCGAGATCGCTCCAGCCGCGGGCGATGGAGCCGACCTTCGCCAACGGTCCCCAGCCGGCGAGCGCCTTGAGCTCAGCCGCCTGCGTGCGTGCATCCTCGATCGTGATCTCTCCGAAGGCCCTGTCGACGCCGGCGATGCTCACGGAACGCCCGAGGACGTCGCTGATGTCCGGGCGCGGCGCGCCGGCGTAGAGCTGCTCGGCCGCCTCCCAGTCGACGACGTTCAGCCACGCCTCGACGTAGTCCGCGCGGCGGTTCTCGTACTGCAGGTAGTAGGCGTGCTCCCACACGTCGATGCCGACGAGCGCCGTGAGGCCGTCGCTGACGGGGCTCTCCTGGTTGGAGGTCGTGACGATGAAGACGCGCGAGCCGTCGTCGACGAGCCACGCCCAGCCGGAGCCGAACTGGCTCATCGCGGCCGCCCGCAGCGTGTCCTTGCAGACCTTGAAGTTGCCGAAGGCGTCCTTGATCGCCCCGAGGAGCTTGCCCCGCGGCTGGCCGCCCCCGTCCGGCCTCATCCCGCTCCAGAACAGGCTGTGGTTGTAGTGGCCGCCGACGTTGTCGCGCACGGTCGCCCGCAGGTCCTCCGGCAGGTCGTCGAGGGCGGTGAGGACCTCCTCCGGCGACAGGCCGTCCCACTCCGTGCCCGCCAGCGCCGCGTTGGCCTTGTCGACGTACGCCTGGTGGTGCTTGTCGTGGTGGATCCGCATGATCTCCTCGGAGATGTGCGGCTCGAGCGCGTCGTACGCATACGGCAGGTCGGGCACCGTGTAGGCCATGGCGCACATGATGACGCCTGCGCGGCACCGTGCGGCGGCTGGCCGCCACGCCCGGCGGGCACCGCGCCGTTAACCGAGCGTTTACCGCGCCGCCCCCGAGCGTTTATCGGGCCGCCGACGACCTGAAACAGTCCGAACCTACGCTCGCGCCACCCGTACGCACCTACGACCGAGGGAGCGGAGCGTGCAAACGACGGTCCATGACGCGATGTACCAGTCTGTCGGCGGCGACGCCGGGCTCACGACACTCGTTGACATCTTCTACAACCGGCTGTGGTCCGATCCCGACCTCAAGCACTACTTCGACGACATCGACAAGGACGCGCTGAAGCGCCACCAGCGCATGTTCCTCACCTACGTCCTCGGCGGCGGGGAAGACGCCTATGACGGACGCCCGCTACCGGAGGCGCACAGAGGGCTGAACATCACCGACGAGGCCTTCACCGGCGTGGCGGACCACCTGCGCCTCTCGCTCGAGGAGCTCGACATCGATCGCCCGCTCATCTCGATCATCCTCGGCTTCGTCGAGGGCGCCCGCCCGCAGGTCGTCATGCAGACGGGCTTCTGATGCCGCTGGCGGCGACGTACACCGACTGGTACCTCGGCCTCGCGCTCGCGTTCTTCGTGATCGTCGTCGTGGTCATCATCGTCGCGATCATCCTCACGCTGGCGGCGCGCATCGCCGACCAGGCGGAGGGGGCGCTGGAGGGCGTCGACACGGTGCGAGCGCAAACCACGAGCCTCGGCGACGGCGTCGACCGGGTCAACGACTCAGCGGTCCGGATCCTTCACATGGCCCGGACCCTTCGAAAGGTGGCGGTGGGCAAGTGACTCCGATCCTCGCTGCATACGACACGCACGCCCTGTGGCAGATCGTGCTGGGAATGGGCGCCGTCGTGCTCGTCGTCGTGATCATCCTGATGATGCTCCTGCTGAGCCTCGTCAAGGACATCGAAGGGCGCGTCGAGATGCTCCTGGGCATCGCCGGCGTCGTGGCGTCCCATACCGTGAACATCCCGAAGCTGGCCGCGACGCCGCCGGTGCTCAACCTCATCATCGAGGAGGCGATCATCCAGGACGGCTACATGAACGCACTCACCGACGGCTACATCGGGGCGGGTGAGACGCTGTGAGCAGCGACCTCATGACCATCCTGAGCATCGTCGAGCCCGTCCTGCTCGTGGTGATCCTCGCGGTCGCGCTGCGGCAGGTCGCCAAGCGCCTGACGACGATCTCCGAGGGCCTCGGCACGCTCGGGGGCGCGCTGGCGACCGTGGAGTCCCAGCATCTGCGTCCACTCGCGAAGCTCGTCGCCGACATCAACGGCCCGCTGTCAACGATCAACGCCACGCTTCCGGGGATCGCGGCCAAGGCCGCGCTCGTCGTACGCAAGGCCCAGCAAGCAGGGTAGGAAGCGGCCATGGACATCGCCCTCGCGGTCCTCGCCCTGCTGGGCGTCTTGACGCTGGCCGGCTGGCTGTTCACGCGGGTGATCAGGACGATGGTGGAGCTGAGGAAGGTCACCACCGGCCTGAGCACGCTCGGGTGGGCGCTGGGTCAGATCCGCTCCGACCCGTCCGGCCGGGGATCCCTGGCCGACGGGCGGCGGCGCATGCCCGGATCGGGATAGCGCGCCCAGCGCCCGGCAGGCTCAGGCCGGCGGTCCGGCCTGCCGATACAGGCCCAGGAGACCCCTGGGCCATGCTGACGACCGCCATCATCTTCACCGTCCTCGTGGCCGTCTGGGGCCGCACCGGCACCATCGCCGCGCGCGAGCGCACGCGCGACCGCTGAGCCGCACGAGCGCGTGCAGCCTTGCGCGCGCAGGCGGGTGCGGGCTAGGTTGCGCCGCCGATGGTTCGCCTCCGCGCCGTCCCGTTCGTGCTGCTCGCGCTGCTTGCCGCCGCCTGGGCGATCGAGGCCGGTCCGGCCGGTGGCAGCGACCGCGCCGGCACGCTGCGCAACCGCATCGACACCCAGCGCGGCCGCGAGCGCACGCTGACGAGCGCGCTCGCCCGCCTCGGGCGCCTCGAGCGCGCGACCGCCCGCGCAGTGGCGATCCTCGAGCGGCGCGTGGCCGCCGTGCAGCGTGAGCTCGCGCAGGCCGAGGCGCTGCTCGCCGACACCGTCCAGCGCCGCAACCATGAGCAGGCACGCGCCCTGCGCCTGCGGGCGCGCCTCGCCGAGTCCCGGACGAAGCTCGCCCGCCTGCTGCGCCAGCGCTATGCCGGCGGACGGCCCGACATCATCACCGTCATCCTTCACGCCGACGGCTTCGCCCGGCTGCTGGAGACCGTCGACTTCATCCAGCGCGTCCAGCACCAGGACCAGCGCATCCTGCAGACCGTCCGCGACGCACGCGCGGAGTCGGTGGCCCAGCGGCGCGTGCTGACGCGCCTGGCGATCGTGCGCAACGCTGCCGCCGAGGCCGTGCTCCGCCGCCGCGACGCGCTCGCGTCGATCGCCGCCGGGCTCCAGGCGCGGCGCGCCGCGCTCGCGCAGGCGCGCGCGGCCCGCGCCGCTGCGCTGCGCGTGAGCCGCACGAGCCGCCGCCGCGCGCAACGCGCCCTGACGCGCCTGCTCGCGCAGCGCAACCGTGCGCTGCGCCAGGTCGGCCCGGGCGGCCCGTGGGCGATCCCCTGGCCGATCGTGCAGTGCGAGTCCGGCGGCCAGAACCTGCCGCCGAACTCGGCGGGCGCATCGGGCTACTACCAGTTCCTCGTTGAGACGTGGCGCGGCCTCGGCGGCTCCACGCCACAGGCCTACCAGGCCTCCAAGGCCGAGCAGGACCGTCTGGCCGCGCAGCTCTGGGACGGCGGCCGCGGCGCCGACAACTGGGTCTGCGCCATCCTCCTGGGAGCCGTCTGAGCATGGACCGCCGGCGCTTCGACGCGACGCAGGGCCCGCGTCTGGTCGGACCCGCCGACGGCGAGTGCGTCGACCTCGGCACGCTTGGCGCCCGATTCATGGTGTGGAGCGAGGAGTCGGGTGGCGGCTTCGCGCTGGTCGAGCACCCGATCCCGCCGCGCTCGCTCTGCGCGCCGCTGCACCGCCACAGCCACGAGGACGAATACAGCTACGTCGTCGAAGGCCGGCTGGGCGCGCAGCTCGGCGACGACGTCGTGTACGCCGGCGCGGGCGACCTCGTCTTCAAGCCGCGCGGCCAGTGGCACACGTTCTGGAATCCCGGCGACGGCCCGTGCCGGATCCTCGAGATCATCTCGCCCGGCGGCTTCGAGCACTACTTCGCGGAGGCCGCCCGACCCGACGCGCGCGACAACCTGGGCGCCGAGTACGGCCTGGAGTACGACATCGGCAGCATCGCGCGCCTCTGCGCCGAGCACGGGCTGACGTTCCCGGGCGTCGCGTAGGCGCTCAGCGCCTGCGGAGGACGCGGAACTGGACGACCTGCGGCGCGCCGTTCTGCGGCGTCACGGTCAGGCGGTAGAGGCCGGGTCGGCGGCCGAGCTGCGTGGCCGTCAGGGTGAACGTGTTGTAGCCCGGGCTCGCCGCGACCGTCCACGTGCCGAGCGCGCCCGTGTAGCGCCCGCCGCCGAGCGACCGCTGCAGGGTGAACGTCACGCTGTCCGCCCGGCTCAGCGCGTACGAGACGCGCGCGGCGCGGCCCGCGGCGATCCTCGGCCGCGCGACGGTGAGCTCGGTGAGCGCCGGCCCCGGTGGCGGCTGCGCGAGCACGCGCAGCACCGAATACGCCATGCTGGCCTCGCCACGGGCGTTGGGGTGGATCGGGAACGCCGGCGACGTCGGCAGGACGCCCTCGAACCAGCGCGTGCGGGGCCCGGTGCAGACGTCATGGCCGAGGCTGTCGTCGTAGGTGTCCACGTACTCGGCGTCGTTCGCGGCGGCCTGCTCGGCGATCATTGCGTTCGTGCGGCGCAGCATCTCCCCCAGGTACACCAGGTCGTCGGCCGACAGCGGGACGAGCGGGTAGCAGCTCAAACCGGGGCGCGGCCCGACGTTCGGATAGCCGAGGATCAGCACCCGCGCCTGCGGCGCGCGCGCGTGGATACCCTGCAGCGTGGCGGCGATCTTCGGCGCCGTCGCCGCGATCCGGTCGACGACCACGTCGCCGCCCGGATAGGCGAAGTGCCTGCGACAGGACCTGCCGGTCGGGGCGAGCAGGCCGAGCTGCAGGCAGCGCACGGCGGCATCCACGAGCTTGACGTCGTTGCCGCCGATTCCGATCGTCACGAGCGTCGCGTCGGGGCGCAGCGCGTCGAACTGCGGTATGTGCATCCCCAGCAGCACGCGCTGGCGAACCGTCATGTCGTCGGTCTTCGCCGCCGAGCAGCTCTCGTCGCGAAACTGGGTGATGCCGCTCGCGGCCGCGACGAGCGACGGGTAGTTGTGGTCCGAGCGCCCGCAGCCCCTCGGCTGGCCGACGAGGTTCGGGATGAGCGGACCGGCGGTGTAGGAGTCGCCGAGCGCGACGTAGGGCCCGGGGTCCGCCGAAGCGGCGACCGGAAGCGCGAGCGCGGCGAGCATCGCGCACAGCGCCGCGGCACACGAACGGCGCCGAATCACGGCACGCAGTATCCCGCACCGCCCCCGGAGATTCGGAGCGGCTCGCCGCGCCTGGCGCCGAGACGCTCAGCCTTTGCGCAGCTCGGCGGCGACGAGCTGCGCGGCGATCGCGGTACCGGGGACGTTCAGGTGGATCCCGTCGGCCTCGCGCACGCGCACGTCGCGGCCGCGGTAGGGCATGACGTCGCGGAATCCGGCGGGCGTGAAGAACCGGTCCAGGCGCAGCACGCTGACGCGCTTCAGGCCATCGGCGGCGCTCACGATGGAGGCGTTGACGGCGTCGGCGACCTCGCGCGGGCCCTTGGGGATCGGGAGCGTCAGCCAGATGACGCGGCCGCGGCCCTTGCGCCGGTAGGTCAGCATGCTCGAGCGCACGCGGCGCGCGTACTCCGCGATCCAGCCCGCGCCGCAGCACTCCTGCGTCGTCCCGTCGGGGGCCGCCATCGGGAACCCGTCGACGGCGCCGATCGCGACGATCGTCGCCGCCGGGTGCAGGCGCTTGACCTGCGTCGCGGGCAGCATCGCCCACGGGCCGCCCGGCTTGCTGATGCCGGTTCCGGGGTGAACGTCGCTACGTACCGTCGCCGCATCGCCGAGCTCGTCGGCGAGGAAGCTGTCGATCCCCTGCATCATCGAGTCGCCGGTCGCCAGGACCGACGGGGGCGGCGCCGTCGAGCTGCCGGCGTCGCCGACGGCGAGCGACCGAAGAACGCGGTGGCCGCGGATGCGCAGCTCGACGCGCCAGCGGCCGGGCGTCGCGGCGCGGAAGGGGCGCGTGGCGACGGCGACGGCGCGACGGAGGCGCAGCGTGCCGCAGTCGCGCTCGCCGTGCGGCGGCCGGATGCACAGCTCCGGGCTGACGCCGCCGTTGCCCCAGCGGTCGGCGACGCGGATGCGCCCGAGCTCGCCGGCGGCGAGCCGGCGCGGGACGCCCAGCGCAAAGCGCGTGGCGCACGACGGCGTGCGCACGCTGTACGCGCCGGTCGCGCGGGTGCCGTCTGGCAGCGTGGACGTCGCCTCGAAGTGCCGGACGAGCCGCGCGCAGCGCCACGTGACGGCGTTCTCGAGCTGCGTCGGCGTGCCGGCGGGCGAGGCCCGTGTCCCGAGTCGCTCGAGGCGGCTGCCGACGCGCTCGTAGTAGACGACCGGCGCACCCTCGGCGCCGAAGAAGAACAGGCTGATGACGCCGGCCTCGCTCGTGTCCGCGGCGAAGAAGTGGACCTCCGGCTCCGGCGCCTCGGCGCGCGCGACCGGGGCGCCGAGCAGGACGGCCAGCACCCCGAGGAGGACGCACGACCGCGCCAGGAGCCCGATCACGGTCGCTCCGTCAGTCGTTCAGCGGGCCCGGGTCGAGCGCAGGGTGACCCGCGACCGGTCGCCCGTCTGCACGATGACCTTGGCGCGGCGCTTGGCCGCTGCGGCAAGCGCCCGGCGGCCGCTCGCCAGGCCGCGCATGTAGCCCCAGATCCGGGCCGCGTTGACCTCACCGCGCATCTTGACGCTCGTCTGCTTCCAGCTGCCCGTGCCGGCGGCCAGCGACTCGGCGTCCTTGCGCGCCAGGCAGCGCAGGCCGACCTGCAGCCCCGGCAGCCCGATCTCGCCGAGCGAGCGGTTGACGAGGGCGCAACCCGTGCGGCTCGCATTGAGCTCGGCGGCGCGGGCGGCCACCTCGCGGTCGGCGAATGCGCCGAGCGCAGCGGCGTAGCGCTCGCGCCCGACCTGGGAGACCGTGCCGTGCATGAACTCCGTAGTCGGATCGGACGGATCGCCGGGCTCGAGCATGACGACCTGGGTCGTGGGGCGGGCAGCCTGAAAGCGCAGTGCATGGATCGGCGGCACGATCGTATCGTCGGCCTCGTGCAGGAGCAGCGTGTCGGCATGGATCGAGGGCGCGAGGGACATGAGGTTCCAGGGCGCGGTCTGCTCGAGCGTCGTGCCGAAGAACCTGTTGATCTGGCTGACGACGAGCCGCACGCGGCCGTCGGGGCTGACGGCGCCCTGGCTCTGGTAGAGGGTGAGGTCGGCCGGCGTGCCGAGGCCGATGACGCAGTCGATCGCGCGCAGGCGCGAGGCGGCGACGAGCGCGAGGTGCGCGCCCGAGGACTCGCCGTAGATGCACAGCGGGCCGTCGCCGGTCTTGCGCGCGAGCTCGGCGCCGGCGGCGTTCAGGACGTCCTGCAGCCCTTCCGTGCCGTCGTTGTAGTCGAGCGATACGACGCGCCAGCCGCGCTCCAGAAACAGGTTGCCGGGGCTCGTCATGAGCTGGTCCTGGGCGTAGCCGTCGTGGCCGGCCCAGCCGCCGGCGTGAACCATGATGACGGTGCCGCGGGCGATGCCGCCGACGGGATCGGCGCTGATCGGGGCGGCGACCGGCGGGATGACGGGCGGCGCGGGCTTCGGCTTGGGCCGGAAGATCGACGGGAGCTCGAACTTGAACGCGGCGTCCGCCTGCGGAGCATGCAGGCCCAGCGCGCCGACGACCGCGACAAGCGTGAGGAGTGCGATGCGAGCGAGGGACCGTGGCATGGTCGCCGTATCGGCCGAGGTCCGCGATCGCATGAGTCACCCTGGACAGTCGTGCGAGACACACTCCTGGACGGCCCGCCGGGAGCGACATCCGGGCCAGTCGCGCGCGGGACATTTGTGACCGCGGTCGAAGGATCGGCCGGTCTCGCCGGGCAATGATCGATGCATGCCAGATCGCTCCGTCCCCCGCCGCCCCGCCACCGCCCGCCGCCCACTCCACCAGCCGCGGCCCCGTCCGCGCGATGCCGACTCCCGGCGCGAGTACGAGTGCGCGCTCGTCCGCGCATTCCTGCGCGTCCGGCGCCCATGAGGATCCGGCGCCCGGCGCCGCGGACCCGCGCCGTCGCGCGGCGCGGCCGCGACCGCCCGCCGCCGCGGCCGGTTCGCAGGCATCCGCGGGCGACCCAGCCGAACTCCGCTGACGACAGGACGCCGGGCAACTCGGACTGAGCATCGTGCCCCCTGGGCGGCGGCGATCCGTCGCGCCCTGCCCGGGCCGCTGCCTCCGTAACGGGCCCTAGCGGCCGAACGCGGGGCGCGGCAGCGCGGTGACCGAAGCCGTGCGATCGCCGCGCTCGATGAGCTCGGCGAGATACTCGGCGTCGCGCTCGATCCCCGCGAAGCCACCCGAGCCAGAGGTGTACAGTGACGGCAGCCCGACGAGGTAGAGCCCGGCGACATCGGTGACGCCGCGCTCGTGGCACGGCTCGCCGTTGCCGTCGAAGATCGGCGCCCCCACCCAGCCGTAGTCGGTCACGAAACCGCTCGCCCACACGACGCTGCGAATGCCGACGGCCTCGACGTCGAGTTCGCGGGGCTGCACGCCGGGCTCCCAGACCGGCGAGTAGCGCGGCTCGCTCGCGACGTCGATGCCGTTGTCGCCGATGTGCTCGTCGATGGCGTCCTTGATCGATTCTGCGGCCGCGTCGGCGGCGTCGAGGTTGCGCTTGAGATCGCCGGCGAACACCAGCACCGCGTCCTCGATGCCGGTCAGCCGCCCGTAGAGGCGCATGCCCTCGCGCGCGAAGCGGCGCAGGTCGATGTCGCGGCCACCGTCGCGGCCGGTGACGTACCCGCTCCCCGCCGGGCGCACGTCATCGTCGACAGGAACGTCGTAGTGGCCGAGGTCGTCGAGCCACGCGACGATGTCGCGGCCGCGGTAGGAGCGCGCCGCGCGGGTCGCGCCGCCGACGCACAGATGGACCGTGCGCGCCGCGAGGTGCAGGTCCTCGGCGATCTCGCAGCCGGACTGCCCGCTGCCGACGACGAGCACGTCGCCATCCGGCAAAGCGTCCGGGTTGACGTAGTCCGCCGAGCTGGTCTGCTCGATGTGCGACGGCAGCCGCTCGGCGAAGCGCGGGATGCGCGGCAGGTGGTGGCCGCCGGTCGCGATGACCACCTGCCCGGCGGTGAACTCGCCGGCGCTCGTGTCCAGCACGAAGCCGCCCTCCGGATCGCGGTGCAGCGCGACGACCTCCACGCACTCCATGACGGGCGCGCCGAACGAGGCGGCGTAGTCCTCGATGTGGGCGACCACCTCGTCGCGCGTCATGAAGCCGTGCGGGTCGTCGCCTCGGTACGGGAAGCCCGGCAGCCGGCACTGCCAGTTCGGCGTGACGGCGCAGAAGGAGTCCCAGCGGGCGTCGCGCCAGTCCTGCGCCACCCGGTCGCGCTCGAGCACGAGGTGCTCGATGCCGCGCTGCGTGAGGCAGTAGCTCATCGACAGCCCGGCATGTCCGGCCCCGACCACGAGCACCGGGCGGTCGGTCGGTCGCGCGGTCACACCACGAGCGGCTCGGTGAGCCGGTAGACCTCGGGCCGGCGGTCGCGGATCGGCGCCAGCGAGCGCCGTGCGCGCGCCACCGTGCCGGCGACGTCGACGCTCGCGAGCGCCAGCCCCGGATGGATGCCGGTCGCCGCGAGCGGATCGCCGTTGGGACCGACGATCCGCGCGCCGCCCAGGAAGCGCAGCGAGCCGAAGCTGCCGGTCTGGTTGGCCGATGCGACGACGACCTGGTTCTCGGCCGCCCGCGCGCGGTCCCACAGCTCGGCGAGCCGCCACTGGCGATCCTCCTGCATCCGCGCGGCCGGGTCCGTCTGGCTGCACGGCCACGCCGACAGGAACGCCAGGATCTGCGCGCCGTCGAGCGCGAGCGTGCGCGCCGCCTCCGGGAACGCCTTGTCGTAGCAGACGAGCATGCCGATCCGGCCGACGGGGGTGTCGAACGCGGCGAGCTCGTCGCCGGGCGTCGTCGTGCGATCCTCGGCGAGCGGGAGGTGGACCTTGCGGTGCAGTCCCAGCAGCCCGTCGCCCGAGACGCACGCCGCGGCGTTGTGGACGACCCCGTCGCCGCCGTCCTCGGCGAAGCCGACGCAGATCGTCAGGTCGCGGGCAAGGCTCGCGAGCCGCCGCAGCTCCGGCCCGTCGGGCTCGAGCGCCGGCGGCGCCGGCGCGTCCTCGTCGGCGTGCAGCGATTCGACGTAGCCGCCAAGCGCGGCCTCGGGCAGCACGACGAGCCCCGCGCCGCAGACGCGCGCCTCGCCGAGGACGCGCTCGATCCTCCGAAAGCAGGCCTCCATGTCGCGGTCGAACGGCGCCGCCACGGCGGCGATGACGAGGTCCCTCATCGCGAGGGCGTCCCGTCCGGTTCGTCGCCGGCGACGGTCCGGCGCTGCCGCGCCGTCATGCCGCAGCCCTCCGTGCCGGCCCGAGGCCCGTGACCGAGCCTGCGACGGCGACCGTCACGTCGCCGTCGGGCCAGCGCAGGCGCACGCCGGGCTCCGCCTCCAGGCGGCCGACGGCGGCACCGACGGCGGGACCCGCTTGCAGCGGCGGGGCACCGGCGCGGTCGGCGGTGAGCATCCCAAAGCCCGGAAAGCACGACAGCCAGGTCCCCGCACCGACGCCGCGCGGCCGCTTCACGCTCGCGACGTCGAGCTCCACGCCGCAGTTGGACGCCTCGGCGAGCATCCCGGCGGTGCCGACGACGCCGGCCATGCTCACGTCCTTCGCGGCGCGCGGACGCGCCCGCGCGACCGCTCCGAGCATCGCCGCCAGCTCCTCACGCGAGCGCCATGACGTGCTGTCCCACTGGCGGCCGCGATAGCCGGGCCGCCAGCCGCCCTCGAGGTCGGCGGTGAGCGTCAGGACGTCGCCGCGACGCCCGCCGCCGGCGGGCACGGGGCGGGCGGTGCGCCCGAGTCCCGTGACGCTGAGCGAACCGGGCGCGCCGAGCGTCGTGTGGCCGCCGAGCACCGGCAGGTCGAAGGCCTGTGCACCCGCGCTCAGGCCGCGCACGATGCGCTCGGCGTGGGCGGCGTCGGCGGCGCCGATCGTGTCCAGCACGCCGATCGGCCGCGCGCCCATCGCGCTGAGGTCGTGCGCGGTGACGAGCATCCCGCACCAGCCGGCCCACTCCGGGTCGCGCTCCACCATCGCTGGGAGGATCGCGTCGGTCGCCGCGACGACGCCGCTGCCGGGCACCGGCACGCCGTCGTCGCCGCACCAGCCGTCGCCGGCGACCAGCAGGTCCGACAGCAGCGGGCCAAGCGACGACTTCGTCGCCGTGACGAGCGCCTCGAAGCGATCGATCGGCCAGCGCATGAGCTCGTGATTCACCAGTGCACCGTCGAGCGGGCGCACCGACTGCCAGCCGAGGCGGGCGAAGAAGCGCACGCGCTCCGCCTGCACGTACGCGTCGAAGCGCAGCGCGCCCGCGTCGACTGCGGCGACGCAGGCCGAGCGCACGAGCGCCGCGCCGACGCGCCCGCGCGCCGCGCCGGCGGCGCTCCCGCAGACGAGGCGGCTGCCGCGCCACCAGCCGAGGCCTGGGTCCGGGCCCTCGGGATGGAGCCGGACGCCCCCGAGGACATCGCCGTCGGCGGCAACCGCGACGAGCACGATGGTGTGTGCCGCACCATCGTGCTCGTCGCCGTCGTCGCGCTCGAAGAGCGCCTGCTGCTCGACGAACGCCTTCCGGCGCAACACCCGATAGGCCGCTAGCCGGTCGCGGTCGTGCTCGGCGCGCATGACGAGGAACGGCGGCGGCACGGCCGGCCGGGGAGCCGGCCCGCCGAGGCGCTGGACGAGGTCGGTGACGGTGGCGGTCATCCGCCGACCGCGCCCAGCGCCGAGCATGCGCCGCAGGCCGCACAGCCGGCGCGCTGATCGCTGCCGCGCATGCCCGCCCTGCGCAGCTCGCGGCCCACGCGCTCGGTGACGTCCGCGACGAGCTCGTGGCTCGGCGCGGGGACGCCGTCGGCATCGGCGAGACTGCCGCCGAGCGGGCGGTACGGCACGACGAAGGGGTAGACGCCCATGCGGATGAGCCGCTTGGCCCCGCTGACGAGCTTGTCGGGGTTCTCCCCAAGTCCGATGAGCAGGTACGTCGAGACGCGGTTGCGCCCGAAGACGCGCACCGCCTCGGTCCACACCTCGTCGTAACGCTCGAGCGGGACGGTCGCCTTGCCGGGCGTCCAGCGCCTGCGGACGTCCTCGTCGAGGCTCTCGACGTGAATGCCGATCGCGGTCGTGCCGGCCTCGTGCAGCCGCGCGATCCATTCGATGTCCGTCGGCGGCTCGACCTGGACCTGGATCGGCAGCCGCGGTACCTCCTTGCGCACGGCGGCGACGCAGCGGGCGAGGTGACGCGCGCCACGGTCCGGACCGTTCGAGGTCCCCGTCGTCATGACGAGCTGGCGCACGCCGTCGAGCTCGACGGCCGCCGCCGCGACCTCCGCGAGCTCCTCCGGCCGCTTGACCTGCGTCGTCGTGCCGGCGCGCAGCGACTCCTCGATCGTGCAGAAGCGACAGCGCGTCTCCTCGTCGCCGTAGCGCACGCAGGTCTGGACGACGGTCGTGGCGAGCACGTGACGGCCGTGCAAGCGGGCGATCTGCTCGTACGGGATGCCGTCGGCGGTCCGCAGGTCATAGAAGCGCGGGCGCTCGACGGGCGCGAGCGTCGCGTCGACGACGACGCCGCCGCGCGTGAGCCTGCCGTCCGGCCCGCAGGACCACGGCGAGTCGGGCGCCATCGGCAGCGTGGTCGGCGTGCCGTCCAGCGTCCAGTGCCCGTCGTCGCTCGGGCCCGCTCCCGCCGGGCGACTGAGCGCCGGGCGGGAGCGCACGCCGAGCACCGCGAGCTCGCTGCGCAGCTGCGGATCCATGCCTGCCGCTCTCAGAACAT
>DASWQM010000183.1:0-5466 GCA_036403675.1 Solirubrobacteraceae bacterium | reverse complement strand
AATGATAATAGTCTTTTCTTGCTGCTGTAGCGGGTCGTGTCGGTGCTCAAAGGAGGAGGAGAGCGATGGAGCGGAAGAAGGGTGGCCTCAGGGCGGCCGTCGCAGTGACGTGCTTGGTCGCGATGGCGGCCGGTGTCTCGGCCTGTGGCTCGTCAGGCTCGTCGAGCGGTTCGAGCGGGTCCGGCGGCTCCTCGGGCGGCGCGAACAAGCCGCTGAAGATCGCCTACATCCAGAAGCAGGGCGACCAGCAGTACTTCGTCGATGAGGCCAATGGCGCGAAGCAGCAGGCCCGCAAGCTCGGCGGCGTGGACGTGCAGGTCATCAACGTCAACCTTGACTCCAACGCGGCGATCACCGCCATGAACACGGCGATCGCGCAGGGCGTCGACGGGATCGCGATCGTTGTGCCGGATCAGAAGATCGGCCCTCAGGTGATGGACCTCGCCAAGCAGGCGAACATCCCGCTGGCGGCGTCGGACGATCCGATCAAGAGCGGGACGGGCCAAGACGGCCCGTTCGTCGGCTTCGACAGCCTCCAGATGGGGCAGAAGGTCGGCGCCGAGGCGGGCAAGCTCTACAAGGCGGCGGGGTGGCCGGCGGGCGATACCGCGCTGCTGACGGTCTACAAGCAGGATCTCTCGGATTGCCAGCTGCGCGACCAGGGTGCGCAGCAGGCGTTCAAGCAGGGCGGCGGCGACGGCGTGAAGGTCATCAAGCTCGGCACGGACAACTCCAATCCGGACGCTCAGAGCCGCACCGGGGCGATCGTCACCGCGCACCGCGACGTCAAGCACTGGGTCGTCGTCGGCTGCAATGACGAGAGCGAGACCGGCGCGGTGACCGCGCTGGAGAACGCCGGCTTCAAGGCCGACTCGGTGATCGGCGTCGGGTTGGGCGCCTACCTGACCTGCAAGGACTGGAAGGCGGGCAAGAAGACCGGCAACAAGGCGGCGCTCTACATCTCCGGCCACGGCGTCGGCGCCGACTCGGTCAAGGTGCTCGTCGACACGGCGCGGAACAAGACGCCGCTGCCGGCCAAGACGGTGGCCCCGACGCAGATCGTCGACGCGAGCAATTGGCAGCAGGCGGGAGTGCAATGCAGCTAGGCGGCGGAAACGTCGTGCTGCGCGCGGACCGGCTCAGGAAGCACTTCGGGCCCGTCCGCGCGTTGCGCGATGTCTCGTTGGACGTGCGGGCGGGCGAGGTGCTCGCCCTGATCGGCGAGAACGGCGCCGGCAAGTCCACGTTGCTGCGGATCCTGAGCGGCGATCACGTACCCGACGAGGGAGGCATCCTGCTCGATGGCGAGCCCGCGTCGTTCTCGTCGCCGAGCGCCGCCCATGCGGCCGGCATCCGCGTGATCTATCAGGAGCCTGAGATCATCCGCGACGTCAGCGTCGCGGAGAACGTCTACGTCGGGGCGCTGCCCGCGCGGGGGCACAGGTTCAGCCGCCGCGAGCTGTACGCGCGCGTGCGCGGCGACATCGGCCGGTTCGGGTTCACCGGCGTCATCGATGCGGCGACGCCGGGCAGCCGGCTGTCCCCGGCGCAGCGCCAGCTCGTTGAGGTGCTGCGCGCGCTGGTCAGCGATGTACGGGTGATCGCGTTCGACGAGCCGACGTCGTCGCTGTCTCATCACGAGGTCGAGGCGTTGTTCACGCTCGTGCGACGACTGCGCGCGAGCGGCGTTGCGGTGATGTACGTCTCGCACCGGCTCAAGGAGATCTTCCAGATCGCCGATCGCGTCGCGGTCCTCCGCGACGGCGAGCTGGTCGGCGAGCGTCGCGTGGCCGACACCGGCGAGGCCGAGCTCGTGCGAATGATGGTCGGACGCGACCTCGGCCAGATGTTCTCGCGCAATCGCGCAGAGATCGGCGACGTCGTCCTCGACGTCGAGGGGATCAGCACCGACGACGTCCATGACGTGAGCCTTCGGGTCCGCGCAGGCGAGGTCGTCGCACTGGCGGGGCTCGTCGGCGCCGGCCGGACCGAGCTGGCGCGTGCGCTCGCCGGAGACGTCGCGATCACCGCGGGCGAGATCCGGCTTGGCGGTCGCAAGCTGCGACTGCGCTCCCCGCGCGACGCCGTGCGCGCGGGTATCGGGCTGGCGCCCGAGGAACGCAAGGCGGAGGCGCTGCTCCTCAACCGCTCCGTACGCGACAACATCACGCTTGCGGTGCTCGATCGGCTGCGGCGACTGCGCATCGTCCGCCGCGACGAGGAGCGACGCGTCGCTCGCGAGTTCGTCGAGCGGCTGCGCATCCGCACGCCGTCGATCGAGCAGCCGGTCAGCACGCTCTCGGGCGGCAATCAGCAGAAGACGGTGCTGGCCCGCTGGCTCGCGCGCCGGCCGCGCGTGCTGATCCTCGATGAGCCGACGCGCGGCGTCGACGTCGGCGCCAAGGCCGAGATCTACGCGATCGTCGACGACCTCGCGCGCGAGGGCATCGCGCTGCTGGTCATCTCCTCCGAGTTGCCGGAGGTGCTCGGCCTCGCCGACCGGATCGTCGTGATGGGCGGCGGGCGCGTCATCGGTGAGCTCGATCGCGCCGAGGCGAGCGAGGAGCGGGTCCTGACGCTCGCGATCGGTGACCACTCAGAACAGGGAGCCCCAACGTGATCACCTCCGCCGGCAGCACGCGCCGGGCGGCGCGCGCGACGGGATCGACATCCCGGTCGAGGATGCGGCGGATGCTCGACGTGATCGGCGTCCAGAACCTCAGCCTGCTCGCGGCGCTGGGGATCCTCGTCGCGGTCATCGGCGCTCAGAACGACGCGTTCTTCAACATCGCGAACATCAAGACCATCGGTACTGCGGTCGCGATCCTGGGGATCATCGCGGTCGCCCAGACCGTCGTGATGCTGCTCGGCGGACTCGACATCTCCGTCGGCTCGATCGCCGGCCTTTCGTCCGTGTTGACGGCGATGGTGTTCACGTCACACGGCACCGCGCTCGGGATGACGGCGGCGCTCGGCATCGGCCTGCTGGCGGGCCTGTTCAACGGTCTCGTGATCGTCTACGGGCGCGTGAACGCGGTGATCGCGACGCTGGCGACGTTCGCCGGCTTCCGCGGCATCGCCAACCTCGTCTCGGACGGTCGCGCGCAGGGATACACCGGAGCGAATTCGGTGTTCAACTGGCTAGCGCGGGGTGAGATCGTCGGGATTCCGAGTCTCGTCTGGCTGCTCGTGATCGTGGCCGCGGTCGTGCACGCGATGCTCCGCTACACCGACGTCGGGCGCAACATCTACGCGATCGGCGGCAACAGCGTGGCCGCCCGCCTGGCCGGCATCGATCTGAACCGTTACATCATCGGGGTATACGTCACCGTCGGTCTCGTCGCCGCAGTGGCGGGGATCCTGCTCACCGCGAGAACCGGGTCCGGCCAGCCGACGTCCGGCAGCCAGGGCTTGGAGCTGCAGTCGATCACCGCCGCGGCGCTCGGCGGCGCGGCGCTCCAGGGCGGTCGCGGCACGATCCCCGGGACGATCCTCGCCGTGATCCTGCTCGGCGTGCTCACGAACGGCCTGACCGTGCTTGCGGTCAACTCGTTCTGGCAGGACGTCGCACAGGGCACGCTGCTGATCGCCGCGGTCGTGATCCAACAGCGCCGCCACGGCGCGCGCCCGGTGGGGCTGCCGACATGAGCGAGCCGTTGGACGCCGTCACGCTCGGAGAGGCGATGGTGCTGCTGCTCGGTGAGCCCGCGCTGCCACTCGCCGCGAGCCGCCACTACCGCCGTTCGGTCGCCGGCGCCGAGTCGAACGTGGCCATCGGGCTTGCCCGGCTCGGGCATCGCACCGGCTTCATCGGCCGCGTCGGCGCCGACGTCTTCGGGCGCGTGGTGCTCTCGACGTTGCGTGCGGAGGGCGTCGACGTCTCCCAGCTTCGGCTCGACGACGCGCCGACCGGATTGCTGGTTCGCGACTGTGCCGGCGAGCGGCCCTCGGAGGTCGTCTACCACCGTCGCGGCTCGGCCGGTTCGATGCTCTCGCCGGAGGATGTGCAGCGCGAGTACGTCGCCGATGCGCGGCTGTTCCACGTTTCGGGCGTCACCGGGCTGGTCGGCGAGCACCCGCGCGCGGCGGCGCTGAAGGCGATGCGAATCGCGGCGGACGCAGGCGCGCTCGTGTCGTTCGATCCGAATATCCGCGAGCGCCTGTGCCCGCGCGAGCAGGCGGCCGAGCTGCTGCGCCCGCTGGCCGGCGAGGCGCACCTCGTCCTCGCCGCCGAGGACGAGGCGGTGCTGCTGTCGGGGTGCGCCCACGGCGAGGACGCCGCCGAGTGGTTGATCGAGCACGGCGCTCGCATGGTGGTCATCAAGCGCGGGGTCGAGGGCGCATGGGCGACCGACGGCGCCGAGCGCTGGGACCAGGCGTCGTGGCCGGTCAGGGCGGTCGACACGGTCGGCGCCGGCGACGCGTTCGCCGCCGGCTTGTTGTCCGCGCTGCTGCGCGGGGCCAAGCCGCCCCGCGCGCTCGCCGAGGGCGCGGTCGTCGCCGCGCTGTGCGTGTCCGCGCCGGGCGACATCGACGGGCTCCCCACGGCCGCCGAGCGCGACGCGCTGCTGGCCGGTGGCGCCGAGGTCCGCAGGTGAACGCGGTCGCGGCGATCACAGGGCAGCGTGTGCTCGGCATCGTGCGCGCCGCCGACCGGCGCGCGGCCGAGACGACGGCGGCCGCCCTGCTGGACGCGGGGCTGGAGGCGGTCGAGGTGTCGCTGACCACGCCGGACGCTCTGGGGGCGATCGAGGCGCTTTCCGCCGACGGCCGTCTCGTCGGCGCGGGGACGGTCTTGGACGGCCCGTCAGCGGAGGCGGCGTTGCGTGCCGGCGCGTGCTTTCTTGTCAGTCCGGTGCTGAGCAGCGAGGTGATCGCCAGCGGGCGGGGCGCCGGCGCCGCGGTGGTCGCGGCGGCGGCCACGCCGACCGAGGCGCTGCGCGCGCTGGAGTTGGGCGCCGACCTGGTGAAGCTGTTCCCGGCGCGGACGTGGTCGCCGCCGGCCGTGGCCGACATGCTGCAGGCGCTCCCGCAACTGCCGCTGGTCCCGACCGGAGGGATCTCGCTGAGCGCGGCGCCGGAATGGATAGCGGCCGGCGCGGTCGCGGTCGGGATGGGCGGCGCGCTCACGCCGGAGGACGTACCGGGATTGCTGGAGGCGATCGGCGGATGAGGGTCGAATCCGTGGAGACCAGGGTCGTGGGCGCACGAATGCGCAATTGGGTCTTCGTCAAGATCACGACCGACGAGGGCGTCGTCGGCTGGGGCGAGGCGACCACCGAGTGGAAGACGCGCAGCGTCGTCGGCGCCGTCCAGGATCTCGCAGTCCTGGTCGTCGGCCAGGATCCGTTTCGCCTCGAGCACCTGTGGCAGTCGATGTGGCGCCATCAATACTGGCCGCCGGGCGTCGTCGTCGCCAGCGCCATCTCGGGCATCGACCAGGCGCTGCACGACATCAAGGCCCGC
>DASWQM010000182.1:0-13733 GCA_036403675.1 Solirubrobacteraceae bacterium | reverse complement strand
CGAGGAAGAACGGCGCCCGGACGTTGCTGGCGAACATCTTGTCGAACGCAGCGACGTCGAACTCCCCGGTCGCACGGAAGACCGCGATCCCTGCGTTGTTGACCAGGATGTCGACGTCGCCGACGTCGCTCGCCAGGCGCTGGACGTCAGCGACGTCGCTGAGGTCGGCAGCGATGAAGCTGGCCTTGCCGCCGGAGCTGGTGATCTCCGCGACGGTCTCGGCGCCCCGCGCGGCGTCGCGGCCGTGAACCAGTACCTCGGCCCCGTCGCGGGCCAGCTGCAGCGCGATCGCGCGACCGATGCCCGACGTGGCGCCGGTCACCAGCGCACGTTGCCCTTGGAGGTTGTCTTGGGTGATCGTTGACACTGCTGCTCCTTCGTCTCGGCCTCCGGAGCAGCGTGCCAGCCACCGCGCATCCTGGCTTTAGCGAGAGTTCCAATGTTCGGAGCTGTCTCGTGTGGGATCCTCCAAGCCCATGGATGCGCATCCAGAGGAGTCCGAGCCGGCCCGCGTCACAGGCGATCACGCAGCAGCGATTCGCCGCGTGGGCGAGGCGCTCGCCGGCCGGTATGCCGAGATCGGGCGCGCGGTCGCCGCTCGGATCGTCGACGAGATCCCCGGCTACAGGGACGTCGCTCCGGAGCTCGTCAACGACCTTCGCGGTGGCGCGACGGCGACCACGGAGGTGCTCGCGCGGACGCTCGCCGAGGGCTCGACCCTACGCCGCCAGGACCTTGGGTTCTTGCGCGACCTGGCGGCGCGGCGCGTGCGCCAAGGGGTCAGCCTCGACGTGTTCATCCATGCCTACCGCGTCGCGCTGCTCGGCTACTGGGATGCTTGCGCCGATGAAGCCTCACGCCTGGGGATCTCCAGAGACGCCGGCTTCGCGCTCGCACGCTCGACGATCGCCGCGATCGACACCATCGCCACCCAGGCCGCCGAGGCATACCTGCGCGAGGAAGCCCGGCTGGGAACCCAGAGCGGCCGAGCGGCCCGAGATCTGGTCGAGCGCCTCGTCGACGGCCGGCCGATCGACCCCGGCCGGCGCCACCCCGCAGCCCCCGGACTGGACCCGACCGGACAGCTCCTCACCGTCGTGGGGAGGGTCGAGCAGACAATGCTCGCGGTCGGTGACGCGCTCCAACTCGCAAGGGACGTGCTCGAGGAGAGCATGTCGCTCGGGGTCGTCAGGCCGCTCGCGACGATCCGCCACGGAGAGCTCGTCCTCATCTCGCCCGGAACGTCGCGGCGCGCGAGGATCGCAAGCCTGCGCGCCGCGCGCCGGCGAACGATCGAGGACCACGACATCGACGTGCGCTACGGCGTCAGCCTCCCATCGCACGGCTTCGCAAGCGTCCAGCAGGCCCACCGCGAAGCAGCGCTGGCCCTGTCCTACAGCTCGGCAGGCCGGCCGATCGTCTCGCTCGAGGATCTGTCGGCACTCGAATGCGCACTGATCGGCGCGACCGCCGCCACCAAAGCCATCATCGCCTCCAAGGGCAATGACCTGCGGGCGCTCTCGGGCGACGATCTCGCCGCGGCCGTGGAAACGATCCGCGCCTTCGCCGACGCCGACCTCAACGTCGCCAGAGCCGCCGAGCAGATGCACGTCCACCCCAACACCGTGCGCTACCGGCTCCAGCAGATCTCGACCAGAACCGGTCACGACCCACGCACCTTCACGGGCCTCGTCGAGCTGCTCTGCATCCTCGAGATGACCGACGACGACCAACGGCCCTGAGCCCCCGCGGGCCCTCGGCCGTTACGACGCGGTTACGGCCTGGTTACCTGCGCCGCCGGCGAGGCGCGCTTAGCTGCCACGCATGTCCACCCTCCGCCGCTGCTCCCTGCTGGTGCTCGCCGTGACGGCCCTGCTGCCGCTGTCGCTGACGCGTGCGCACGATCGCGCGGGAGGCGAGAAGCAGGTCACGATCTACGGCCATCGCGGCGCCGCCGGCTACCGGCCCGAGCATACGCTGGCCTCCTACCGCGTCGGCGCCCGCCTCGGCGCCGACTACGTCGAGCCCGACCTCGTGTCGACGAAGGACCACGTGCTGGTCGCCCGCCACGAGCCGGCGATCGGCGGCACGACCGACGTCGCCGACCATCCCGAGTTCGCCGGCCGCCGGACGACGAAGGTCATCGACGGCGTCACGTTCGCGAACGACTGGTTCACGGACGACTTCACGCTCGCCGAGCTCGAGACGCTGCGCGCGAAGGAGCGCCTGCCCGACCTGCGCCAGCGCAACACGATCTACGACGGCCGCTATACGATCCCGACGTTCCAGGAGGTCATCGACGTGCGCGATCAGCTCTCCCGCGAGCTGCACCGCAAGGTCGGGCTCGTCCCGGAGCTCAAGCACTCGACGTACTTCCGCTCGATCGGGCTCCCGCTCGAGGAGCCGTTCGTGCAGACCCTGCGCCGCAACGACATCGCCGATCGCGACGGGAAGGTGACCGTCCAGTCCTTCGAGGTCTCGAACCTCAAGGCGCTGCGCCCGCTGCTGCCCGGCGTCCCGCTCGTCCAGCTCTTCGACGCCAAGGACCTCAAGCCGGGCGACGTGCTCGCCGCGGGCGGCACGACGACGTACGGCGACATGGCCACCCCTGCGGGGCTGCGCGAGGTCGCGCGGTACGCCGACGTCGCGAGCCCGTCGAAGAACTACATCGTGCCCCCGGGACGCGAGCGGGGCCTCGCTGGCGCCGACGACGTTCGTCCGCGACGCGCATGCGGCCGGCCTCGACGTCGTCGCGTACACGTTCCGCAACGAGAACAGCTTCCTGCCGTTGGAGCTGCGCTCGAGCGCCAACCCGGGCGAATATGGCAACGCGATCGCCGAATACCGGCAGTTCATCGGGCTCGGGGTCGACGGCGTGTTCTCCGACAACCCCGATACGGCGAAGGCCGCGCGCGACGGCGAATGACCGGCTCGCTCGCCGCGCTCGTGACGGTCGGCGCGCTCGGGTTGTGCGCGGCGCCCGCCGGGGCCGCCGCGCCGGCCCGCATCCACGACATCCAGGCTGCCGCTCACGTCTCGCCGCTGCAGGACCGGCGCGTCGTCGACGTTCCCGGCGTCGTGACCGCGGTCGGCGCCAGCCGCTTCTTCCTGCAGGATCCACAGCCCGACGCCGACCCTGCCACGAGCGAGGCGCTCGTCGTCTTCACCGGGTCCCGGCCGACCGTCGCCGTGGGCGACGCGGTCACCGTGTCGGGCACGGTGCAGGAGTTCCGTCCCGGCGGCGCCGCCGGGACGGCGAACCTGACGACCACGGAGATCAGCTCGCCGACCGTCGTCGTCGGCAGCGCCGGCAACCCGCTGCCGGCGGCGACGCTCGTCGGTCGCGGCGGCCGCGTGCCGCCCGCCACGATCATCGAGGACGACGCGACGCCCGGCGTCGAGACGTCCGGGACCTTCGACGTCGGGGCCGACGGCATCGACTTCTGGGAGTCGATGGAGGCGATGCGCGTCCGGATCGACGAGCCGCAGGTTGTCGGGCCGACGAGCCGGTTCGGCGAGACACCGGTCGTCCCGGCCGGCGCCGGGCCGCGCACGAATCGTGGCGGCATCGTCGTCCTGCCGCACGACTTCAACCCGGAGCGCGTCGTCATCGACGACACGTTCGCTCCCGTGCCGGCGGCCAACGTCGGCGACTCCTACGCCGGTCCGGTCACCGGCGTGCTCGACTACGCGTTCGGCCTCTTCGACCTGCTGCCGGTGAGCTCCCCGACGCTGCGCAGCGGTGGCCTGCAGCGCGAGACGACGCGACGCCAGCGCCCGCCGGAGGTGGCGGTCGCTACGTTCAACGTCCAGAACCTCAGCCCGCTCGACCCGCCGGGCAAGCTCGCGGCGCTCGCCGACCAGATCGTCCGCAACCTCGCCGTGCCCGACCTCGTGGCAGTCGAGGAGATCCAGGACAACACGGGATCGACGGACAACGGGGTCGTCGCGGCCGATCGCACGCTCGACGCCCTCGTGACCGCCATCCGGGCGGCCGGCGGGCCGCGCTACCAGTGGCGCGAGATCGACCCGCTCAACGACCAGGACGGCGGGCAGCCCGGCGGCAACATCCGCCAGGCGTTCCTGTTCCGCACCGACCGCGGGCTGTCCTTCGTCGACCGCGCGGGCGGGGACGCGACGACGCCGGTATCGGTCCGCGCCGGGTCGCGGCTGTCGATCTCGCCGGGACGCATCGACCCGGCGTACCCGGCGTTCACCATGTCGCGCAAGCCGCTGGCGGGCGAGTTCCGGTGGCGCGGCGAGCGGCTGTTCGTCGTCGCCAACCACTTCAACTCCAAGGGGGGCGACCAGCCGCTGTTCGGCCGCTTCCAACCGCCGGACCATCCGTCCGAGGCGCAGCGTCACGACCAGGCGGCGGCCGTCCGCGCGTTCGCCGACGCGGTGCTCGCGCGGGACCGCAGGGCGAAGATCGTCGTGCTCGGGGACATCAACGACTTCGACTTCTCGCGGACGGCCGACATCCTCGCCGGCGACGGCTCGCTCGTCGACCTGCCGCGCACGCTGCCGGCGGCGGAGCGCTACACGTACGTGTTCGAAGGCAACTCGCAGGTGCTCGACCACATCCTCGTCTCGCGCGCGCTGGCGGGGCGCTACGAGTACGACATCGTCCACGCCAACAGCGAGTTCGCCGACCAGGCCTCCGACCACGACCCGCAGGTCGCGCGGCTGAACCCGGGCGGCTGAGGGGCGCGCTTGCTCAGGCCGCGGCGCCGTTGGCGTCGCCCGGAGCCGGCGCGTCGGCGGGCTCGGTCCCGTTGACGGTCGTGCGCCGCACGAGCGCGTTGCCGCACTGCCAGCAGTAGACCGCGCCGCGCCCGTGCAACGCACCGCAGGCGGCGCACGTGCCGGTCGTCGCCGACTCGCCCAGCGCCAGGAGCCGCTCGACCTCGCCGAGCTGCGCGTCGAGCTCCTGCAGCGCGGCAGCGCGCCGGACGAGGACGTCGAGCCGGAAGTGGTCGCGGATCGCCATCTCGTAGGCGAGCCCGCCGAGGTCGAACTGCAGCCGCGCGACCTGCTCGGCGAGCGCGTCGCGGCGCTCGCGCAGCTCGCCACGGGTGGCCGGGAGCTCGGTCACTTGATCTCCTGGAAGCCGCTGCCGCCGGCGGCCGGCTTGTTGTCCTTGGCGGGTGGCCTGCCGCCCGTGCCGAGCGTCTTGGGGAGCTTCTTGGACTTCTCGAACGCGTTGCCGGTGCTCCCGCCGCCGCCGGAGCCCGCCTTCGCGCGCTTCGCGGTGCTCGCCCGCTTCGGCGCCGCTGCGTGCGCGCTGGCCGCGGCCTTCGGGGCGGTGGTCGCGACGTGGACGACGCGCGCGTCGCCGAACGTCTTCGCCAGCCGCGCACGTGCGGCCGTCGCCTCGGCGCGCGCGCCGAAGACGCCCGAGTACACGACGTAGGACCCGCCACTGAGGCTGCGGTAGGCATCGGAGTCCAGCGCGCCGACGTCCGCTGCCCCCTGGCCGGCGGCCGCGGCCTTCGCGCGCGCGACGGCGGCGGCGTCGGTGCCGGCCTTCGGCAGTGCCTGCAGGGCGATCGTCCAGCCGTCGCGGCCCGCCGGCCAGTCGCTGTGGAAGGTGACCGGTGCGGCCGCGGAGGGGGCAGCGCCGGCGGCCGCACCGGAGATCGTGATCGGCGGCGCGGCCGCGGGCTCGCCGCCGCTGCGGCCGATCAGCACGCCGACGCCGACCGCCAGCAGCAGGCACGCCAGTCCCGCCAGCCACGCGGCGAGGCTCCCACCGACCGCGCGCGCGGGCGGCGCGCTCACCGGCTCGGCGGGGGCGCCGGTCCGGCGCAGCGCCGCCGGCAGCGGGCGCCGGGCGCCGGGCGCCGGCTCGCCGCACTCCAGGCAGTAGCGCTGGTCGTCATCCAACAGCGCCGCGCAGGACGGACACTGCTCGGCCACGGCAGGGGTTGTGGGCGTCGTGCTCATGGTTACCTCCCGAGGCTGACGGCGGGCGCCTGCAGGCGCAGCTTCGCGCCCGTCGGATCGCCGACGAAGAACAGCGTGAAGCGCGCGCCCTTGGCGCCGGGGCGCAGGACCGGCACGACGGCGCGGCCGGCGGCGACGATCCGTGCCCCGCGCCGCGCCGTCGCGAAGATCACCAGCCGCTCCTGCGCGATCGACGACGCGTTGACGACCCGGCCGACCGCCGTGATCCCGTCGATCGGGTCGCGCTCGAGGCGCACGCCGGAGACGCGCAGCCGTGGCGGGGATGTCGCCGCCGCCGCCACAGGCTTCGCGGGCTCGCCCACGCGGGCGTCGACGGCACTCCCGCCGCGGACGCCGACGATCGCGTCGTTGACCCACGTCAGCGTGTCGCCTGCCGCCAGCGACGGGACCGTCGTGAGGTCGGGGCTCGCGCCCGGCAGGTCGTTGGAGAAGAGCTTCTTGCCGCCGGCGCCGGTGACGGTGAACAGCAACGGCAGCGCGGCGAGCGTCCGGCGCGACGTGTTGTGCAGCTCGACGACGGCGGCGCTGCGCCCCGCGCGCGCGTCGTTCACGAGCGTCGCCGCCGCGATCCGGACGTCCGGGTTCGTGCGCGCGATCTGCAGCTTGCGCTCCGGTGCCCGGTGGCTGGCGGCGGCACGCAGGCGCGCGCTGCGCGTCTGCGTGCTCTCACAGCCCGCGAGCGCGAGCGGGGCGACGAGGACGATCGCGAGGATGCTGCCACGGGTCATCCGAACGTTCCGGCGAGGTAGTCGCGGGTGCGGCCGGCGCGCGGCGCGCCGAAGACCTGCTCCGCGGGGCCGTTCTCGACGAGCTCGCCGAGGAACATGAAGGCGACGCTGTCGGCGACGCGGTAGGCCTGCTGGAGGTTGTGGGTGACGATGACGACGGCGAGCGTCTCCCGCAGCTCGACGATGAGCCGCTCGATCGTCTCGGTCGAGCGTGGGTCCAGCGCCGAGCACGGCTCGTCGAGCAGCAGCACCTCGGGCTGGGCGGCGAGCGCGCGCGCGATGCACAGACGTTGCTGCTGGCCGCCCGACAGCCGCAGCGCGGGGCGGTCGAGGTCGTCGCCGACCTCGTCCCAGAGCCCGGCCCGGCGCAGCGCGTGCTCGACGGCGCCCGCCAGCTCCGAGCGCCGCGGCCGCCGCCGCGCCTGCTCGCGCAGGGCGTAGGCGACGTTGTCGAAGATCGACATCGGAAACGGGTTGGGCTGCTGGAAGACCATCGTGACGCGCCGGCGCAGCTCGGTGACGTCGAGCGCGTCGACGTCGTCGTCGTCGAGCGTCAGCGAGCCGGAGCGCTGCGCGGTCGGCGTCAGCTCGGTCAGGCGGTTGAGCGTGCGCAGCAGCGTCGTCTTGCCGCAGCCCGACGGCCCGATGAGCGCGAGCACCTCGCCGGCGCGGATCGTGAGCGACACCTCGCGCACGGCCGCCTTGCCGTCGTAGGCGACCGACAGGCGCTCGACGCGCATGCGCTCGCGGACGACGGTCTCGGTTCCGGCGGTCCGCCGGCGCACGGCGGGAGCTTGCGGTGTCGCGGCGGTCGCGGGGCCGGCCGGCGCGGCGACGACCGTCGGCGGCTCGTCGAGGACGATGCGGCGCACGGGCGGGGGCGGCGTCAGCTCCATTGCGAGCTCCCGCGGCGGGCGATGACGTCGACGGCGAAGTTCAGGGCGATGACGACGAGCAGGAGGACGAACGCGGCGGCGTAGGCCTTGTCGAACGCGTTGCCCTCGCCGGCGGGCGAGTTGTTGTAGACGTAGCTCGTCAGCGTCGAGCCCGTGCCGCGCAGCGTTGACAGCACCGGCACGTTGCCGACGGCGTCCAGGCGCAGTGTCGCGCCGAGCAGGACGACGACGATCGCGGTGTCGCCGGCGATGCGGCCCATGCCCAGCGCGCTGCCGGTCGCGATGCCGGGCCGGATCGACGGCAGCAGGACGCGGCGGATCGTCGCCCAGCGCGTCTTGCCCAGCGCGTAGGACGCCTCCCGGACGTGGGCGGGGATCGCCTGCAGCGCCTCGCGCGTCGACCCGAAGACGAGCGGCAGCGCGATGAACGACATCATCGTCGCCGCGATCAGGAATGACCGCCCGAAGACGGCATTGCCCTCCGCCGTGAAGGAGAGGAAGCCGAACGCCGTCTGCGAGAACAGCGCGAGGCCGAAGATCGCCAGGACGATCGACGGCGTGCCGGCGACGACCTCGATCCCCGACTCGACCGCGCGTGCGAGCCAGCTCGGGCGGCCGTACTCGACGAGCCACAGCGCCGTTGCCACGCCGAGCGGGACCGCGAGCGCCGTGCCCATGACCGTCAGCACCACGGTGCCGACGAGCGGATCGAGGAAGCCGCCGGCCTCACGCTGGCTGGCGCCCTCGGCCGGCCGCTCGGCGAGCAGCGCCGGGCGCAGCGTCTGGATCCCCTTGAAGAGCATGTAGAGCACGATCGCGGCGGCGATGAGGCACAGCGCGATGCCCGCGGCCCAGCACAGCGCGAGCGCGATCCTGTCGCCGCGCCGCCACGTCGAGAGCGACTCGACGGCACGGGTCCGGCTGGGGACGGCGGGCGTGGTGGCCATCAGGGCGTCAACCCGAACCGCCGCAGCGGCCGCTTGGCGTAGTGCGCGCCGAGCGACAGGCACAGGCTCGACAGCAGCAGGATCGCGCCGAAGGCGTAGAGCGTCTGGCCGTAGGGCTTCACCGAGAAGCCCTCGGCGCCCTCGACGATCGCCGCGGCGAGCGGGCGGGTCGGCTCGAAGACGAACGTCAGCCCGTCGAGCGGGTTGGGCGCGAAGCCGACCGAGCCCGACACCATCGACAGCATGATCGCCTCGCCGAGCGCCCGCGCCGTCGCGAGCACGGCCGCCGCGATGATCGCCGGGCGCACGGCGCGCACGGAGATCGTCCAGACCGTGCGCCAGCGGTTGACGCCGAGCGCCGCCGAGCCCTCGCGCCAGCCGACCGGCACGGCGCGCAACGCCACGACGATGAGCGCCACCATGATCGGCGTGATCATCACCGTGAGGATCGCCACGGCGACGAGCAGCGAGTTGCCCGAGAGCTGGACGACGTAGATGACGGATTCCTTGCGATGGGTGGAGATCAGCTGGTTGCCGACGAACGGCACGAGCACGAGCACGCCGATGAGGCCGTAGATGACCGACGGCACCGCGGCGAGCAACCGCACGACGGGCTCGAGCACGCGCCGCAGCGGCCGCGGGGCGAACTCGACGATGAAGATCGCCGCCAGCAGCGCGAAGACGAGCCCGATGACGAGCGCCCCGCCCGTGATGAGCGCCGTGCCGTACAGCAGCGGCCAGGCCGACAGCTTGTAGACGTAGTGCGATGAGTCGGCCGGCGAGTTGAAGATGTCCGCGAGTTGATGGTCGACGTTCGGCCCCGACCCGAACCAGCCCAGCCCGTTGTGGGCGAACGACGGCCACGCCTTGCTGACGACGCTCACGACCATGAGCACGATCACGAGCAGGACGACGGACGCCAGCGCGCCGAGCATCCGCTCGGCGCGCTTGTCGCTCATCGTGCTGCGGACGAGGCGGCGCATCACCCGAGCGGCACCCACTCGGTGGAGATGACCTTCGCCGCGTTGCCGTTGGACTGGATCCACGAGATGAACTTCTTCGCCGGGCCGGTGGGGGTGCCGCGCGTGACCATCCAGAAGTTGCGCGTGCCCTCGTAGGCGCCCGACTTCGCGTCACGCAGCGTGCACGCCGTGCCCTTGAACGTCGCAGCGTTCAGGCCGCGGGCGAAGTCCAGCGATACGTACCCGATCGCCTGCTTGTCGGACTTGACCGCCTCCTGGACGAGGCCGTTGGAGGCCTTCTGCGCGGCGCTGTCGGCGATCTTCGCGCTGCCCATGAAGAGCTTCTGGAACGCGTCCTGCGTGCCCGACGCCGCGGTGCGCACGACGAGGTTGATCGGCCCGCTGGCGCTCGCGCCGGGCACGTCGCTCCAGTCGCGCACCTTGCCGCTGAAGATGTCCTGGACGGTCGACTGCGACAGGTCGCCGACGGTGTTGCCGGGATTCGTCACGACGCAGATCGCGTCACGCGCGATCTTGTTGAAGTTCAGGCCGGCGGGATCGGAGGGCTTGGGGTCACGCGACGAGTTGCCGATCGTCACGCGGCCCTTCGCGACGTCAGCGACGCCGACGTCCGAGCCGCCCTGGGCGAGCTTGAACTTCACGGTGCCCGGAAACTGCTTGAGGTAGCGCTTGGCGAGCTTCGCCGCGAGCGGGGCGACCGATGTCGAGCCGCTCATCGTGATGACCGTGGCCTTCGGCTTCTTGGCGGCGGCGCGAACGCCGACGTTGCTGCCCGAGCTCACGGCTGGAACGGCAAGGGCTGCCACGACCAGCGCAGCGCCTGCGACACGAACGTGCGTCATGCGAACAGTTCTCCCTTCGTAGATACGGGCCATGCAGCGAGGCCCCGGCCGCAGAGGCGCAGGCAGTATCTGAGCGGCGCGACAGCCGGTTGTGAAAGGGACGTGCCCCGGCTGTGAACAGGCTGTAAAGAATGCACCGGTTACCGGTTGTTCACCTCGCCGGCTCGGCCGGCGCCCATCCTCCGAGGCGCGCACGATGCGAGATGACGCGTTCCCCCCGCCGACGACCGGCGGCGGGGCCAGGTGCTTGGACTGCACCTCCCCGCTTGCCGACGAGCAGCGCTACTGCCTGGCATGCGGGGCAAGCGTCGCCGACGTCGTCAGCGCGGTGACCGCCGGCGCTCCGCCGCGCGCGACCGCGCCGGCGCCCGCCCTCCGTTCGCGCATTCCCCTGCCCGGCGGCGCGCGGGGCGCCGGGATCGCGCTTGCCGGCGCGCTGGCGATCGGCGTCCTCGCGGGTGCGGTCGCCGGCCCGGCCGGCCCCGCCGTGGCGGGCCGGCGAGTCGTCGTGGCGGCACCGGTCGCCGCCCCCGACGGCGCCGCCAGCACGACCGCGCCCGGCGACCTGGGCACGCTGCAGACGGCCGCGCCGAAGCGGCCGGCCGTCGTCGCCAACGCAGCCCCGGCCACCTCCCCCGCGGTGCCGGTGCAGCGCGCGGCCGCCGCGCACGCGGCACCGGCAGCGCCCCGCCGCCACCCCGCCGCACAGCCGGCGCCCGCGCCGAAGCCGGCGCCCAAGGTCGCCGGCACACCACCCACCAAGCGTCCGCCCGTCAAGCACGTCGTCGTCGTCGCGCTCGCCGGCGCCGGCTTCGACGAGGCCTTCGGGCCGCGGTCGCCGGCGCCCTACCTCGCCCGCGATCTGCGCGCCAAGGGCGTGCTGCTGCGCCGCTACCACGCGATCGCGCACGGCAACCTGCCGAACCTCATCGCGCTGCTCAGCGGGCAGGGCAGCAATCCGGCCACCGACGCCGGCTGCGCGGAGATGACGCCGTTCGTCGCGGCCGGCAAGCCGGCCGCGGACGGCCAGCTGCGCGGCAAGGGCTGCGTGTTCGGCGCCGGCGTGCCCACGCTCCCCGCCCAGCTCGAGCACCGCAGGCTCGCCTGGCGCGCCTACGCCGACGGCGCCGGCCAGGCGCCCGACGCGCCGCCGGGGCCCTGCCAGCGGCCTGCGCCCGCGCCCGACGGCTCGCCTCTGCCCGTCGACCGCAACCCGCTGCTGTTCTTCGGCGGGCTCGCGTCGGCGCCCGACTGCACCGGGCGCGTCACCGGCCTGGCGCCGCTGGCGGCGGACCTCGCCGCGCCGGCCGCGCAGGCACCCGCGTTCACGCTCCTCCTGCCCGGCGCCTGCGACGCAGGCCGCGAGGGCGCCTGCCCCGCGGGTGAGCCGGCCGGCCTCGCGCGCGCGGACGCGTGGCTGCGCGAATGGGTCCCGCAGCTGCTCGCCGCACCGGCGTTCGCCGACGACGGCCTCGTCGTCGTGACGTTCGCGGAGGCGCGCGCGACCGGCAAGCTCGCGGACTTCGCGTCCTGCTGCGGGCCGCCGCGCGCGATCAACGAGCCGCCGAGCGTCGATCCGCAGGCGCCGCCGGCGGGCGGCGGCCGGGTCGGCGCGATCGTCCTGTCGCCGCACGCCAAGCCGGGGACGGTCAGCGACGTGCCCTACAACCATCTCGCGCTGCTGCGCACGATCGAGGATGCCTTCGGCCTCGGGCACCTCGCTCTCGCGGGGGCGCCGGATCTGCGTCCGCTGGGCGCCGACGTGTTCGGAGACGCGCGTTAGCCCCCTCATCACAGGTTGTTCACGCCGCCGTCACTCCATTTTTACGTTGGGTATGCCGCGACCTCCCCAGAATGCCGCGACCCCTGACCGCGGAGCGGTCTCAACGCAAGACCTGGGAGGACGGATGCAGATCGCTGTCAAGCCCCGCCTAATCGCGGGCATCGCCTTGTTGGGGCTGCTGATGGCCGTCGTCCTGATGATCCCCCGAGCCGCATCGGCTGCGACCCTCGCCTGCAGCGGCCACGTCAATCCAGGCACTCCGAGCGACGACTTCGAGAACCCGATCGACTACAGGTTCGCGTGCGCCGGACGGATCGTCAGCTACATGATCGTCACCGACCGCGAGATCGACTCGTTCGACACGGAGATCGAGGTGCACGACACGGCGGGCGCGATCATCCCGGCGGACGGCTTCGCCTGCGAGGGCGACTTCCCCGGCTTCGGCGTCGGCTGCCTGGGGACCTACGGCGCCAACGGCGTCGTCACCGGCACGATGTCGCTGTCGCAGCGCAAGCCGTGCGACGAGCCGCGCGTCGATCCGAAGCTCGTGGTCGTCGCCGAGTCGATCGACCCCAACACGAACGAGCCGCTGAAGCGGTCCAATGGATCGATGGCCGGGCCGTTCGACCTCGGTCGCCCGCGCGGCTGCCCGAAGTCGTCGGTGCTGGGCGGGCTGCTCGCCGAGATCGCGCTGATGCGCGCGGAGATCCGGGGCGCGAAGACCTGAGGGCGGCCCTGCGGCCAGTCCACGGCCGGAGGGCGTCCGTCATCCTCACCCGGTGACCGACGCCCTCAACGCCGCCGGCCTGCGCAAGTCCTACCGCACGGTCGTCGCGCTGGATGGCGTCGAGCTGCGGGTCGCGCCCGGCGAGCTCGTCGGCCTCCTGGGGCCCAACGGCGCCGGCAAGTCGACGCTGACGAAGATCGCCTGCGGGCTCGTGCGCCCGACCGCCGGGCGCGTCGCGGTGCTCGGGCATCCGGCCGGCAGCGCGGCCGCGCGCCGCTGCACGGGCTACCTCGCTGAGCTCTTCCGCTTCCCGGGCTGGGCGACGGCGGACGAGCTGCTCGTGCTGCACCAGCGGCTCGCGCGCTCTGAGGGCGGCGCGGCCGAGCGGGCGCGCCTGCTGGCGCTCGTCGGGCTGACCGAGGCCGCGGCGCGACGCGTCGAGACGATGTCCAAGGGCATGCAGCAGCGCCTGGGCATCGCTCAGGCGCTCGTCGGCGAGCCGCCACTCGTGCTGCTCGACGAGCCCACGAGCGCGCTGGACCCCGCCGGCCGCCGCACCGTACGCGAGCTGCTCGAGGACCTGCGCGCCCGCGGCGTCGCCGTCCTGCTGAACTCGCACCTGCTCAGCGAGGTCGAGCTCGTCTGCGACCGCGTCGTCATCCTCCTCCGCGGCAGCGTCGTCACGCAGGGGAGTCCGGAGGAGCTGGCGCGCCCGCGCGGCGTCGAGATCGAGACGGCGAACGGGACGCGGCGCTACCCGGACGCGCGCCGGGAGGACGTGCCGGAGCTCATCGCGCTGCTCGTCGCCGACGGCGAGCGGATCTACGGCGCGCGCGTCGTCACCGGTTCGCTGGAGGACG